>CAYNNY010000139.1:0-8445 GCA_964398555.1 uncultured Verrucomicrobiales bacterium
GAGCTTTTGGGCCGGAGGATATTTCGTGGATAGCGTTGGTTTAGATACAGAGATAGTAAGAAATTACATTAGGCATCAAGAAAAACGCGACAGGGAGTATGAGCAAATGGAGTTCCCCTCAGAGAACGAAAAAACAAACACTTAACAAGTAAAACGAAGATATAAGAACGCCGCCTTGGGCGGCTCACAATTTTAAAACCTCCGGCTTTGCCGGAGGTTGTTTACTCAGGAGAGCTTATTAAAAGCACCGTGCAAAAATCCGCCATGCAAAAGAAGTAGTCACGATACCGTGGTATTTCAGATGCCAGCATTGACTTTAAAGCCTGTGGCGGAAATCTGTCGCAGGCTTTTTTCTGAAGTTGAGAACCCGTGAGATATCTGATTCTACGCTCGACGCAGATTTTTCTCCGATGAATGATGGGGGGGCAATGGAGCTGTCCCTAGGTATCATCATCCGTCTCACTAAGTTGACTGAGACTAGCTGGATCGTGCATTGGTGCACGGAGGGTGAGGGGGTGATTAAAACTGTGGCGAAGGGCGCTCGGCGACCGAAGAGTCCGTTCGCGGGGAAGTTGGACTTGTTTTTTGAGGCTGACCTGAGCTGGGTGCGAAGCCGTAAAAGTGAATTGCACACGCTGCGTGAAGTTGCTGTGCTGGACTACCGAGAAAGTCTGCGCAAGCGCTACGCCGATACGGTGGCGGCATCGTATTTTGTTGATTTGTTAGCTTGTGTGGTCGAGCTCGATCACCCGGTGCCGGAGTTGTATGATTTGTTGCGCAGAGGGTTGAACTACCTCGGGGAGAAGGGGGCTGATCAGCGTGGGGTGCTGCACTTTGAACGTGAACTTGCTCGACTGCTCGGAGTAGCGCATGAGAAGATGAGTGCATCTATGTCACTGGAGCACGCCTTTGGGAATCTGCCACGCAGCCGCAAGGCGTGTTTGGAGATGGTGTCGGGTTGAGGCCTGCGGCGCTAGACAGAATTTAGAGAATTTTTCAGAATTTCTTGAGTGGGTGATTTGGGACTCTGCGTTTTTGAGCGAGGGGTTTGATGGGGAATGGTGGGCTGCGAGATAGAGCTAGAGAGCGGTGTCAAGCCACCGCAGTCCAGAGGTCTCATTTCCCTGCCATTAAGGCCTCGATGTCATCGGCTTCGAGAGGGATATTGGCCATTAGATCGAAGTTGGAGTCTTTGCCGATAACGACATCGTTTTCGAGTCGGACGCCGAGATCTTCATCGGGGATGTAAATGCCCGGTTCGATGGTGAAGACCATGCCTTCGGTGACGGGTTCGTTAGGCGGACAGACATCATGAACGTCGAGCCCGAGATGGTGGGAGGTGCCGTGCATAAAGAATTTTTTGACCAGTGGTTTGTCGTCGCTTTGTTCGGCGGCTTCATCGGCCCTGATGAGTCCGAGTTTGATGAGTTCGATTTCAGTGAATCCCAGCACTTGCTTTTGGTAGTCGGACGGGCGGATGCCGGGGCGGAGAATGGCATCTGCTTTGCGCATGACGGTGAGCACGGACTCGTAGACCTCGCGTTGACGTGGGGTGAACTTTCCGTTCACGGGAATGGTGCGGGTCATGTCAGCATTCCAGTTGCCGTATTCGGCCCCTACATCCATGAGTAACATATCGCCGTCCTGACAGACGTTTTCGTTTTCGATGTAGTGGAGGACGCAGGCATTTTTTCCGGAGGCGATGATGGGGAGGTAGGAGAATCCTTTGGATTTTTGCCAAAGAAATTCATGCATGTATTCGGCCTCGATTTCCCATTCGCCGACACCCGGTTTGACAAAGTCGAGAATGCGGCGGAAGCCACCTTCGGTGATGTCGCAGGCTTTTTGTAGCATGTCGATTTCTTCCTGGCCTTTGATGATGCGGAGTCGGTGCATCAGGGGGGCGAGGCGGAGATAATGGTGCAGCGGGTATTCCTCGCGGCATTTTTTACCGAACCTGGCATCGCGTGATTCTACGGAGGTGGCAGATCGGAGGTGTTCGTTAGCGTTAAGGTAAACGTTTTGGGTTTGCTGGATGAGTCGGTGCAGGGTGGATTCAAAAGCGTTGGTCCATTGGACATTTTGAATGCCTGAGAGTTCAGTGGCTTTTTCCTTGGTGAGTTTCTCACCTTCCCAGATGGCGATGAGTTCATTGGTCTCACGCACAAAGAGGATCTCCCGGTCTTTTTCCTCTTGGGCGCCGGGGAAGAGGAGTAGGACGCTTTCTTCCTGATCGATGCCGCTTAGGTAATAGAGATCGGTATTTTGTTTAAGTGCTAAACGGCCGTCCGCGTTGGTGGGCAGGATGTCATTTGAGTTGAGGATGGCCAGGCTGTTGTCTTGGAGTAATTCGATAAGGTTCTTGCGGTTGCGGACAAAAAGTTGCGGGTCGGCGGGTTGGTATCTCATGATGATGTTAGGATGTAAAAGTGGTGAATTGAATTAGTCTTGTCCCCAGCCGAGTTTTTGTCTGAGGGTGGAAAAAAAGGTGCGATCCTCGAGCCTGAGGAGTGGTAGGGCGTGGCCAGCTTGTTCGACGGTGACTCGGCAGCCGTGGTGGATTTCCACCACATCACGGCCATCGACGGTGAAGAGCATGGGGCACTCGGCATCGGCAGCGGGGGCGAGCTCGACTACAGAGCTATCGGAGACAACGAGGGATCGGTTACTCAGGCTGTGTGGGCAGATCGGCGTGATGACAAAGACATCGGCTTTGGGCGCAATCAGGGGGCCTCCTGCAGAGAGGGAGTAGGCTGTGGAGCCGGTAGCTGTGGAGACGATGAGTCCGTCTGCGCGGTAATGGTTGAGGAGTTCTCCATCCACCCAGGCATCTAGAGAGACGAGTCGGCCAGTCTGGCCGCGGGCCAGAGTTACCTCGTTGAGGGCTCGAAAATGTTGTTGGGTGCCATCGGCGGTTGTGACGGTGGCGCGGAGTTGCATGCGCTTGATGAGCGAGTAGTTACCGCTGGCGAGGGCTTGGGCAAAAATATCGAGTTCGGTATCGGTGCAGGTGGTGAGAAATCCAAGCGTGCCGATATTGATACCTGCCACGGGGATGTCGGCGGGCCCGATTTTATTGGAGGCGTCCAGCATGGTGCCGTCACCTCCGAGCACGGCGACCACATCGCAGCTAGAGGCAAATGTACCGGCATCGATGCCGTCCGGGGAGTTAATCAGTTTGGCCGTGTGAGTTTCGAGAACCCATGAGATGTGCTCTTTATCGAGTGCAGAGCAAAGATTTTCGAGTGCTTTTTGAGCTCCTGATTTATTGGGATTTGCGATGATGCCAACGTTCACGCGAGCGATGCTAGATGGTTTTTTAAAAAGATACAGGGCAATGTTTTGAGTTATATCCTTGAATCGAGAAGTGATCATCGTCAGAGTCTCGGAGATGAAAAAAATATCAGTGTTTCTTCCTGTTGTTACAGCGTTGTGTGCTTTGTCTTTGGTGTCCTGTGATAAAGGTAAGGAGTTGTTTCAGTCGGCTACGGATAAGGTGAATGAATTTAAGAAGGATGATGCTAGTAGTGTTCCTGGAGCGCTGGTGACCACCGTCAGTGTGGTGAATGAGACGGATGGCAAGGCGGTGATCATGGACGAGATGCGATTAGTGGTGGTGGAATTTTATTCGGACACCTGAGGCCCATGCCGAACGATCGCTCCCGTGTTGGAGCGTTTAGCTGAGAAAAATTCGGAGAAGGTGAGGATTATCAAAGTGGATGTCACCAAAGAGGGAAAGTGGGCGCAGGAAGAAAATGTCCGTGGAATCCCTGCGTTTCGTCTCTACAGCGGCGGGATGATGGTCGATCAGTTTGCCGGCGGGTATCCTGAAAAGCAGATGCAGGCGAAGATCGATAAGTATGCGACGGTATTAAAAGCATCAGCACGTTCTTCGCAGAAGCTCGATAAAGACGGGAAGCCTATCGGGTCCCCTCCTGAGCCAACTGTGCGTCCCATGCCTAAAAACTGGCTTCCTCCAGGGGTGACCAGTGAGTAGCCAGGCTCTGAGTTGGCTGTAAAATCAGTCAGATTGGCTAAATTACACGGTTGACCCCTTGGTGATCAGTGTTTAGCGTCCGCCGCCTTAGACATGAGTGCTGACGATTCAAACAACAAGACCAACTACAAAGACACCCTGAGCCTACCGAAGACGGATTTTCCGATGCGGGGGGATTTGGTTAAAAACGAGCCCAAGCGCCTGCAGGCGTGGAACGAGCCTCAGGGTGGGCTGGACCTTTACCAGCGCATTCAAAAGCGTCGGAAAGACGAAGGTGCGCCTCGCTTTATTCTCCACGATGGCCCTCCGTTTGCCAATGGTGACGTGCACATGGGCACGGCCCTGAACAAGGTGCTCAAGGATCTCGTTCTTAAATCCAAGACAATGGCAGGGTTTGAAACGCCCTTTATTCCAGGGTGGGACTGCCACGGATTGCCGATTGAATTTAAAGTCATGCAGGACGCCCGCGATGAGGAGCCTGCTGAGGTGCGACGTCGTTGCTCCGAGTTTGCCAAAGGTTTTATCGATATCCAACGCGAGAGTTTCCGTCGTCTCGGTGTGTTTGGTGATTGGGAGAACCCCTACCTCACGCTCGACCCTGCGTATGAGTCCGATATTATCCGCACCTTCGGCAAGTTGGTGGAAATGGATGCAGTTTACCAGAGCCGTAAGCCAGTTCTCTGGAGTTACGGTGCTGGCACCGCGCTCGCCGAGGCCGAAGTCGAGTATCTCGATAAAAAAAGCATGGCGGCTTATGTTCGCTTTCCTTTGGCCGATGGGGCAGGGGACTTGGCTGATGCCTCGCTGGTTATCTGGACCACCACGCCATGGACGCTTCCTGCGAACCTAGGCATCGCGGTTCACGAGCGTTTTGATTACGTTTGTGGGGGTTTCTCCCATGAAGACGGTCGCTCGGTGAAGCTTGTCCTCGCCAAGGATTTGCTGGATGATTTTGCCGCTAAAACCGGATTCACGCTTTCTGAAGCGACCAGTGAATTCAAAGGAAAAGAACTGGAGGGCTTGAATGCCCAGCATCCATTCCTTCCCCGCACCTCTAAAATCATCTTCGCGAACTTCGTGACCACAGAAACCGGAACCGGAGCTGTGCATATCGCCCCCGGTCACGGTGCGGATGACTACCTAGCCGGGCAGCAAAACGATCTCGGACTGCTTTCCCCCGTCGATGACGATGGTAAGTTCACCGATGAATGCGGTCTGGATGAGCTGGTAGGTCAGCACGTTTTCAAAACCAACAAGCGGATCACCGAAATCCTCGACGAGGCGGGCAACCTTCTCGGTCAGGAACTTTACGCGCACCAGTATCCACACTGCTGGAGATCGAAAACACCGATCATTTTCCGTGCCGTTGAGCAGTTTTTTATCTCACTTAAAGACATTCGCGGAAAAGCGATGGAGGAAATCGATAAGGTCGAATGGCTGCCCAAGTGGGGGCGTAACCGGATCTACGGAACGGTGGAATCCCGCCCGGACTGGTGCATCAGCCGTCAGCGCACATGGGGAGTGCCGCTTCCTGTTTTCTTTGATAAGGATGGAAAAGCCATCATCAGCACTGAGCTGATAGGTAAAGTGGCTGATCTCGTGGAAACAGAAGGAACCAATATCTGGTTTGAGCTTTCCGATGCAGAGCTGGCCTCTCGTCTTGGTCTTCCTGAGGGATGCACCAAATGCCGCGATACTCTTGATGTCTGGATTGATTCCGGGTCCAGCCATGTGGCTGTGCTCGATCGTCACCCAGAGCTTTCTTCGCCGGCGGACCTCATCATCGAGGCCACCGACCAGCACCGTGGATGGTTCCAGAGTTCGCTGATGTTGAGCATCGCCGCTCGTGGTGCCGCACCTTATAAGGCGGTGATGACTCATGGATTTGTCGTCGATACCTCCGGTAAAAAGATCTCGAAGTCCGGTAAAAAGCCGATCAATGCCAAGCATTACTACGATCAGTTTGGTGCCGATATCGTACGCCTTTGGACGGCATCGGTGGACTGGCAGACGGAGGTGCCGTTTTCTGATAAACTCTTCAAACAAGTCACCGATCCCTACCGCAGACTCCGCAACACGCTTCGTATTTTACTCGGCAATATCAATGGTTTTGACGCCGCTACCCAATCGGTCGCCAAGGCTGATATGACGATCCTGGACCGCTGGGTGCTGGAGCGTCTGAATGAAGTGATCGGTGAGTGTCGCGATGCCTACGAGCACTATCAATTCCGCAAGGTGTTCAGCCAGATCAACCAATTTTGCGCCAATGAGCTGAGTGCTCTTTACATTGATATCACCAAAGATCGGATGTATTGTGATGCGCTTGATTCCACCCGACGCCTCGCCGCCCAGACGGTGATGCACCGTGTGTTTGATGCTATTTGTAAACTCATGGCGCCGATCCTTACGTTCACTGCCGATGAGGCATGGAACCATGCTGGGAATGAAGGAAGTGTGCACGAGCAAGACTTCCCAGTGGCTGATCCTGATTTTGCTTCTGGCGAGGCCATTGCACAGGTGAGCAGCTTGCTGGAAATTCGCGCCGTCATCCAGACCGCCATCGAAAAAGAGGTGCAGGCGAAGACATTTAACAAAAACAACGAGGCCGATGTAACGCTCACCTTACCTGCGGAGCATGCCTGCGCGGCATTGCTGAGCAATCGTGAGTTTGTCACTGAGTTCTTCATCCTTGCCGGACTCACCGTGGTGGTTGGCGATGAAGTTTTCGCCACAGCGAAGGCGACCGAGCACTGCATGTGCCCACGTTGCCGCCGCTACGAGCCGCTTGTAACCGATATTTGCCAACGTTGTAACGACGTCGTTTAATGGAAGAGATAACATCCATCTCCCGAGCAAAAATCGTGCGACTCCTGTTGTGCATTTCGCTGCCGCTTTACATTCTCGATCAAATCACCAAGTGGTGGGTGGTCTTTAATTTTAAGCTGCCCTTCGTGGTGGTGGATGGGCAGAAATATTTTGTTAAAGAAGATACGCGCCCCGTGATCGAGGGTTTTTTCAACCTCGTGCGGCGTCACAATCAAGGCGTTGCCTTTGGGATTGGGAATGGCACCAGTTGGGCGCCTGTGGTTTTTCTGTTTGTGTTAGTGGTGGCGCTATTTTTCATTTTTTTCTTCTGGAAACGTGGAGCCTTCACCGGCCCCGCCCGATGGTCGGCACCTTTGCTTATTGCTGGGATTGTGGGGAATCTGACCGACCGATTGTTTCAAGGGTTTTGGCTGGAGCCCTACAAGGATGCCAGCTTCATGGATCGGCTGGGGCAGGGCTATGTGGTCGATTTTCTCGACTTCTACCTACCTATAGTCAATTACCCTTGGCCTGCGTTCAACGTGGCTGACAGCTGCATTAGCATTGCCGCCATGCTGCTCTTCCTCTCCGCCCTGATCGAGGGTCGCAAAGAGGTCTCGCAATCGCGAGCAGAATCAAGAGCTAAGATAGAAGACAAGAAAGTAGGATAGGCCTTTGGCCTGTCGGCAACCCGAGTGAAATATCAACCAAGACCCCTGCATGGGACCTCTTGGTTCTTCCTCCATTTATCATGAGGTGTTCTGATCATGGCCAAAGAACATTGGGATGAAATACTGAGAAAGCGGTTGCGTTTAGGCATCGGAGGATCACTCATACAAGCATCGTCAGTAGGGCGATGACAAATGAGTAGCTCGCTAGCCAAGGCCTCCCAAGTATAGAAAAACAGTGGAATCTCATTCGTTACCCTAACGGCCCGAAAAGACCGGACGGGTAACAGGTGGCAACTAGGAACCGCCGTGCTACAACGCACGATCTCTTAAACGAAGTCACCTCCGCATAGCCGAAGGCAAACCCGTATGGCCGGTGGTGTGTGGGGCGGAAGTTAGAACCTCCCGCCTACCCTATTCGATTTGTTTTATCCTCCTTATATTAGGCGGTCGTATTGAGTGTGACTTCCAATCCAAAACCAAACCATCGACTCGCCATCCTGAATTCCTAAAGCTCTATACATTAATCCAACCCTCACAGACCAATAACTACCAACTTTCTTAAAATGTAGGGACGGATGAAAGGGGTTCGCCTTGAGTAGCTCATAGTTCCGATCTGCGATTTTCTTTACGCGTTCAGGTAGGGCATCATAGACCTTCCAAAATTTAGGAGTCGTAAAATGCTTCATAGCTCCTTTACTCGGCCGGCTCTAAAATCAGCTAATGCTTCTGAGGCTAAACCTTCCAGTTTCCCATTGACGATGTCTCGCTCAATCTGGGCATCCCAACCAGCAGCTTCATAACTAGAGAACCAATTCCGAAAATCTGCAAACTCTTTCTTATTCAGGCGCTCTACCGCCTCTTCTATAGCTTCTACTGTGCTCATGCCGATCATTCTACCGCAGAATCTTAATACGTCAATTTCTTATCGAACGTCCAAAAGAGGTTCAAGTCCTCTGTTTATAAAAATGAATA
>CAYNNY010000140.1:0-8424 GCA_964398555.1 uncultured Verrucomicrobiales bacterium
AATCCATAGCGTTACTGAGCGCCCTGCAGGGGTTTATAAAAAGTAGTGTTACTTTGTTTTTCGCTATCGCGTCATCAAGCCCTTGCGTGATGGCGTGCGCGCGGCTGCGAGAAGCTTACTCGCGCCCTTGGTCCATTCGAGATCGGCTGCCTGAGCTAGAGCTTGCTGGATATTTCCGCCACTGCGGAAAAGCAGTTTGTAGGCGCGCTTGATATCCGATCTTTCCTCGGGGCTGAATCCACCACGGCGTAGGCCGATGACGTTGAGGCCCGAGAGTTTATTTTGACCGTGCACCACACAGAAGGGTGGCACGTCACGGCTAATGGCGGCATTTCCCTGCGCGATTGAGAAGTCGCCAAGATGAAGAAATTGATGGAAGGCACTGCCTGCGCCTAAAAAGGTGTTGTTGCCTATATGGACATGTCCGCCTATGAGGACGTTATTGGCGATGTTATTGAGGTGGCCGATATTGCAGTCGTGCCCCACATGGACTCCGATCATAATGAAGTTATCGTTGCCAATATGGGTGGCTCCTTCTTTGACGGTGCTCCGGTGGATGGTCACATAATCTCCGATGCGGTTGTTGTTGCCGATGATAACCTTGCTTGGAGTCGAGATGTCAAAAGATGTGTCTTGCGGATGGTCGCCAATGATGGCACCGCAGCCGATTTGATTGTTTTCGCTCATCTGAGTGCTGCCGGTAATCCATGCTCGGGGGCCGATCCTGCAGCCTGCTCCAATGCTTGCTCCTGCATCAACGATGGCAAAAGGTCCGATGGTGACGTCGTCAGCGAGTTGGGCGTCATCGCTTACGATGGCCGTGGGGTGGATCAGTGGCATGCATGGGATTTTATTGGTTCTGGTGAGAATTACCAAGGCAAAAGATAGGGGGCGCTGTGTTATTTTGGCCGGGCCACGAGGATGCCTGCATGTTTGTTGAACTGGTTTAAGTATCTGGAGATGGTGTCATCGACGACGATTTTTTTGTAGGTGGTGGAGGCGTGCATGAACCTTGAGCGGCCCTGGTTGTCTTTGATGATGATGCCTACATGGGAGCAATATCCACCGTCATACTTGCTGGCGATCCCTATGATGTCGCCTTCCTTGAGTCGGCTCTCGATGCCTGAAACTTTGTGTTTGGGAACCATGTAAACTGGCATCCGCGTGATGCGGGCCTCGTGCTTGGCCATTTCGCGTCGCAGTTCGGGGTTGTGTTTGAGGTAGCGGTAGCTTTTCCATAGGATCGTCATTTCCTGGCATTTGTTGTCCATTCGCTGGTTGGGAAAGCTGCGGGTGATGTTTTTGATCGTTCTCCTCTTATCGTTATCAGAATACCATTCGGCGAGATAGTGGATGCGGTCGAGGTAGTTCCCGTTACAGCGTCCGTTGCGGTAACGTGTCCATTCAATTTCTCGGAGGAGATCTTGTGGCTGGTAGCTTGGTTTGTTTTTTTCGAGCATCCGGCAGAACCCGAGACAGGTCTCAAAAAAGGTCCAGCAGTCCATTCCCTGAAAATTAACGGATGGGCTTTCGATCCGGTTATCGATCTCCAGGGTGTAGGATTTGTAGGGGGTGCCTTCCAGCTCCTTGGCGACTCTGGCCATGCGCTTTCCCATCGGGAGTTTGCCCCAGTTTTCATGCACAGCTTTGTTGGCCATGCTGTGGAATTTAGCCTGGCCTTTGAAGGTTGTTTTCAGGGGTAGGTAGCCGGCTGCCATGCTGGAGAGCGTGAAACAGAAAAAGAGCAGGAGAGAGAGGTGGGGGCGTATCATGGTGATGTATCATCCGGATGGGGAGACTTGGCAAATGGAAAAGTGGAAACTTAGAATGGGGACATGAAAGAGAAGGGAATGCGCTTGCCCGTGGGCCGCTGATCCTCTAGCGTTCGCGCGGCTCGATATCAGGGCTTTTATGGATTATGGAAATTTGGCAGGCTATCGTCGTAGGGATTGTGCAGGGGCTCGCTGAGTTTTTGCCCATTTCGTCATCGGGGCACATTGTGCTCACGCAGTTTTTACTGGGGATTCGGCAAGTGGGGGTTCCCGCTCCTGAGGATTTGGCTTTTGAGGTCATGCTGCATATGGGCACGCTGGTGTCTGTGTTGATATATTTTCGTCGGAGGCTGTGGAACATGACCCTTTCTCTGTTTAATAAAGACATGCTCGATGATCGGAAGATGATCATGTATTTGGCCTTGGCCTCGGTGCCTGCTGTGATTGCTTATAAATTAGGGGGTGATTGGTTTAAAGCCGCCTATAATGACCCAGCGCTGGTCTCGGCTTTGTTGATTGTGACGGGATGTGTTCTCTACATCCCTAGGTTACTCAAAGATAAGGTGAAGATGGCGCCTGTGGTTGGTTTTAAAGCCGCCTTGATGATGGGGGTTGGTCAGGCCTTTGCGATTCTTCCGGGGATTTCAAGGTCGGGCTCGACCATTGCTGCGGGCATGGTTGCGGGCGTCCATCCAGGGAAAGTGGCTGAGTTTTCCTTTTTGATGTCTATTCCCGCCATTGCCGGAGGTATGCTATTTGCGGTGAAGGATCGGGCCGAGGGGTTTCACGAACAAGGTGCTGAGTGGGGGAATGCTTATACAGAGTCGATTTTTTCTTGCCTGACTCCGGCTTATCTTTCCGGGGCTTTGGCTGCGGGGATTGTGGGTTTGGTGGCTATTTACATGGTGCTTGAGGCTATTCGGCGTGGACGTCTGGAGTATTTTTCATGGTATTGTTTTGCCGCTGGAATATCTGGGATTGCGTATTTCTCGCTGGCTGCCTAGGGGATGCCCGTGTCATGTTTCCTTAAGATGATTCGTCTGCTATATCCGCTTCTTTTTCTTTTCCTGATCACTGCTCTGGAGGCTGGGGTGAAGATGTCGCTTGCCGATGGCTTTGATTTTCCGGTGGGGAAACCGGATGCGGCTGGGTATTACAAAGCGCGGGGGATGCGACTGCGGCCGCCCGTGCATTTTGGTGAGGACTGGAATGGTCGGAGAGGAGGTGACTCAGATCTGGGAGATCCCATTTACTCGGTCGCCGATGGTGTGGTGATGTTTGCTCATCAGCTTCGAGGCGGATGGGGGCGATGTATTCTGGTGCGGCATGCCTACCGTGATCCCAAATCAGGAAAGGTGAAGTTCATCGATTCTCAATACGCTCACCTCCGCAGACTCCTTGTGAAGAATGGTGACATGGTGAAGCGTGGGCAAAAAATTGGCACATTGGGCGGCAATGCCGGGATGTATCCGGCGCACCTTCATTTCGAGATGCGTCATAATCTCAGTGTTGGTATGCAGCGCAACAGCGTGTCGCGCAATCTGACCAATTGGGCGGATCCCACTTCCTTTATTCGAGCTCATCGGAAGCTGAGGCGTGATTGGCGCAGACACCCAGTGCCTACTGGCACTTACAAACCATACAAGGGCTTCAAGGGGCTTTAAGATCATGGCGAAAAAAAAGAAATCCCTGAGGTGGAGGCTGGGCGCGCTGGTAGTCGTCTGTGCCATCGCTTGGATGAAGTATCAGGAGTTGTTGGCTCAGGTGGATTCTTCGGTGGTTGAGGTTTCGGCTGAAGCTCAGAAGTGGGGAGACTTTGACCTTTTGTCCAATTGCCAGCTTGTCTCGCATGGTCACAATGATGGCGATAGTTTTCATGTGGCCACAAGTAAGGGTGAGTTTGAGTTCAGGCTCTACTATGTGGATGCCCCGGAAAGTGCCGCCAAGACCTACCGCAACGGAGAGAATAACTTCAAACGCCTCGCTCAACAGGGGCGGGTGATGGGTGGGCTGAGCCAGAAGCAGACCACGGCGATCGGTAAGGAGGCGAAGCATTTTGTCAACGATCTTCTCGGGCAACAGAAATTCCGCGTTGTCACTCGATGGGAGAACGTTTATGGGCCTGAGCGTAGATACGCCTTTGTATTGGTCCGCTCGAATGGTCAGGAGAGATACCTGCATGAAATTCTTATCGAAAAAGGAATGGCCCGCATTCATACTAAACCCGCAAAACTACCCGACGGCACATCGGTCTCGTCTCAGCTGCGCCAGCTTCGAAAGCTCGAAAAAATGGCGAAACAACAGCACCAAGGTGCTTGGGGTGTAAAATAATCACCCAGGATCTAACGCCGCACATTACCAACTCAAAAACTCTACTATGTTAGCCAAAAGAATTATTCCATGTCTCGATGTCACCGATGGCCGTGTGGTCAAGGGGACGAATTTTGTCGATCTTCGCGACGCTGGGGATCCGGTCGAATGCGCCATCGCCTACAATGAACAGGAGGCCGACGAGCTTGTTTTTCTCGATATCACAGCCTCATCCGATAACCGCAAGACCATGGTGGATGTCGTTCGCCGCACGGCTGAAAAATGTTTCATTCCGCTTACCGTGGGTGGTGGGATCCGCAGCGTCGAAGACATGCGGGAAATGCTTCTCGCTGGAGCCGATAAGGTGGGGATCAATACGGCCGCCATTCAACGTCCTGAGTTGATCAACGAGGGCGCGAAAGCTTTTGGTAATCAGTGTATTGTGGTGGCGATTGATGCCAAACGCGAAGGTCCTGGCAAATGGGGCGTTTATACTCATGGCGGCCGAAACCACACTGGGCTCGATGCCGTGGAGTGGGCGAAAGAAGTTGACCAACGTGGGGCGGGGGAAATCTTGCTCACCAGCATGGATTCCGATGGCACCAAGGCGGGTTACGATATCGAGCTCACTCGCGCCGTTAGCGAGGCTGTTGGAATTCCTGTGATTGCCTCCGGTGGAGCTGGAAATCTTCAGCACATGGTGGATGTGCTCAAGGATGGGAAGGCTGATGCTGTGCTCGCTGCAAGTATTTTTCACTTCGGTGAACACACCGTCGGCGAGGCCAAAGAACTCTTTGCCGAGCAGGGAGTGCCAGTGAGGTCTTAGGGAATGAGAGGGTCTTTACGAATTGAAAACGAATTAAAAATCAGGCAAAAAAAACCTTGCGTCGAATCAGCTGTCTGCCTAGGTTCCGCCCGTCCGAGCGACTCCTTTGGAGTTCCTTGGGCGTCCAAACAACCAAACGCGCGATTAGCTCAGTGGTAGAGCAATGCCTTGACATGGCAGAGGTCACAAGTTCAAATCTTGTATCGCGTACCATCACTTTCCGGCAGTCAGTCAATGACCCGCCACAAAAATCTGTAAGGTGAATGTATTGGCTGTAGTATTGAGTGTGCCATTGGGAGGTGGATCATTGCTTTGGAAATACTTCGTTTCCCTTCGGGATAGCTTCCATGGCGCAGAAAACCCTCGGTTGCTTTTGCTGGGGGATACGTTAAAATAGCGACGATGCAGAACGATTATAGCTGGAATGGTGGCAGTGGGGGGGCGTCCTCCTTTAGCTTGCCGGAAAATGAGGGTCAGGGCCAGTGGGTCGTGGTCGCTTTGCTCATCGCCTTAGGTCTGCACCTTCTGATGTTTTTTTGTCTGAGCCGGATTGATGTGCTGTTGCCTGAGGCGGGGGGGAATGAAATCGTAACTCAGGTGATACGTGTGAATCCTGTGGACCTCGAGGACTACCGCCCTGAGGTATCGGCACCTGAGACCGATGATGTGGCTGAGCCTGTGGCGGAGGTGCCTCCCGTCGATCAACTGGATGAGCTTGATATTTTGGAAAATCTTCCAGAAATGGACATCGATGTCGTGGCGGATTTGGACACATTCGAGGTTCCCGAGATCAGTTCAGCGGCAGCGGGTGCGCTTGATGGCGAAATGATGGAGCCGATGAAGGCTCCGAACTTTGATCCCGACCTGCCGGAGATGGGTAAAACCGAGGATTTTTTCCCGCGATCCAACGATACTCAAGTGACCGTCGACCCTGGAGCGAGAATGGCGGAGGAGTATGATCCTGATAAGTTTACTGAAGAAATGCGCAAGGGCGCTGAGGGGGAGGCTGAAGATGGCCTGTTGAAGAATTTTACATCGCTCGATCAAATGGCCAATATGGATGGCAATGCCCTCCTCAGCAGCAAGGCACTGATCGGTAGTGATTTGTTGTTTGAGTTTAACAGCGCAGAGCTTCGCCAGAGTGCGCGGGTGAGTTTGATGAAGGTGGCATTGCTGATTCATAAACACCCGAATCTGGTGTGCTGGGTGGATGGTCATACCGACTTGATTGGTGGCGAGGAATCAAACATTGAGCTCTCCGAGCAACGGGCGATGGCGGTCAAACGCTGGCTGGTGAATGCGATGGAGCTGGATGAGCAGCGGATTGCCGTGCGTGGATTTGGTAAACAGCATCCGATCGTGAAAAGCGGGACTCCGGACCAGCAAGCGCCGAACCGGCGAGTTGAGATTAAGATGAGAAAGTCTAACCCGAAGGATGAGGTGGCTTACCGTAAAGAGGCTCCTGTGAGAAAAGGTCCTTCTCCAGTGGTGAAGCCTGTTAAAAAACCTCCTGTAAAAGCGGTGTTAGTGAAGCCTTTGAAACCCATTCCCCAAGCCGTTCCCGTTGAAGAGTCTGAGCCCGCTCCCCGTGCGGTGATCGTTGGCGAAGATCCACCTAAGGCACCTAAGGCCGTGGTGATTCCCGAGCGTGAGCCATCCCGTGCTGTGGAAGTGGAGGAATAGTTCTTTTTTCTAACTTGTGAATACCCTGCCTCCTCTTGATCCGCCTGAGTGGTTGTTGTCTTTTGATTTTGACGGCACGCTGTCCGATCCCGATGAAGATCCGTCGGTGAGGCCTGAGTTTTTTGAGCTGATCGAATCGTTACGAAAGTCGGACCGTGTTTTTTGGGGCGTTAACACTGGGAGGTCGTTGATGTTTACCGTGCAGGGGATGGCGGAGGCTCGCTTTCCGTTTTTGCCGGATTACCTGATTGTCCGAGAGCGGGAAATTTACTTTCCTAATCAATTTGGCCGATGGATCGCGTCCGCCGACTGGAATAAAAAGTGTGAGAAGGATCACCGACGTCTGTTTCGAAAGCATCGTCGGTTTTTGAAAAAAACGCAGCAGTGGGTGGAGTCGGAAACGGCTGCTGTGTGGGGATTTCAGGCTGAGGAGCCAGCGGGGATTGTGGCGTCGACGGCGGCAGAGATGGATGGTATCGTGAGGCGATTGGCTGTTGAGTTGTTAGAGAAGGCTGGGCTCTCATACCAGCGTAACGGCATCTATTTAAGATTCAGTCATTGCGACTACCACAAAGGCAGTGCGATGACGGAGATCCGGCGTCTACTCGGGCTTCCAGCCGAGCGCACGTTTGCGATTGGCGACAGCCATAACGATCTCGATATGTTGGATCTACGATTAGCATCGCATCTGGCCTGTCCGGGTAATGCCTGTGAAGAGGTAAAGGAGAGCGTGGCCAAGAGCGGGGGATGCCTCGCCAGTGGCCATGCCAGTGCGGGGGCGGTCGAGGCGTTGAGAGCGGTTTTCTCCAAACGGGATATTCGAGACGGATGGCAACGCCGCTGATGGATAAAAGACCAAGAAGATCGGGCGCTTTATTTCTTTCTGCGGCCCTAAGTGATTAACCGCAGATGAGCTTAAGATAGGATGAGTCTGTAAAGCCAGCAATAATCAGGAAATGCACCGAATCTCTTCCTGACCCCTGCTATGTTTTGGATCTTACAGAGTGGTGTAAACCTGCAATGCGCGTTTTCTGTGCCATTCATGCCTGTCCCCATCTGCAAAAAGATAATCGTATTAGGTGATTATGAGCTTCACCATTAGCTCTTCATCATTCACTCTTCCTCCCATGGGAGTAGAGATCGAACGGAAGTTTTTAGTTGTTGGCGAGTACCCGAAGGATGAGGGGGTGGAAATGATGCAGGGATACCTCTGTAAGGATCCCGAACGCACCATTCGGGTGAGGCTAGAGGATGAGAAGGCTGCGATCACAATCAAGGGGGCTACTCTCGGGATCACTAGACTCGAATACGAATATGAGATTCCATTTGAAGATGCCCGCGAACTATTGGATTTAACAGTTGATGGTATCGTAGAAAAAACACGCTACTATCACCGCACCGATTCCCATGTGTGGGAAATCGACGTTTTTAAACGCCACAACAAAGGCTTGGTTGTCGCTGAAATTGAACTCAAAGATGAGCATGAAGTATTTGAAAAACCGAGCTGGGTAGGCGAGGAAGTTAGCGATGATCCACGTTATGCAAATTCGTCACTGAGCACCACGCCATATAAAGAGTGGGCATAAACAACCCAAGATTGCAGAATTCTAAATTCACCCTTCGCCATAATCGCATTTTCTATGCCTGCCCCATTCTCGAGGGGCTGAAAAAAAATGCTGCAAATCTCTTCCTGACTCTTTTTCCTGCATGACTCCTTTTCTCTGCACGTCTGATTCCGGCAGTGGATTTTTTGCCCTTAAAAAGGCGAAAGCCCTAATCCGTTGAGGATTAGGGCTTTCAGATGGCTCCTGCGCTTGGGATCGAACCAAGGAC
>CAYNNY010000141.1:0-8304 GCA_964398555.1 uncultured Verrucomicrobiales bacterium
GAATGAATACAGTCGCAGCGTTATTCCTGAGTCTTACTTTGACTGCCTTTTCAGGTGATCAATGGAAGAAGACTGCATCTCCGAGCGTAAAAAAGGAACTGCTGAGAATAGAGACAATCCAAATTAAAAAAATCAATTTGGTGTATCCCGATGCCCATACAGCATTTAGAGAATTGAAGAGGGTTCTTGGGAAGCAGGGGCTTAAGGTGAACTTGCACAAATTAAATTTGAAGAAACCCGTGATAGTTGAACCAACTGGAGTTGAACTTAAGCTGGTTGACATTCCAGCAACTACACTGATGGATTATTTTACCAAGACCGTGGGTTGGGCCTGGCGTATTTCGGATGACGGATCCATCATTTTCTATGACACTGTTTGTATGTGCGGCCACCCGATTGGAAGCGGAAAACATCCCTAAGGTGGACCTCACCGACAGCTAGCTGCACTCAGATTTTCAGATAATTTAAACCACTCAACCAAAAGCAAAGATCGCCCCCGCTAGCTGCCGGAGTCCTTTGCGTTCGGTAAAATTATGGGCAAAATATCAACGATCCTTGGACTCTTTCTGGCGTGGACTCCTTTGATTATTTTAGCTTCAACTTACAGCTATTTCCAATGGTTTACTGATGGCAATTTCGGGCTGGCATCGCTTATACTAAATAAGTATGTTGCTCCAATAGTTGTTGGCGCAGCCGTTTCTCTTCTTTGTCTAGTTCTGAACACTCTCAGGATATTTTTTAGCCATACTTTCGAAGCTAAGTGGTATGACAAATTTGGCTTTTGGTCGCAAGGCGTGATGATTTTGGTTGTTGTTATGGGGTTCACCTGGTTAAAATCCAATCTATAGCCATGATATGGACTACCAATTCAACCTGCGAATCGAAGAACAAAATAAACCGAATCGGGTAGACGTGATATTCTAACTCCCATCCCACACACGACCTACCTTCAATGCTTTAAGATACTCTACCTTACGTTTTTTGGCCTCATCTTGCTTTGAGAGCAATTGGGGCGCAGCCTGATCGATCGGCCGACGGAGCGAGGCCAATGCGTCAGACTCTTTAGCAAGGTGAGACGGGTCCTTGAGTTTGCCGATTTTGGAAGCAAGGCGGGTGAAATTGCCCATTGCTTCGCTTTGTTGATTGGCCAGTGTTTGGGCTTCTTTTGTAAGACGGAGGGCATGGGTATTAATCGCGGCAGCTTGCCAGCGTTTCAGGCGGTTTTGTTGAATGGTAATTTGTTGACTCATGCTGTCCCGATGTGATTGTGCCGTTTTCAGTGTCTGCTTAGACTTGGTTAGGTTTGAGCGTGTGGCCTTGAGTTCGGTATCAAGTTTGGATAAACGCTTGGTGGTCTCCGCGAGGGGCTTGTTGATTCCATTGCGTTTTTGCTGCGTCGTTTTACGTTGCACGTGATAGGCCTTCCATTTGTCATCAACGTCTTTCCAGGATTTGGTGGCGGCTGCCAGCTGATTGCCGGGGCCTTTCTGCTGATCAGTGAGTTTGGCAAGAGAGGCTTGTTGTTGTTGTTTGAGATGACGATTTTTCTCAGCCAACTGATGCTGGTCACGGCCGAGATCTTTTTTGGCTTGGTGAGTAGCAAACTATCCTCAGGAAGTGCCAGATTGATGCGCCGTCCCGGCATCTCGCGGGTGAGCCGAAAATGGTCACCTTTGGGATCGTATCCAAAGAGCGACAGGTGAAATCCATCTTGTCCACGAGCCGAGCCATGGCATGAGCCAGTATTACACCCTGCTGCGGTGAGCACTGGCATCACATCGCGCTGAAAACTAACCGGTCTTGGTTTCGTGGCGTCTTTGACCACCACCTCCACCCCTTTTTTCTGACCACGATAACTCACCTCGACCGTCGTCGCTCCGTCGGCTTCGGGATAAAGTGTGGTGCCCTCGATACGAATGAGTCCACCGTCCTTCACCTTCAGATCCACCAAGGGAGTCACATCCCGCGTGGTGGCATCTTTGTATCGGGCGATGACAATCAGACGGTGAAAGTCAGCGGCGGTCTCGAGCGATACGATTTTAGGATAGACCTCGATCGAGGACAAATGAGGATCCGGCTGGTCGAGGGTTTTTTCACGACGACTTTTCTCTCGCTCATGCAAAACCAGCCCGCCTGGCCATGAAGCTCCGGATTTTATCCAGGCATTAAGCAGAGCAATTTGGTGTTGATCCAGCGGCTCTCCTCCTTTGTTCCCTTGTGGCGGCATGACATCATCATGCTCTGGAGGATGAGATACCAGCTTGAGAAGAAGGCTCTTCTCGGGTTCTTTTAAATCAATGGCGGCATCGGTTTCGCCTCCATCCAGCATCACCCTCGATCGTTTGCTTCACTTCATAGTCTCCAGCGGGGTCCCCGATCATCTTGATCAGCACGTCTTTCCCCGCAGCGGCAGCTGGCGGATAAATCACAGATGGTCGGGTAAAGCTCCCGATGTGCAATCGATACCTACATTGATCATTACCTTGGTTGTCGACTCCCGAGCTGATGATAAATCAGCGTGGCCAAATCCTGCACCCCCACTTTATCCTCCTCCGGCTCCGCTGCCAGCGCGTTTGACTTTCCGTAAATCAACCCTTTTTGCACTCCGGCTTCGGCAAGCCGACGCGACAGCAGCATCCGCTGCCCAGCCTGAGTCTTGCCATCCATCTCCTAGAGTTTTTCAGGCTCCTTTGAGAGATCAAATGCTTCCCTCGCCTTCTGCGATGAAATTAATTGGTAAGCATGCTGGTAAAAAGCATCCATGGAATCGAGCGTATCCGCACTTTCCAGCGAGCGAAAATGGGCATCCACCGTGCTCAACATCGACTTCCGCCGATTGAACCGCTCGACATCCACACCCTCGGCCAAATTGAGATCCCTGACCTTAAATCCACCCTTGGCAGGATCAGCACCCAGCCAAAATGGCCCGTAGGCGGTGCTCAGGTAGCCTGATCCCGCGTAAATATTGGGCACGTTGGGCACGCAGACGTAGGGCGGCAAGTTATTTTTAGAGCCAAGCTCGTGTGAAACCACCGAGCCCATCGATGGGAACTGAAGGGCCGGACTGGGCCGGTATCCGGTGAACATATTGTGCGTGCCTCGCTCGTGCGCAGCCTCGCCATGGGACATCGACCGGATCACCGTGATTTGATCGGCCATTTTAGCCAAATGCTTCATGTGCTCGCTGAAAGCCACGCCGGTAAGATTGGTTTTCACCGTGCCAAATGGGCCTCGGTATTCGCTCGGGGCATAGGGTTTGGGATCGAACGACTCCTGCTGCGCCAGCCCAGCTGGGAGAAAAATCTGAATCACGGACTTGGCCACCCCTTCTTGGGATGTGTAGTTTTTCTACGCCCCCTGCGCCTGCATCCGCAGGAACTCAGGTAAGGTCAGTCCAAGCCCCGCCAACAGGCCGACGTGAAGAAACTCACGCCGTGAATTCATCGATGATATTGGCGACGATAGTGGATTTCCTGGACAACGATGGCTTTTTCTCATGACTCAATGATCTCAGTGTTCAGCTCAATAATACGACACTACTAAGCGTGAAATGTCAGCCATCTTGCAAAAATTACAAGAAGTGAAACCCATTAAGTATGAGCCCCCAATATGAGAGACAACACGGTCTATGCCGACAGCGCTGCCAGAGCATCAGCCGCGTGATCAAGGTCACATACCCGGCTAAGGATAAACATACCGTGACGATCAAGATCGGTGATATGGATATAAACAACGATCACGTCATCCATCTCAGCAGTGAGTCGTTTGACATGGCGGCCTGATGCCGTCAGTTGCTCTACGCAACCTACCAACATCGCGAGTGCCTGCCCTGCGGCTTCATCACTGAAAAATGATTCATTATGCACCATTTCACCTTCGAGGCTGGTAATGGTAAACCCTAATAACGCACCACTATCGTAGAGCTGCCGAGCTGTATCTCTTACTTGTCCCATGATTTTCTCCCTTAAATAAACAATGCGTTAATACAATCCTTCAGACTTCTCTGATCGGCTCCCAAGATGGCGCAATCGACATCAAGCTCACCCTCATCCCCAGCCTCTTTCATTCCTACGACCACGGTGTAATCCAGCTCTTCGCAAACGATATTCATCATACCGGAATTACGAAACACACCATTGAGAGGTGCCAGCGCTTGGGCAAAATATTCCGCATTCGCAGCTAGGAAATCCTGCTGTCCTGTGATGGCGTCGACATTTTCAGTCGGTGTATTCTGTTCCTCATTCATGTTTTCTCAGATCTCTATATGCTCTATTGATCGGCCAACTCTTATACGCCAAGCTCGGAGGGCTTGAGTGCTACGGCCGCTTCCATGGCTGACTTTTCCAGACGCAATGCATTGTGCTCGGGCAGACCAGCCTCCCGAATCTTTCGGCACGTTGTTTCTACATCATAAGGCACTTTGCACGGCTCAATGCTCTGTTCATCCGTATCGTAAATGACATATTCCGCCAGTCGCCCATCACCTCGTGGCTGTCCCACAGAACCGACATTGACGAGATACTGGTGCTCGGTTTTGAGATAAAATTTTTCGTAATCGGTAAACGTTTTACGTTCCTCGGTGGTGAAATACATCTGCCGGTGAGTATGCCCAAAGAAGCAAAGCGGAGTCTCCTGAAAATGAAAGTGGAGGATCGCTTCAATCGCATTGAGCACATAGTTCCAAGCCTCCGGGTCATGCAAACTGGCATGCACGATCTCGAAAGGGCCTACTCGCCGCTGCATTGGTAAATGATAAAGCCACTCGCTTTGATCAGGCCGAATGTTCGCACGTGTCCACTCCAGTGATTCCCTCGCCCGGCCATTCACCTCGGGAGGAATCTCTTCAGCCACCGTGTAGGCATCGTGGTTTCCCTTCATCACAGGGCAGCCAAGTGCCCGGATTATATCCACACACTCTGAAGGGTTGGCGTTATAACCAACCACATCCCCCAAACAGATAAATCGTTTTACCCCCTGTTGTTCAGCGTCTTCCAGCACACTTGTCAGTGCCTCCAGATTTGCATGAACATCTGATATTATACCGTATTTCATTATGTGTGATCCACCCGCATCGCCCGCTCATTCATTCTTCCATTCTTCCGTAGAGAAATTAAGGGCGCATGCTTCGTGCATCTTATCAGGCTTACACCCCTCCTAGGAAGGTTAAATTTGATAAAAATATAAATTATGCAGTTAAACACGCGTTAGAATTACAATCCTAACGAAGAAAAATGCATTTCACTGGATACACTTCGGCCATTAGCGTATAGTTTCAGCCATGGCGACACCCGACATCAAAGGTTTGGAAATCATCGGACTCATCGGTGAAGGAGCCTGTGGATCCATCTACCTCGCTCGTCCAGCGGATGGTAATCCTGCCGACCGATGGCTGGCAGTGCGCACATTCAACTCTCTGGCCGTGAATCTCCCCCTTATCGAAGGCATGATGGGCATACTCAAAGGCAGCAGCTACCCAGATGGGCTGATTCCCATCTCTTGGAAAAAGTCAGAGCAGGACCAGCTCTGCATGATCATGCCTCTATTAGCCGACATTGCTGATACCAGCGCTTCAACAGAACCAGCCGACACCCCACTGGAGAGAAAACGACGCCAAATCATCGCCCGCTGCCTCGAACTCAACCCGGATGATCGCTACCCCGATCTCAACGAAGTGCTGCATGCCTGGCATAACATCGAAACAGAAACCGAAACTGAAGTCCGTGAAGTGCAGAGCGAGCTCCGCCAACAAAAAAAATCCAGCAAACTGGCCATTGGCATCGCCGCCACCATCGCCGCTGCAGGGCTGATCGGCTGCGGAGTTCTTGTGATGATGCTCGATCAGGAAAAAGCCGACCACGCCAATGCAGTCGACACTCTCAACACAGAACTCGCCGATCGAGTAGCCACCGAAGAACAGGCCACCGCCCAGGCCCAATCATCTGAAGCGGTCGCTAAAACCGCCCAGGAAACAGCTGAAGTCCGTGAGAAAAAACACCGGAAACAACTCATCTCCTTAGGCGTAGCTAACGACCACCTACTCGCATGGATGATGCGCGATCACAGCAAGGACCTACCCGAACTTCAAAAATCCGGCAATGCCCGCGACACCTTGGTGGCGGAACTTCAGCAATTTCTTAAACTCACCGAGGACAACGACCAGTTCCAACCTGTCCGCGCCCGCATCATGATGCAGCTGGCGGAACTCGAAATCTACAACCAAAACCCAAGCGAAGCAGATCAGTTACTTGACGCTGCGGTGGCGGCCTGGACCGAGGCCAAGCTAGAAGAACCCAGCCACGCCTACCGGATCGCCCGGGCGCGTCTCGCCTGTCTCATGCTGGCGCTCGATCAAAAGAAAAACGCCCTGGCCAAACAACTCCTACCCAAAGCCCGACAAGCAGCCCAGAGCAACTCATCCCATGACACTCTGGAAAACCAACGCCTCAAAGCGGTGATGCTCATCATCGACGGACGGATGATCGAATCCTCCGACCCCGCCAAAGCTCTCACCTATTTTCAGCAGGCGATCACCGCCATGAAAGGGCTTCGACGCACCCTCACCGAAAATGTAATCGTGCGCTCAGACCTCTCCCGATACACACTGGAGGCTGCGACTCTGGCCGACTCCCTCAACCGCGTCGAAGACGCAGATCGTCTCCGGGGCGAAGCCGCCAGCTACCTTGAAAAACTCTTAAAAAAAGCACCCCATCTTGAACTGCCCAAAGTACAACTCGCCAAAATCCACATCATGGCCGCCAACGCCGCCATCCGCGAAGGTGACGATAGCACTGGCAAAACACAATTAGCACAAGCAGAACAACTCCTCTCGAAGCTTGGCACCAGCGACACCAGCCCCGAAGGAGCCTCCATGCAAATGGCGGCCGCCAAAGGCCTCCGCGCTGTCCTACTCCGCGATGCAGGGAAAACCGCTGAGGCTCAACAAAAACTCAAAGAAGCCATCGAACTCACCGAAACCATCGTGGAGGCGCAAAAAGACAACACCTCCATTGCCAACGAACCACTCTACCGGCTCGCTGTGCTACACTGGCAGCTTGCCGGACTCACCGGTGATCGTGGCGACTCCGCCGCTGAGCTTCGCCAAGGGAAAAAAGCCGCCGCACTGATGGAGGACCTCCTCCAGAAAGACGCCGGCCAGCACGACAATGCCATTCGCCGGGGGCTCGGCTACCTCTACGGCGATCTCGGCCACACCGCCGCCAGCCAAGGAAATAAAAAGGAGGCCGCAGGTTATTTTAAAAATGCCGCCACCATCTGGCAAAGCCTGATCACTCAATACGGCAAAGAAGAAGAATACACCGATGGCCTCAAATGGAGCCAAACCCGCCAACGCGAAATGAGCGACACAAAGTAGGACCGATTTGTAATCGGTCGGCTGCCTATCGCTGATCAACCAGCAGCGAATCCCCACCACACAATCATAGGAAAAATCGGACAAAATCAAACTGCCATAGCATTCTCCTTCACGGAGTCGTTGAATAGGGCTGGAGCCCAGTTGAAAGCCTCTGCGAGGCGTTGAATTAATGCTGCGCATTGGTTGAAAAATGGAACACGCTGACTCTTGGTGACTTTGCGGCTTGGCGTGAGTAAATAGCTTTCAGATTTTCACGCAAAGGCGCTAAGACGCAAAGGGAGGTTGATCAGAGATGAGCATCTAGCCACAGGAGGCTCAAAGGTTCACAAGAGCATGAATACCCTATTTTTTGTGCCCTTCTGTGCCTTTTGTGGCCAAACCTGCCAGCTTTGCGTCAGCCTTTTGAAGATTCGCAGAGTAAAAGAGACGGTCGGAGACTGCTAGTCTCCATCCTAACTTTTTATTGTTTGATAGATAATCCTCTGCGCTCATTGATTTTACTTGTAAAACTCACCATTAGATTTTCATTTTTAAATGTTAGTCAATTGCAACAAATCACGCCTAAATTGAGGTTTTTTAGGTTTCGTTCAGGTCTCAAAAAAATTACTTTCAACACCTTGCAACTCATTTCATCCTCCTTAATGAGGTCGTCTTTCTTGCTCCAGGTTCGTCAATCTGATTTTTGGCATCGGGAACCGCTCAGACCATTCAATCAGAATTTATTCTGATTGAATGGTAGATCTCTTTTGTGGGGGGGGGAGGAACTCCGTTTGCTTCACCGTTGCCCAGCTGGCGACCCTTCTCAATGATTCCCTGACGCGCTCCCGCTTGTCTTGCCTCGATGGATTGTCAAGCAGAGCATTGACAATGCCATCTTCACCCATGGCGGATTTTTGCACGGTGCTTTTAAAAAGCTCTCCTGAATAAGCCAA
>CAYNNY010000142.1:0-8284 GCA_964398555.1 uncultured Verrucomicrobiales bacterium
TCATCGATGAAATACGGCAATTCAAGGGCTGATTTTCTCAGGCTGGGCTGGGTGTTTATCATCATGATTTATTTTTCTTTCCCTCTCATTTCAGTTTGATCACCGTGGCTACTGGATCCGGGAGTGCGGCGGGGAGGGTGATGGTCAGGGTGATGGTCAGGGTCCCTCCGTCGCGGCTCGTCTTGAGCGCCTTGCCGCCGTCCAGAAGAGTTGCTGATTTGGCGTTTGTTTCGAGTGTGATGCTGGCGATGTCGATAAGGTGGCGAATCAACTTTTCGGACGACTTCCAGGCATGATCATGTTCGCTGAACCTCCACATTCGGAGTCCATCATAAATTGCTGTGTATGGTATTCAGGCATGTAGTGGAAAAATATCAGCTGAAAAGTACTCGCCAACCTATGAAATTAGAGTTAGCTTGGTGGCGATATGGACGCGCTAATACAACATGTGGAAGAGGGCAAGGAGTTAAGTTTGCGGGAAATCGATGTGGCTGCGGAGATGTTACTCGATATGTCCGTGAGCGATGATAAAAAAGCGCGCTTTCTCAAAGCGTTGACGATCAAAGGTGAAACCGCCACTGAGATCACTGGTTTTGTAGAGGCATTTCTTGAGCGCGCTGTTGATCCTGGCGTTGCGGGGATGAAATTCAATGGCCCCACCATCGATGTCTGTGGCACGGGTGGAGATAAGTTAAACTTATTTAATGTCTCGACGACAAGTATGTTTGTGATTGCTGCCGGGGGCGCCGTGGTGGTGAAGCACGGCAATCGTGGCATCACCTCGAAGAGTGGAGGTGCCGATGTGCTCGAGGCTTTGGGGATTAATATTGAGCTTTCTCCTGATGATTTCCGGGAGTCTTTGGAGGTGGCGGGTGTTGGTTTTCTGTTTGCTCCGAAATATCACCCTGCGTTCAAGGCTGTGGCAGGCGTTCGCGCGGCCCTGGCTAAGGAGGGGGTGAGGACGATTTTTAACCTCATCGGGCCATTGCTCAATCCAGCCCGCCCCGAGTGCCAGTTGATAGGCGTTTGCGATCCTAACCTTAATGTCACATTTGCAGAAATTCTTCAGCGGCTTGGTCGTGATAGCGCATGGGTGGTTAACGGAATGACAGCGGACGGAAGATGTGTCGATGAAGTGAGCTTGTTAGGCCAGACGAGGATTTGTAAGTCCGGCAGCTATCAATCCATTGTGGATGAGGTGGTAGAGCCTGCCGATTTTGGCTTATCTGTCTGCCAGGTCGAAGATCTGCAAGGTGGGGAGGCTGAAGAGAATGCTAAGATCTTAACGGATATTCTCAGTGGTCTCGACACGGGTCCGAAGCGTGAAATGGTCTTGCTGAACGCTGGGGCAGGGCTTTCCTGTGCTGGATTAGTTGACACCTTGGGCGATGGGGTTAGATTCGCAGCGGAGTTGATCGATTCCGGTCAAGCTCTTGAGCGTTTGCATCGTCTGCAAGAGATGTCTAGTGCTGTAAGTCACTGATCCATTATTTTTAATTCAAATGAGCCCACACGTCAAACCTACCAAGGTACCCCAGGAACGAGATTTTACTGGAGGTATGTTACAGTGCCAACCCTGCGCCTTCATTGGCTCGACAGGGGAAAAGGCACTGGATGATAAGATCAAAGAACTCGCTGATCAGGTGAGCGATGATTGCAAAGCGGGTCATTTAGCGGAAATGTTGATTTCAGCGGTGCGCATTTGCCGTGGCTCTGTGACGGAAGGGGACTTCCGGACGATGAACCGGGTGCTGCACGAAATGCGCATTGCGGATGAAGTTTTTTATCCATACCGGAGCTATCGGAAGGTATCGATTTACGGTTCTGCTAGGACGGATCCGGAGGAGGCTGAATACAAGGCCGCCGTTGAATTTGCGGGTAAGATGCGTGATGCTGGCTTTATGACAATCACTGGTGCTGGTCCCGGCATCATGGCGGCTGGTAACGAGGGGGCGGGCAGAGCTGATAGTTTTGGTCTGAATATCAATTTGCCTTTTGAGTCTGTCGCGAACCCGTTCATCTCAGGTGACCCTAAATTGGTGGGATTTGACTACTTTTTTACTCGCAAGCTGTCCTTTGTCAAAGAGGGGGATGCTGTGGTGGCCTTTCCCGGAGGTTTTGGAACCATGGATGAAATTTTCGAAACCTTGACTTTGATTCAGACAGGAAAGGTTTCGATTTATCCGCTGGTGCTGATCGATGCTCCTGGTGGAACTTACTGGAAATTTTGGCAGCAGTTTGTCGAAGAGCATCTGAGCCGGTTGAATTTGATTTCGGATACCGATTTTGCTTTGTTCAAGGTGACCGATGATGTCGATGAGGCGGTGGAGGAAATTACCCGATTTTACTCGAATTTTCATTCTTACCGATATGTTGGTGACAAACTGGTGCTTCGGCTAAGATTGGAGCCTGACGAGGCGCTGATGGCGGTGTTGAAGCGTGATTTTAGCGATGTGCTGAAGAGCGGTCAGTTTACCAAAACTGCTCCGTTGTCTGCAGAGGAGGACGAGCCGGAACTTGATTCCCTGTTCCGTATTGTCTTCCGTCACAGTCGCCGGGATTTTGGTCGTCTGCGTCAGTTGATTGATGCCTTGAATGGGTAGAGGGGGCGCAGATGACGGTTTAATCTTTTTCGAGTTCTAGTAAGTCGATCTGATCTTTAGGCCTGCCAACGGCTCGTTTGTTGGCTAATTGCCACAAAGAAATCAATATCTCCAGTGTATCGAGGAAAGCCATGAAGAGCTACCGAGTAGCCACCCACAATCAAATACTCTACATCAGCTTCTTCAAGAAGCTTTGCGAATTCGGAAAAATCTTCGTTCAACATGTCCATCTTCTGTTCTACTTCTGCAAATGAATGACATCGCAGCCAAGCGTTTTTCAGCGGTCTTCAAATCCTTACCTTTAGGCTTGTCTCTGAATGCTGACAAATGACCTTTCGCGAGCACCTTATCCATGGACGAATCCTAGTTCATTCCAATCAGGAGAACAAGGATCAAATGGATCGAGGTAAAACACGCGCCGCACGACGATGTGAAATATCGATTTTTTTTTACTAATGGTGGTAATCGGTGTATAGAATCGGGTCCATGAGTAACGACCCACTGCACGGAATAACGCTTGAAAAAATGCTCACTGATCTTGTGGCCGAATACGGTTGGGACGACTTAGCGTTTCGGATCAAAATTAACTGTTTCAGCAACGACCCAAGTATTAAATCGAGCCTCAAGTTTTTACGACGAACTCCATGGGCGAGAAATAAGGTAGAAATCCTCTACAAGCAATTTTTAGGTTTCAGCGAAAAAGAACGCAGGATCTAGAGTGAAGGTGTAGACTCAAAAAACCCACTCAGTGATTAACTGGGTGGGGTAATTAAGTGGTGGCCCCACTCGGATTCGAACCAAGGACACAAGGATTTTCAATCCTCTGCTCTACCAACTGAGCTATGGGGCCTTTGCACTTTGCGGTGCGGGAGGGGTTTAGTGCCGGATCGGCAGATTGACAATAGAAAAATAGATAAAAATGATAAATTGTTGGTGCGCTTGGTTTGTGGGTTACTTTGCCAGTAGCTCACGCAGCATGGTGAGGGTGACGTGGTAGGAAATGGTCAGGCTTTTGGCGGAGATGAGCTCCATGGTATCGCCATCCTGGTGCCACCAGTGGGTGTCGCTGAAGTCCGCGCCAATGATATCGATGGTGGGCACGCCGGCCATGTTGAGATAGTAGTGGTCGTCAAGGATGACGTGGGAGGCTTGTCCGAAGATTTTTTCGTGGCCGTGAGTTTTGGCGGAGCGCTGCATAGAGCTGAGTAGCTCAAGTGGGGTGTCTCTAGGGACGGCGATTTTGAGGTTTTTGTGGCCGACCATATCGAGCACGATGCCGAACGTTGGTTTGGGGGTGCGCTTGTAGAGGGTGATGGCATAGGCGCGGCTGCCGTAGAGGCCGTCGCCGGTTTCGAGATCCATGCTTTTGTTGAATGCTTCTTCGCCGTCGAAGAAGACAAGCTCGAGCCCTTTGGCGAGTTCTGGGTTTTCTTGGGCGAGGGTGGTGGCGAGCTCGATGATTAGGGCGCAGGCAGAGGCTGAGTCGTCAGCGCCGAGAAAATCAGGGATGCTCGGGATCTCTTTGGAGTCGAGGTGGGCTGAGAGAATTCCTTTGGTGGAAAGCTTGGCGGCGTCATCGAGGGTTTTGATGTGATCCGCCTGATAGCGGGCAATCAAGTTGGTGAAGGTGCGTTTGCCTACGGGGGTGTCCCGTTCGATGGTTTGGGTGACGGTGGTCCAGCCGTGTTTGGCGAGTTCGCTGGAAATGTAGCGGTGGGATTTTTTGAGTCCCTCTGAGCCTGCGGTGCGGGGGCCGATGGCGAGAATTGCCTCCGTGTGGGAGTAAGCGGATTTCCCATGGGCATCGGTGCCGTTGTTTTTCCAATACCAGAGTCCAGCGGCGACGAGGATGGCTGTGAGTGAGGCGGTGATGGAGATGATTTTTTTGTTCATGGGTGAGGCCTTATAGCTGGATGCCTAGTAGATCGAGAATGCGCTGGAGGTCATCATTTCCATAATAAGTCAGCTCGATTTTCCCCTTTTTGGGTTTGTGCATGACTTTGACTTCGGTAGCGAAACGTTCGCGGAGAGTGGATTGGATTTGTTGAATCACGGCATCGGCTTCGCGAGTGATTGTCTGGGATGAGTTTGATTTTTTTGGGTTGGCGAAATCGCGTGCCAGTTTTTCAGCGGCCCGGACAGTGAGGGATTTTTTAAGAATCTGGTCAGCGGCTAGGCACTGGGTCTCGTGGTCTTTGATGCTGAGAATGGCTTTGGCGTGTCCGACACTCAGGCGAGCTTGGGCGACGTGGTCTTGAATGCTGGGGTGAAGCTCCATCAGGCGCATCGCATTGGCGACGGCAGCGCGGGATTTGCCGACGCGTTTGGCGATGGTTTCCTGCTTCATCTCAAATTCCTTGGCGAGTCGGATATATCCCTGAGCTTCTTCCATGGGGTCGAGGTCTTTGCGCTGAATGTTCTCGATCAGGGCCATTTCCAGGACCTCGTGGTCCGTGGCTTCGCGGATGCGGATGGGGACTTCTTTGAGTCCTAGCTGTTTCGAGGCTCTCCAGCGGCGCTCTCCAGCGATGAGTTCCAGTTTCCCATCAACTTTGCGGACGATGAGTGGCTGGATGATGCCGTGCTGGCGGATCGAGTCGATGAGTTCATCGAGCTGCCCTTGGGCAAAGTGTTTGCGCGGTTGCAGCGGGCTGGGGATGATGTTTTCGATCGCGGTCTGGGTGTTCGCCTTTCCCTCAGAGTTTTGTTCTTCGGTTGCTGTGATGGAGGTGGGTTGCTTTTTGATGAGAGCCCCCAGTCCTTTTCCTAATGCCTTCTTCGCCATAGGCGGGGAGAGTAGGCGCAGATGCCCCTGCTTGGCAAAGGTGAATTTGCTCTAATTTATCTAAAGATGCCCTAGCCGTGATTCTGGAACCCGTAGCCGAGCACTTCCGAGGCATCGCTGACGATGGTGAAGGCTTTGGGGTCGATTCGGCGGATGTTCCGTCTGAGTCTGCCCACCTTGGACCGGGGGACTGCCGTTAGGAATAGGGTCTTTTTTTCTCCACTGTGAGCGCCGTCAGCGGTGAGGATCGTAGCTCCGAGAGCGAGGTGGAACAGCAGCATCTCACGTATTTCTTTTTTACCAAGAATGAACCAAGCGAATAGAAAGATGGGAATGCCGATCGCCCATTGGGTGAGGGCTGGCTCAATATTCAGATGAAGTTTCAGTAGAATGGAGAGTCCCGCCAGTCCCCCAGTGACAATGTGGTTGGTGGCAAGAATGGAATTGAAGCTCTAGGCGAGAATCAGGATGCCAGAGAGCATCATGGTCATGCGAAGTGCTGGATGGATGGCTTGACGTTCCATGGAATGAAGGTGCGTGTTGGTGGAGGGGCTTGACTTTTAGGTGGGTTGAGAGGATGAATAGGCGCAGAGGATGATTACGAAAACTATATTTTACATGCGTGGGTTATTGATGGCGGTAGCGGTGGTCGGATTATCGGCTGAGGTCTCAGCGCAAGAGCCTGGGTTGGTGGTGGCTGACCCCATGGTTGCCAGCTCGGCTCAGGTGGCGGTGCAGAAAATGGGCATCGAGATGATGAAGGGGAATTATCAATACGGCCACGAGCGGATGTATCCCCGGTGGAAACGCCGCTTGGCGAAGAGATACGGGGGTATGGCTAAGCTGGAAGCTGGACTAGCAAAAGCTGGTCAGAAAAAAGTGAGTCTTGGAATGATGGTCACCGCATACACCGCAGAGCTGCCAACCTCATTTTTCAGTGTTTGGCGGGCTAAGAAAAGGGATGCTCGGACTGGAGCCATCGTGAAGGATGCCACTGGCCGTGAGGTGATTGTTGAGCATTGGCTGGCTGTGGTTCCTACGATGACGCGTGTCAAGGTGGCGGATCCTCAGCTCGGCGGTAAGATCCGCACCTTGGAGGAGCGCGGCTACACCATTGCTATTTCTGAGAAAGGAACAAATGATTGGTATTTTCTCACGGGGATGAATCCCACCATTCAGGATCTGCGAGGAATGTTCCCTACATTGCCTCCAAAGGAAAAGGATTTGGGGTTGCCTGTTTCTTCGGTTAGGGAGATTAAGTAATATTTGCTTTTCCTCGGTTGGATTTTCCTTTTTTCTATTGGCTCCCATGACAAGAAACCAGAAACTTGAACGCGATGCCAAGTGGGCGCGCCGACTTAAAAAAATGTATGACCGCGCCGCGAGTGATCTCTGCGAGGTGCGGGGGTCGATTATTCATGGTCGTGGCGTGTATGCCACTCAGGATATTGCCAATGAAACGGAAGTGATCGAATATGTGGGTGAGCCGATCAATAAGGAGATCAGCGAGGATCGCGCATGGGATCAGTATGCAAAGGCCGAGGAACATGGTGATGCCGCTGTCTATATTTTCACCCTCGATGAGCAGTGGGACATCGATGGTAACGTGCCCTGGAATACGGCCCGCCTGATCAATCATTCCTGTGACCCTAATTGCGAGGCATGGATCGTGGGGCGTAGAATCTGCATTTACTCGCTACGTGCTATCAAGGAAGGTGAGGAGCTGACCTTTGACTACGGGTTCGATATTGAGTGTTATGAAGACCATCCCTGCCTGTGCGGCAGCGATAATTGCATTGGGTATATCGTGGTGAAGGAGCAGTGGCCCGAGCTTCGGGAGAAGCTGGCGCTGAAAAAAGCAGAGGCGTAAGCGATGAACACGATTACCAAAACTCTCTTGCCTGTTTTCCTTGTCGCAAGCTCTCTTGCTTCAGCCAAAGAGGTGCGCGTTTATATTGCCTCGGCCGATCATGGGGTTTACACCTCTCAGCTTGATTCTCAATCTGGTGCCCTGACCGAACCTCGGCTTGTCACAAAGATGAACGGTGCTGGGTTTCTGGCTCTTCATCCGACGCAAAAATACCTTTATGCCACAGCGGATGTGGATGTGAAAAAAGGGGGAGCATCTCCTTTGGCGTTGGGGCCGATGGGGCTCTCACCGAGACCTCCCGGCAATCAGCTCAGGGGCAACGCCTTTGTCACATCAGCTTGGATTCCGAGAAATATCAATCTTTCCCCGAGCGGAAAATGGTTGCTCGTCGCGGGGCAAAAGTCGAACGACGTGCCTGTGTTTGAAATTGACCGCGCCTCTGGCAAGCTTTCATTCACCAGCCATAAAATCACGGTGCCTAAGGCGATGTGTATTGAATTTCTGGCTCGTTGATTCGCTTTTTGCACGGCGCACAAAGTTTTCCAGTTCCTTGGTCGACCGACAATATCGAGCCTTCGGCGTCGATCATGTTGCAGTTTTTATTTGGGCAATGTGGCAGCCCTAAGGTGTGGCCGATCTCATGGGTCGCTACACGGATGAGTCGCTGGCGAAACCGTTTGTCATTGGCACCTCGTGCCCGGAGTCGGAAAGTGGAGACAACGCACGGCTTGCCGCCCATGCTACCCAAGCCAAAGATCCCCCAATCGTAATGCTCGCCGTTGGTGGTGGAGATGTCTTTGTGGGTGAGCCCGATGATTTTGTTGAATGTTACATCGACATCGCTCCCGAGATGATCGAGTAGAATATCAGCCCGATAGCGTGATCTTGGTTTGTAATACGCCTCTTTTGGGAGAGCTGTGACAGGTAGAATCACAACGGTCATTTCGTAATCCTCCTCCAATCCTTTCGCGACTAGTTTGGTGAGTTCTTTGCTGAATCCCTTGTAGGGTTGCACGGCGATAATGG
>CAYNNY010000143.1:0-8283 GCA_964398555.1 uncultured Verrucomicrobiales bacterium
CATCAAAGAGGGGAGCCCAGCCCTGGGCTTGCTCTTTCTCAGTTAACTCCTCGGCCTGAGAAGTGGCAGCGAGAGCTACGGAGGCTGCTACGTACACACGACGCCCGTCTTTTTGATGACCGATTGCTTAAACATGCAACCAATACGCACAATCTCAACCGCTCTTACAAGGTGAAATCATGGAATAGGCTCTACCCCCCTATCCATTGTGAGATCTTCCCCTCTCCTGCATTCAAGCTTGCCCATCGCCCCACTCCAGAATAAACCCACCTCGCCGATGAAACACGTAACCATTTACACCGACGGCTCGTCCCGGGGCAACCCCGGCCGAGGAGGCTATGGCACCCTGCTTATCTATAACGGGCAATGCAAAGAACTCAGCGGCGGATTTGCCAAAACCACCAACAACCGGATGGAAATTCTCGCCGCCCTCAGCGGCATCGAATCCCTCAAGGAGCCCTGCCAAGTCACCCTAGTCTCCGACTCCAAATACCTCATCGACACCATGGACAAAGGATGGATCCACGGATGGAAAAAGAAAGGTTGGTCACGAGGCCCCGGCAAACCACTCAAAAATGTCGATCTCTGGAAGCGCATGTCCGAAGCCGTCCGAGGCCACCAGATCTCCTGGAAATGGGTCAAAGGCCATTCCGGCCACCCAGAGAACGAACGCTGCGACGTGCTCGCTACCGAAGCCGCTGACCGCCGAGGCAATCCCGAAGATGAGGGTTTTCAGGGGTAATACAGCCAGACAGAAGGCCTGAGCGAGGAAACACTATCGGCTATACCTCAAGCGCAAGAACCCCTTACTGCCTCCGGATACCGGAATACGGGCCTCGACAGTTTCGATTCCATCATCCGTTCGTAAAATCCGCTCCTGCAAATCAGCGGCATTCCAATCAGCCATATCCCGTGTGGCCTGACAATAAAGAGTGCGCGACCCCTCAGGTCCGGCATTGCGAGTGTAAATAACATAAAGCCAACCACCCAGAGAACTCCCAGCCATCGGCAGGAGTGGCTGTGAGATTTGCAGTCGCACCTACCGCATAGCTGCAAAATCTTGATTCACCTGACCATTTCCAAGGGTTACTAAATTGAGTTCCCACTCCGGAATATTAAGCACGGCGGATTCAGTTCGTTGGATATTATTCGCTTTGTTTAGCTCGTCGTAATTAGAGGGTAATTGCGCATAAACACCTACATAAACACTTCCCGCTGTCGCATCCGCTGGGATCACAAACTCAATGGACGTCGTCACTGTGCTATTGGCTAAAACGGCTTCTTGGGCTGTGTGACCCGATGAAATCAAGTAGTCATCTCCATTGCCCAACACGGGATCTTTGGATGCCACAAATTCAAAACTCAAATCATCGGATGACACTTCGGCATCCGAGTGATTTTTGATAACTATCTCAGCCTGCACGACATCACCGACACCAAATTCACCAGAGGGAATCTTGATGGAAACAATTTCCAGATCCTGCTGACTCATCACTTCAACAGCATAAGCTGATGCAACGTAGGTATCTTCTCTGTCCTGCAACAAAAATATTCCTCCACTCAGTGCCCGAGTAGGACCTTGCCACGTAACCCCATCGCGGGATGTCGCAAACCATGTAAATTGATGATCATACAGAATAAACTAACTCTCATCGACTGTTATTTTTTGATACGCGCTGGGAAGATCCAATTTTTTAATCGTCACACCTATACTGAGACCTTGTCAGCCACACCATTACTGACCATTGGCGTAAACAAGCCTGTGGGCCATGGAGTTTTCGTAAGCCCTTAATCCTGGCCAATAGTTGCCCGATGCGCCTTGATCGGTGTGATCAGTAAACTGCCAGCTGATTCCATCCGATGAGATCCAAACTCCACGCTTACTATTCGTGTATCCTTTCGTAGACCACACTTTAAACTCACCCTCTTTGTAGAGTCCGATCCCGACATTTAATGCTGGGAACCCAGCGTCTGGAACTACCGTTCTGCGGGTCCAGGTTGAACCATCACCTGTCGTTAAAACATCATCCGAATAATTCGGATTTTCACCAAGATCTACCAAATCAACACATTAAATCTCCCCACGCGACTCGATAGCTCTAGCTTCAACTTTCAGCAACCACTCCTTCCCACCACCACAAAATATGCGCAAAAAATGACACGGCGTGGTTCTTGCTTTCAAGTAAAAGCTGTGCTAAAGCCCCTACGTCATGCCAGTAGCAACACCCAAACAATATGCCGCTATGCTCGATGCCGCCCAAAAAGGTGGTTTCGCATACCCCGCCATTAACATCACATCCCTCACCACCATCAGTGGTGCGCTCAAAGCTTTTGCCGAGTCAGGATCCGATGGTATTATCCAAGTTTCCACCGGTGGTGGTAGCTTCGCCTCCGGCACCGCCGTTGCAGACGAAGCCTTTGGCGCCATCGTGCTCGCCGAGGCCACTCACCTGCTCGCTGAGAAATACGATATTCTCGTAGGCCTCCACACCGACCACTGCCACCCGCAGAAAGTCGACAGCTTCCTCAAGCCACTTCTCGAAGCCTCTCGCAAGCGCAAAGCCGAAGGAAAAGGACCACTTTTCAACTCCCACATGTTCGACGGCTCCGTCGTAGAACTCGATGAAAACCTCGAGATCTCCAAAGGACTCCTCAAGGAGTGCGCCGAGCTCGATATTATCCTCGAAATCGAAGCCGGCTGCGTCGGTGGAGAAGAAGACGGACACGACACCTCCGGCCTGCCCGCCGAGAAACTCTACACTTCCACCGAAGATATGGTGCAGGTTTACGAAACACTCAACGGCATTGGCCGCTTCATGTTCGCCGCCACATTCGGTAACGTCCACGGCGCTTACAAGCCAGGCTCAGTCAAGCTCAAGCCCACCATCCTCCGCGATGGACAAGATGCTGTGGTCGCCAAATACGGAGCCGACGCCAAAATGGACCTCGTCTTCCACGGTGGATCCGGATCTGATCTCGATGACATCCGCGAAACTCTCGGATACGGCGTGGTCAAGATGAACATCGATACCGATACCCAGTATGCCTTCACCCGCCCGATCGTCACTCACATGTGTGAGAATATCGAAAGCGTGCTCAAGATCGACGGCGAAGTCGGAGTCAAAGGCAAATACGACCCACGTGGCTACCTCAAAAAAGGTGAACAAGGTCTCTGCGACCGCCTCAAAGTAGCCTGTGACGACCTGCTCTCAACCGGCAAGTCCGTCTACGGCAAGGTGTAACTAACCCATTTCCCACAAAGCGGCGACTAGGATATCCATCCGGGTCGCCGCTTTTTTGTCTTATTTTTAAACCTTCCCCCCGGGGGTGTCATTGATCCGGAGAGCTAGACTACTTGCCCTGCCCCTTTCGCTTTTTTCCATCTGCGCCGATCAACACAAACTTGCCCCCGCTGCCTTCCGCCAACTTCGCCATTGCCTCAGCAGCTTTAGGCTCCATGAGAGCCACCGTGTTGATAGTAATCTTATTTTTTTTCGCTTTCCTCGCGATCGCCTTCGCCACACCAATCGGATCGCCAGCAGCAACACCATCAGTCATAAAGATAATCGTTTCAGGTAAGGGGTCCATTTGAAAGGCCATCTCAAGGGGGTTTTTCCAATTGGTGCCCCAAATAAGACGGTGACCTCGAATGATTTTTTTACTTTTCTCCACCTGCGTATCGCTGGCCTTCAACCACCCTGGCTTTCGCAAATCTCCCTCAGGGTCCCATTGATGCGCTTTTCCACTGCTTTTCCACAAGTAGCTCGCCTGCCCAGCCACGATCTTTGCCGATTTTTTGCCATTCATATTCACCTGATCTCCCGCCACCCAAGCGGGTCCGGCAAAGAAAATCATCTGAAACTTAATATCCGGAGAAAGCTTGTAAATCGACTCCGCTAACTCAGCCCTCATCAGCCGCTGACGGGCCCCCTGCATCGATTCTGAATAGTCGATAACATAAAGAATCCGCTTCCCGTGAATAGGCTGGCCAAAAAAGGAACTGACTCCAGCCCCACCACCAAATCCATCCCCCCAACCATCTCCAAAATCATCTCCATCACCAAACTGTGTCGAAGGATCCGGCACATTGATTTCAGGCACTGGAATCGCAATCGCTGATACCGTATTCGCAGCAATGACCTTCGCCATCGAGGAGGACGGGGACGAAGGTTTGCGCTCCACCGCGCGAGTAAACGTCCTCTCTTTTATCTTCTCCGTTTTATCTTCTCTCGCCTGATACGAGACAATTTCCGGTGTAACATTATCGATCGGGTCAAGCAAGATAAAGAGCAGAACCACGCCAACCAAAATCACCAAAAGAACGGATATAATGATACTCGTAATCATGGAATTCCGCTGCTGAGCCTGAAGGCGCTGTTGAGCTTCGGGTAATAATTGGGCATGTAAACTCATCTAGAAATAGTAATAGTAATGGTTGCTTCGAGTATTGGCTTACGACCTAAACACTGTAACAATCACAACGTAAAACCACCAATATTTTATTATCGTCAATTTTTGTATCATTCAAAAACCAACAATCTCGCGGAAAATGATGACTCCCCCCCCAAAAAAAAACCAGAATAAAATTGCCGGAGGTGATCTGAACACACGCAGCCCCGCATTTTTGCATCTTGAGTCTTGCTTCTTTCATCTTACCTCTTACCTCTTCTCCCCATGTCAAAAAAACAACAAGACAACCCACTGGCCAACATCATGTGGAACGTGCTCATCCCGATTGTTGCGCTCAGCTTCCTCGGGAAAAACGGAGACAAGCTCTGGCAGGTCGGCCCGGTGATCGGGATGTGTGTTGCGGTTTCCTTACCCGTCATCTACGGCATTCACCATCTGAGCAAAACCAAGAAGCCCAACTTCTTTTCTATCCTCGGAGTTGTCAGCATCCTCCTCACCGGAGGCATCGCCATCATGGCCTACCGGGACAATGGAACTGTGGACGAACAAGCGCCGTTCTGGTTTGCACTCAAGGAAGGAGCCATTCCGTTTGTTTTCGGTGTGACGATCCTCATTTCCCACTGGACGAAAACCCCTTTGGTTCGCGTCTTTCTCTACAACCCCGATTTCTTTAACATCCCAGCCATCGAAAAGCGCATCAAAGCCAATGAAAGCTGCGAGGGGTATAAAAAGCTCATCCTCTCTGGCACCCTCCTGCTGGCGGGTTCTTTTTTCCTCAGCATGGTGATGAACTACTTTCTCGCCATGTATTTCCTCAATGGCAACACTGGCTCGCAAGAAGACTTCAATGATGGCGTCGCCAAACTTACCGCCTGGGGCTTCGCGGTGATTGGCCTGCCCATGATGGTCATCCTGATGATTACCATGTGGCGCTTTGTCAGCCAGCTCAAGGTCCTCACCGGCATGGAAAACGAGGAAATCCTGCTGCCGAGGTAGTTCGGGAGTCGGGGAGCAAGTGTCAGGAACCGGGTGTCAGGAAATAATCAGGACACGAAAAAAGACAGGCCAATGTGGTCGGGAATCGACCTCATTGCCTGCCTGAATAAATAATCGGCTGTGAAATAACTGCGGTGAATTAGTCAATCAAGGTATCGATACGCGAGGCGAGCTCGATATCGATATCCGTAACACCACCGGCGTCCTGGGTGTGGAGGCGCAAGGTGATCTTACAATCGCGGACATCAATTTCGGGAATATGCTGAGCCTCGTCGGAGACTTCGGCCACAGTATTCAAAAAATCAATGCTCTCCATGAATTCTTCAAATTCGATGGAACGCGTAATGGAGCCTCCTTCAATTTCCCATTCTGGGCAACGTTTCAAAGCGGAGTCTAGTTCTTCAGCTGGAATCAATTCTTCTGACATAAAAATTTAGTAGTTCGTGGGGTTGCGTGGCAAGAGTGAGTGATTACCTACTCTTTTGGCAAGCATGTTTCTCCAACTTTTTCACTTTTTTCTGATTACACCTCGATGCAGAAGCGAGATACAGCCCAGCACCCCTGATACTTCCACTGAAAATCTGGCCTCATCCTCCTTATTCTCCGTCACTCGCGCCCCAAATTAATGCCAAAAAATATCGATTGCGCCGTAGAAATAATTCGGATAGGGTAAGTGATCATGAAATACGTCCTTTTTCTCTGCCTTCCCCTCATCGCTCTTCTCGCCAGCTGCAGCAGCACTCCCCAAAGCCGCATTCAACGAAATCCGGAAATGTTCCTCAGCCTCAACACCCAGCATCAGGCACTGGTGAAACAAGGAAAAATCGACCGAGGAATGAACAAATCCGCCGTTTATCTTGCCATGGGAAATCCCGACGGCAAGGTGACCGGAAACCGTGAGGGCCGAAGCTACGTCCGCTGGGACTACTCAATGCTCGTCCCCGTTTACACCAGCGGCTTTGGTGGCCACTACGGCTACGGAGGCGGCAGATACGGTCGCGGCGGTTATTACGGAGGAGGCTACTACCCCTCCGTCACCTACATTCCCACTCGCGGCTCGTCCGTTTACTTCAGAAAAGGCATCGTCGCTGGCTGGGAACGGGCGCGTAACTGATCATAAAGACTGCTCATAGAAGTTGATCTTATTCACATGTTACTCTGATCTTATTCCCCCTACCCTTACCTATCAAATTCAGCAGCCGTCCACTTATTCACATCATTTCGCAAGTTACTCACATTGACCTCGGCCAAAATCCCGCTATAACCATAGCTATCCATGGCCACGCAGACAGCAGCACCCAAAAACAAATTTCCTCAAGATGGACCGGCCTTACAAAAAGCCCCGGACAAAATTGACCATCAAAGTGCGGCCAGAGCGCTGCCTCATGCCATTGGCCCGGAAAAAAGCCTGCTCTCCTCGATGTTTCAGGACCCGCAGGAATACATTGCCCAGGCGGTTGAGAACAGGCTGACGGAAGATCACTTCTACCATCCGGCCCACGGTTCCCTGTTTAAGGTGCTCTTGGAATTTTTCGAAAAGCATGTGCCCATCGAGCTAGTCTCCCTCTCCCAGACATTGATCGACAGAGATCTGATGACGGCGGTTGGCGGCCCCGCAGCGATCACGGAGATTTACACCTACGCCCCTACCCACGCCCACTTCGCGCACCACCTGGAAATTGTCAAAGACAAGCACGTGCTGCGCTCCATCATCAGCCACTGCACAGAGGCCATCACCCGCGCCTACGAAGACCAGGAAGAGGTGGAAATGCTGCTCGATAGCGTTGAGCAACAAGTGCTCGCCATCCGCGAAGGTGCCGAGAAGATCGATGAATCCTCCATGGAGCAAACCATCAAGCAAGTGCTTGAGAATTTTGAAAAGCTCATCCACGGCAACGGAGAAGGCAATGGCCTCTCCACCGGCTACAAGTCACTCGATCAAATGTCGAGCGGACTCAAGGCTGGCGAAATGTTTGTCATCGCCGCCCGTCCATCGATGGGAAAAACCTCCTTTGTGATGAACCTGATCGAGCATATCTGTCTCGATCAAGGACACCCCTCGATGGTCTTCTCTCTGGAAATGAGCGCGGCCCAGCTAGTGGAACGTCTGCTCTACGCCCGGGCTCGCTTTGCCAAATCAAATATCACCAAAGGCTTCAGCCCCTCCAAAGCCGACCTCCTCAATGTCAAAAAAGCCGCAGAAACCATCAAGGACTGCAAGCTCTTCATCGACGACACCCCATCGATCTCCATCAACGAACTCCGCGCCAAAGCCCGGCGTAAAAAGAAAGAAGCTGACATCCAAGTCCTTGCCATCGATTACCTTCAGCTGATGCGCTCGAACTCAAAACAAGCGCAAAACTCCCGCGAGCGGGAAGTGGCGGAAATTTCTGCAGGACTCAAAGCCCTGGCCAAAGAACTTGAAATCCCCGTGATCGTGCTCGCCCAGCTCAACCGTGGACCGGAAAGCCGAGTCGGCAACACCGGCGGAGGAGGAAAACCCAGAATGTCCGACCTCCGGGAATCTGGCTCCATCGAGCAGGACGCCGATATCGTAGGCCTCCTCTATCGTGAATCCTACTACGTCGAAGCCGGCGACGAAGAAGCCAAAAACGAAGCCGAGGGAAAAGCCTTGCTCGTGATTGCAAAAAACCGTAACGGCCCCACGGGAGACATTCCGCTTACCTTCATCAAAGAAATCATGCGTTTCGAACACCGGGAATGGCGAGACGGCGAGCAAGAGGATTAACACACCTTGTCTAAGCTCAAAAAAAACCATGTTCAAACTCTCGCTGCTGTGATTAAATCCCGCAGCACACGCTGCCCGTCCACCTATGGAACTTGATCTCACAGACTCCTCGCTCGACCTCAAAGCCA
>CAYNNY010000144.1:0-8255 GCA_964398555.1 uncultured Verrucomicrobiales bacterium
CCCTGGGGCGTGACGTGGGAATACTGGGTTGTCAGAGGATTTGAATAATGTTATGTATACGCACATGAGCGTGAGCGAAAAAACCATCAGAGACAGTGGACAGAATCCATTGATTTTTCAGCGATGGCTCTTTCTTGCAGACAAAATTGAGCGAGCGCCGGAGCTCTTATCCATTCCATTGAAAAATATTCAACGGTGGATGGCCTCTGAGAGGCTGGGTGATCCTTGGGCCTTGATCGAGTGGAAGTCGTTGATTGAGGCCGCGCAGCATTCGGAGGCGAAAATGACAGAATTACTTCACTTATTGAGGGATGATGGGGAGAGCGCGAGACAATTAAAAAGTTGTTCGCCATTTCCAGGAGTTTTAACACGGAATGAAAGGGATCAGTTTACATGCGCCTGGACTCATTAAAACATATCACACGCGCTGTGTCCGCGATGTTGGACGGGGACCGGCTCGTTGTTTTTGGCTCGGCATCTCTTCTTGCCAGCTTTCCTGACCTCGGAGAACTCCAGGATGGACCTCTGATGTCAACTTATGATGTGGATTTGATCCCTTATCCATTTGAAGAAGAGCTAGGTATGATGCTTGACGAATCCTTTGGTGAGGATCGAGTTTTTCATCAACGGTTTGGATATCATGCAGATATTGTCCGCCCGAAAATCACGGAAACTTTCCCAAGTGGTTGGGAGAGTCGATTATTGTGTCTTGAGGAAGGAGAGTCAGTGTTTTGTCTGGAGCCTCATGATATGGCTGCTGCGAAATGCTTGATTGCTAGAGATAAAGATCGCACTCAGTTGAGCTTTCTTCTGTCGCATGGGTATCTTGATTTTGCTCTACTAAAGCTTCGATTATCAGAGGTTGAGCAGACTCCCAAATTGATCGTCAAAAGCCATCGGTTTTTGAATTCGATGGAAAATGTAAAACTAATAAAAACTCACTGCACAGGAGCAGTGAGGTAGGAGGCGCGGGAGAGCACTTTGAACCATCCGGGTTTGTTATCCACATCTTTTTGGGTCATTAGGCGGGAGTTGGAGAAGTCGGTTTGAAACATGGCTTCGATCTCATTGACGAAGGTTTCATCGACGACTAAGGCGGTGACTTCGAAGTTGAGACGGAATGATCGGTTGTCGAAATTTGCGGTTCCCACACCCGCGAGGCTGTCATCGACGAGAAAGACTTTTTCGTGCAAAAATCCGGGTTTGTAGCGGTAGATCTCCACACCGGATTCGATGAGTTCACCAACGAAGGCGTAGGCGGAGTAGTAAACGAGCTGGCTGTCGGGCTCCTCCGGAATGATGATTTTAACATCCACGCCTCGCAAGGCGGCCAGATGCAGGGCTGAGGTGACGGCTTCGTCGGGGACAAAGTAGGGGCTGGCGATCCAGATTCTCTTGCGGGCGGCGTGGATCGCTTGTTGATACATCAGGCTGCATGTTTCTAGTCGGTCAGCTGGGCCGGTGGCGAAGATCAGGACGCTGGCATTTCCCTCGGGGGCGGCGACCGGTTCCCACTCAATGCTGATGTGTTCATTTTTTGCCCAGTTCCAGTCTTCGACAAAGGACAGCTGAAGCTGGAGGGCCGAGGGGCCGGTGATTTTCATGTGGGTGTCTCGCCAACAGGGGGCGTCGGTGCCGTCACCGAGGTATTCGTCACCGACGTTGTGGCCGCCGACCCAGCCCATTTCGCCATCGACCACGACGATTTTTCGGTGGTTGCGGAAGTTGAGTTGGAATCGGTTCCCCCCTCCTTGGGTGGAGTGAAAGGCGCTGACCTGAACTCCTCCGTCTTGTAATTTTTCCACGTAGGAATCGATATCCCCCGAGCCAATTTCATCGTAGAGCAGCCAGACTTTCACTCCAGCCTTGGCTTTGGCGATGAGTTTTTCTTGAAGCTTGCGACCGAGCTGGTCATCGCGGACGATGTAGAACTGGACGAGGATGTATTTCTCTGCTTGATCGATGCCTGCGAAGATGCTCTCGAATGTCGCTTTACCATCGATCAGGAGTTCGACGGCATTGCTGTTGAAATAGGGTAATTGGGCGATGCTTTCTGCGGCATGATAGATGCCTCGGTCATCCTCGAATTTCTGGACGAAAGGCTCTACCCTTTTTCTAAGTTCTTGCTCTTCGTCGCTGAATCCTAACGACATTTGCTGTCGCAAGGTGATGTAACCTTTGAATTTATCCCGACCGAACACCCAGTAGGCGGGAACGGAAACCACGGGGATGGCATTGAGCGAGACGATCCAGGCAATCGCGCCCTGAGAGGTGCGGGTGCTCATCAGGGCGTGAAAGGAGGAAACGAATCCGAGCGCGTGGGCAAAGAGCATGAACAGCGCCCACTTGCGACCGTGGCGCTTTTTCTTGGGCTGGGCCGTTTTTTTTGGATCTTGTGCTGAATCAGAAGGCGGCTTCATGGTGTGCCATTCTTCTATCATCATGGGCTTTAGTCAATCATGCAAAAAGCAGGATGGTAAATAATCATAGTAAAAAATTAATACAAATAATTTGAACAAATACTTGCTATGATGACGTCTTAGTATGTAAGAAGGCTGTGATCGACTGTTCGGGCGCAGATAAATTCAATAAAGAACTCAACAATTAACCCACTAACCAATCAAACACTATTATGGGACTCGATAAATTAACGACTAAATTTCAAGAAGCGCTTCAGTCTGCCCAGCAGCTTGCGGCAAAATCCACGCATGCGGAGCTGAAGAGCCTGCATGTGCTCATCTCACTTCTGCAGCAAGACGGCGGCATCGTCGTGCCGATTCTGGAGAAGGCGGGGGCGGATGTGACTCGACTTAAAGCCTCAGCGCTCTCAGAACTGGAGCGCGAACCTCGTGTGAAAGGTGCGGCATCGCAGCCACAGATGAGCTACGGGCTTCGGCAGAACCTCGACGCTGCCGATACGGTGCGCGAGAAGCTGGGTGATGATTTTCTCAGTGTGGAGCACTTTTTGCTCGGTGCGCTGGATTCCGATTCTCCGGCTGGAAAATTGCTCAAAGAAGCTGGGCTGGATCGGAAAAAAGCGGATGCCGCTCTCAAGGAAATCCGGGGTTCTCAAAAAGTAACCGATCCGGACCCCGAGGGGAAATACCAGACGCTGGAAAAATACGGCATGGACCTCACCGCCAAGGCGCGTGAGGGAAAGATTGACCCTGTGATTGGTCGCGACGAAGAGATTCGACGCATCATGCAGGTGCTGTCGCGTCGGACGAAAAATAACCCAGTGCTCATCGGTGAGCCCGGCACGGGGAAGACCGCTATCGTCGAAGGCCTCGCCCGCAGGATCATCAGTGGCGATGTGCCGGAATCGATGAAAAATAAGCGACTCATCGCTCTCGATCTGGGAAGCATGATTGCGGGTGCCAAATACCGTGGTGAATTTGAAGATCGGCTCAAGGCATTTCTCAAAGAGGTGACGGAGTCGGAGGGTGAGATCATCCTCTTCATTGACGAGCTTCACACCATCGTCGGCGCCGGTGCTAGTGAAGGTGCGATGGATGCCTCGAATTTACTCAAGCCGCAACTCGCCCGTGGTGAGCTGCACACGATTGGTGCCACGACGCTGGATGAGTATCGGAAATACATCGAAAAAGATGCAGCGTTAGAGCGCCGATTCCAACCCGTCCGCTGTGACGAGCCCAGTGTTGAAAGCACGATTGCGATTCTCCGTGGGCTGAAAGAACGATACGAAGTTCACCACGGTGTGCGAATCACCGATGGGGCACTTGTCGCGGCCGCTCAGCTTAGCGACCGTTATATCACGGATCGATTTCTCCCCGACAAGGCGGTGGACTTGATGGATGAGGCGGGGTCCCGACTCAAAATCGAACTCGACTCTATGCCTACGGAGATTGATCAGATTGAGCGTCAGGTGATGCAGTTGGAAATGGAGCGTCAGGCGTTAGAAAAAGAAAGCGATGACGCGAGTGCTGCCCGACTCGAAAAAGTGCGCGAAGAAATGGCGAACCTCAAAGAGGACTCCGCCACGATGATGGCGCGCTGGAGAAATGAAAAAGACATCATCGATGTCGTGCGTGAAGCACAGGAGCGGATTGATCAACTCAAAACCGAAGTCGAGCAGGCCCAACGGATCGGTGATCTGAACCGTGCGTCTGAGCTGACTTATGGCAGCATCCCAGATGCAGAAAAAGCACTGGAAGATGCCGAGGAAAAACTCGCTCAACTCCAAGGTGACGATGCCATTCTCAAGGAAGAGGTCACGGAAGAAGACATCGCCGAAGTAATCGCCACCTGGACCGGTATCCCGGTGAGCCGACTCCAGGAAGGTGAACGTGAGAAGTTGGTGAAAATGGAGCAGCGGATCGGCGACCGTGTGATCGGTCAGAAAGAAGCGATTGTGGCGGTGTCGAATGCCGTGCGCCGTGCCCGTGCCGGACTCCAGGATGAAGATCGGCCGATTGGTTCCTTCCTATTCCTCGGGCCTACTGGGGTGGGTAAAACGGAGCTATCTAAAGCACTCGCTGAGTTTCTCTTCGATGACGAACACGCGATGGTTAGGATCGACATGTCCGAATACATGGAGAAGCACAACGTCGCCCGACTGATCGGAGCACCTCCGGGATACGTCGGATACGAGGAGGGTGGTCAGCTCAGTGAACACGTGAGGCGGCATCCCTATTCCGTGGTTCTTTTCGACGAAATCGAAAAAGCCCACCCGGATATCTTTAACGTCCTCTTGCAAGTGCTGGATGATGGTCGGATCACCGATGGCCAAGGCCGCACGGTGGACTTCCGTAACACCGTGCTGATTATGACTTCTAACATCGGAAGTCAATTCATCATGGATGACGAGGATCCCGAGAAGCGTGAGGAGAAAGTGCGGGAATCTCTCCGTGGTCACTTCCGTCCCGAGTTCTTGAACCGCGTGGATGAAACCGTGATCTTTGACCGACTCGACCGCGATGAGCTTGCCGAGATTGTGGGTCTCCAGTTAGATCGTGTGGCGCAGCGACTAGCCAAGCAGGGAATCGGGCTCAACCTCACATCTGAAGTGAAAGAGTTTCTCGTCAATCAAGGATACGATCCCGTTTACGGCGCGCGTCCGCTGAAACGAGCCATTCAAAAACACCTACTCGATCCTCTGAGTCTCGAAGTTCTGGAAGGGAACTTCAAAGATGGGGATACGATTCGGACGAAGATGGTAGATGGGAAGCTGGTGTTTGAGAAGTGATTCTCCTTGGATGCTCTGTAAAAAAGTAGGACAACTTTGGAAGTTGTCGGCTTTCTGTTGAGCGTCGTGCTGGAGATTGTGATCGGACATGATTCTTCGGGCATTATCCAGTCGGCAAGTTACAAACTTAGCCTACTTTACGGGAGCTAGGGTTTATCAAGGAGACTGCGGCTTCGCCGGAAGGGTTTTAAAGCGACCGGGACGGTCGCGCTACGTAAAAAAGCGCCGACTCGTGAGAGTCGGCGCTTGAAGTTTTTTAGTTGGAGTGAGAGTAAGAAGAATTACTTCTTACGCTTCTCTTCTTCGCGCTTCTTCGCGTCGGCGATGACGCCTTCGGCGACGTTCTTAGGACAAGGGGCGTAGTGGGAGAACTCCATGGAGAACTGGCCACGACCTGAGGTCATGGTGCGGAGGTCACCGATGTAGCCGAACATGTCGCTCAGCGGGGCGTCTGCTTTGACGCGGATGCCGGTAGGTGTGATTTCCTGCTCCTTGATCATTCCACGGCGACGGTTGAGGTCACCGATGACGTCACCGACGTTGCCTTCTGGAGTGAAGACGTCGAGCTTCATGATGGGCTCAAGAATTTGAGGTCCAGCCTTAGGCATGGAATGACGGTAGGCAGCCTTGGCGGCGATCTCGAATGCAATCGCGGAGGAGTCCACTGCGTGTTGAGCTCCGTCAACGAGAGTGACTTTGAAGTTCAAGCAGGGGAAACCAGCAAGCACACCTTTAGTACGGGAGAACTTGAAGCCTTTTTCAATGGCTGGCCAGAATTCCTTAGGCACGTTACCACCGACGACTTTGGATTCGAATTCGAATTCCTCTTCAGAGTCTTCAGGAAGGGGCTCGATGATATAGTCGATCTTACCATACTGACCGGATCCACCGGACTGCTTCTTGTGGGTGTAGGAGTCTTCGATTCGCTTGGTAATGGTTTCGCGGTAAGCGACCTGAGGTGCGCCGACGGTTACTTCCACACCGTGGGTGCGCTTGAGGATGTCCACTTTGATATCGAGGTGAAGCTCGCCCATTCCTTTGAGGATGGTTTCGCCTGAGTCGAGATCGGTTTCTACGATGAATGTGGGGTCTTCCTTGACCATCTTACCGATGGCGATACCCATTTTCTCGGCGTTTGCCTTATCGATGGGGCTGACGGCCATGGAGATCACTGGATCTGGGAATACCATTGGCTCGAGAGTGGCTGGGTGGTTTTTGTCGCAAAGGGTGTGACCGGTTTGGACGTTTTTGAGACCAACGAGAGCGATGATGTCGCCAGCTTGGGCGCTATCGAGCTCGATGCGCTCATCGGCGTGCATTTCTACCAGGCGACCGATACGCTCGGTTTTGCCGGTGAAGGTGTTGAGCAGGGTCATGCCCTTTTTGATGACACCGGAGTAGATGCGGGTGAAGGTCAGGGCACCGTATTGGTCATCCATGATCTTGAAGGCGAGTGCGCGAACAGGTGCATCTGGAGTAACGATGGCGAATTCGCCGGTTTCGTTGCCTTCTTCGTCCACTTCAGGTTGTGGTGGCACTTCGTCAGGAGCAGGCAGGTAGTCAACGACACCGTTGAGCATGTTCTGGATAGCTTTGTTTTTGAAAGCTGATCCGCAGTAAGTGGGGAAGAAGTCGAGAGCGATGGTTCCTTTACGGATGCACTTTTTGAGGTCTTCTACGCTTGGCTCTTCACCTTCGAGGTAGGCTTCCATGATGTCGTCGTCTTGTTCAACGGCGGTCTCGATGAGCTCGGAGCGGTATTTCTCAACGTCGTCCACCATATCGGCTGGCACGTCTTCGATGGTGTAGTTTTCAGGCTCGCCGGAGTCATCCCAGACCCATGCTTTGCGGGTGATGAGGTCGACAACGCCTGTGAGGTCGTTTTCGGCTCCGATCGGCAGCACCATGATCAGTGGGTTGGCGGCGAGGATGGTTTTGATTTGGTCAACGACGCGGTAGAAGTCGGCGCCAACACGGTCCATTTTGTTAACAAAGATGACACGGGCAACAGCTGACTCGTTGGCGTAGCGCCAGTTGGTCTCGGACTGAGGCTCAACACCGCCGGAGGCGCAGAATACGCCGACGCCGCCGTCGAGAACTTTCAGTGAACGATACACTTCCACGGTGAAGTCAACGTGGCCGGGAGTGTCAATGATGTTAAAGCGGTGATTGTCCCAGAAGCATGATGTGGCAGCGGACTGAATGGTGATGCCGCGCTCTTGCTCTTGTTCCATGAAGTCAGTGGTGGCTTCACCATCGTGAACTTCACCTGTTTTATGCACTTTGCCGGTGAGTTTAAGGATGCGCTCAGTGGTAGTGGTCTTGCCCGCATCCACGTGGGCGAAGATTCCGATGTTTCTGTAAAGCGAAAGGTCTTTCATAGCTTAGGTTTCTGGATTGGAGATCGAACGAAATGTTTATCTCGGAGGCGTGTAACTAGCGCATTATGAGTATTTGGCAACCTTAGAGTGATGTTTATGCAATTTTTATTCGACAAAGAGCAGTTTTCGCATTACCTCACGCCCCGCCGAGAGTTTTTCTCGGTGATCGAAAATGAACGGCAGGGTAGCTCAGGGGTAGAGCAGAGGACTCATAAGCCTTTTGTCGGGAGTTCAATTCTCCCTCCTGCTACCATTTTCAACTTATCCTCCCATCCCTTTGTGGATCGGGAGGATTTTTTTTGCTCTGCACTCAAGTTGGGAGGCAAGGACAATAGTCAGAGCTTGAGGCTATAAAGCCTCCAATGGTCCGCGAGCCAGGATTCGAACCTGAGATGCCAGAATCACAATCTGGAGTGTTACCGCTACACTACTCTCGGAATATGGAGGTTTAGGTGAGGATCGAACTCACGACCTGCGGGTTTGCAAAGCCGCGGCTCTTTCACTGAGCTTCTAAGCCGTATGGACACAAAAAATCCCGAGGGAGTAAATCCTTCGGGCTGATTGCGATTACATACATGCACGCTACATCACCGAAGGATACTCCTCTTTGTTGTCGTGTGATGATGTCGTGCGTTGCGCATGCGGATTTAATTACATGACTCTATTTA
>CAYNNY010000145.1:0-8219 GCA_964398555.1 uncultured Verrucomicrobiales bacterium
TTCATGGCTTGCTTTCTTTTCCCGGCGTCCGGGAACGCTGTGCCTTCCGTAACTTCACACTCTTCGAAGCCAATCACGAAGACGTCTTTTCCGAAGACTGGAAACCCGACGGCCTCATCGTCTGCTACGATGAAAAAAAAGAACTCTGGCTCCGCGATCTCGATATCCCAGTCGTCAACCTCATCGGCTCTGACAATGGATACCACGCCTCCGTCGGCACCGACTACCGGATGTCCTCTCAATCTGCCGTAGAACATTTTGACACCCTGAACTTCAAACACATGCTGTTTGTCGAAACCATGGGGATCGACTCCGCGCTGCGCGTGGACCAATACTTGCAGCCCCTCTGTGACGAGCGGAATATCAAACTTTCCGTCACAGCCATGCCGGATGCCCTGACCACCAAGGACATCAGCCAACTGGGGGAAATCTGCCCAGATCTCGACAGAGCCGTCGCCGATGCCAAAGCGGCAGGCGCCACTCTGGGCATCTATACTCGCCACGATCTCCGCGGCCGTCTCATCGTCGATTACCTCACCCGAAACAACATCGATATTCCCGGTGAAGTGGGTGTGCTGGGGTGCTTTGATTGTGTCGATGCGAAACTCTGCGACCCACCACTCTCCAGCGTGATGCTGCGTGATATGGAAATTGGAGCCCGAGGCATGGCCAAGCTCGAAAAAATGATGGCGGGCGAAACGCCAGAGCAAAAGCATGAAAAAATCCCACCGAGAGGCATCCGCGTGCGCGGCTCCACCCTCGGTCAATCGAAAGGTGAAATCGAGATCCTACGTGCCCGCAGCATCATCCGCGACCGCGCTAAAGACGGAATTACCGTGGACACGCTTATTGAAGAGCTCGACATCTCCCGCAGCACCTTTGAAACACACTTCATCGCCCTGACCGGCCACTCCCCGGCACAGGAAATCCGCCAAGTCCGCACGGACTGGGCACGGGAGCTTCTCCTCACCACCGATCTGCCGATGACGCAGCTAGCACCGCTCATTGGCTTCAAGGACAGGCGCGCCTTCATTGTCTTCTTCAAACGAGAGGCCGGCATGACTCCCTCCGACTACAGGAAGATGAATAAGATCTAATCTCTCGCACCAAAGAGAAAGAGCTTTTCCGGAAGAACCAGCTTCCCTACTGAGTTAAACTCAACACCTTCGCTTTTCAGCAAGCTGAGCTTGAGTTCCAACTTCTCACCGCCAGTCTGCCCAGCGTAACCGCCAATGCTATGATCGGCACGGATCACCCGATGGCACGGCACCTCAGGGGCAAACGGGTTCCGCTTCAGCGCTTGGCCAATGGCTTGCGCCGAATGGCAATCAAGCGCCTTGGACATCTCGGCATACGTCGTCACTCGACCTACCGGAACCAGGCTTACCTGATCATAGACCCTCTGCTCAAAAGCTGTTACTGCCCTTCCTTTCATCATTTCCAGCTTCCGATCCTGCACCGATGATGTCAAACTCATTTACGAGATGAGACTCGATCGCTTCCTAGCCCAACACACCCAGCACGGCCGACGTGGCATTCGCCCGATGCTTGCTGCCGGACGAGTCTCGGTGGATGGAATCGTTGAAAAAGACACCCAACGAGAGGTTGGAGAATTCACTCAAGTTAGTCTTGATGGGGAAATATTACGCCACACCAAAGCCATCTATCTGATGATGCACAAACCCGCTGGCTACCTCAGCGCAACCATCGATGCGCAACATCCCACCGTGATAGAACTCATCGACAAAGATCACATTCCAGAAAAACTCCACATCGCAGGAAGGCTCGACCGCGCGACCACAGGACTGCTGATTCTCACCAACGACGGCAAGTGGTCACGCCTGCTCACGGAACCCAAAGAGGGCGTGCCCAAAGTTTATCAGGTCGAAACCGCTGACCCCATCACTCCGGAAACTCATTCACTTTTTCAACAAGGAATCTACTTCGCCTACGAAGACCTCACCACCCAACCTGCTAAATTAGAAATTCTTGATCCGGCTCAATCCCACCAGTGTCGACTCACCATCTACGAAGGCCGCTACCACCAAGTAAAGCGCATGTTTCACGCCGCAGGAAACCGCGTCACAGCCCTCCACCGGATCAGCGTCGGAGCCATCACGCTGGACGCTGATTTGAAGCTCGGAGAATACAGAACTCTAACCGAATCTGAAATTCAAGGGTAAGGGTCACGGAAATAAATAGAGTGCCTTAGATTCCAGAAAAAATCCCCAATTCAGGTTCATCCTCCTCTTGAAACATCTCTCCTTGGAGCTTTTCCCGTCGTTCACTGATGAGCTTCACGACCAGAGCCGTCCCATCCGCCTGATGCCGTGGCGCCCCGTCCGGTAATGTCTCAGAACGATCAAACACACCGATGTTAATCCAGCCCAAGAAAACCACCACCAAAAACATGCCTCCCGAAAAGCGAGCGCGAAATGCGCTTGATTCCCACCGTTACACCATCACAACGAAAGAGTTAAATCGGGTTACACACCTGTGATCATCGCCATGATAGCTGGCCAGCCTTTAAAATATTGAATGGCGATAAGGAAACTCGGCAGGGCTGTGAGGCTGCAATGAATCGCCCAGAATCTCAACTGACGTGATAACGTGTTGGCCTTTCCTAAATCCGCTGGTTGGGGAATCTGGGGTGGTAATGAGGGGGTCATGAGATCGAAGACCTGAGGTTATTTTTTCGGTGCGTTTGGGTTGCCAATCTGACCCAGTAACTGGCGCGCTCCTTGGTGGCTGCGGTCGATTCCTAATACGGTGCGGCAGGCTTCGAAGGCTTCCATTTTTTCTCCTTTGCGGAAGTGGATGGTGGCGCGGGCATACGGGTAGGCTGCGTTTTCCGGGTTAATCTGCTCAGCGAGGCGGATGGAGGCGATAGCTTCATCGAGCTTTTCTTGACCCGCGAGCAGAAGCCCGAGGTTGTAGCGGGCGCGATCGTGACCAGGCGCGAGTTTGATGACTTGCTTGAGTAGATCTTGCGTTTTGTCCGTCTGCTGAAGCTCAGCGTAGGTGAGCGCCATGAGGTAGAGGAAGCGGGCATTTTTAGGCTCAAGCTTGAGAGCGAGTTCGAGCTGCTTGAGCGCGTCTTTCGGCTGGCCTAGCTGGCCGAGAAGGATGGCGTAGGCTTCGTGACCGGCGGCGGACGTTTGGTCCAGCGCGATGGCTTTCTCCATCCACTTTTTGGCTTCGTCGAGCTTTTGTGCCTGGGTGGCGAGCTCGGCGAGGCGCATGGCTCCGATCGGTTGGTCGGCGCCAAAGGAGAGGGTTTCTTTGAGTTCCTTGAGGACATCGGATCGCTGGGAGAGGCGGGTGCGCATCGCCCATGAGGCAGCCACGCGGACTTCTTTCACCGGGTCCTGAAGCATCGGCTCCAGCCATGGATCGTTGTCCGGGCTGAACTCCATGATATGGCAGGCTGAGGCGCGGACCATGGAGTCTTTGCTGTGCACACCTTCGCGGCCGAGGCGTTGCACCCGGGAGTCGGTCGCCCAGGGGCGGAGGGTTTCGAGAATGGTGGCCTGCCATGCGGGGTTTTCTTCGTTGGCGTAGGCTGTTAGTAACGGCTCAATGGCATTGGGCTGGCCGTTGAAGGCGGCAGCCATAGCACGCGTTCTGGCGCGCTGACGTTTTCGTTCCGGGGTGTGGAGTTTTTCACCATACCACTCGTTGATCGATTTGATCGCCCAATCGACACCTTCTTTAGGGTCAGTGTTGTGGCATTTGTTACAGGCGTTCGGAGTGCCGTGCTCTTTGGTGAGTTGAGGATCGGGAACGTGGAACCCGTGGTCGCGGCGGGGATCGCGGCCCATGTAAACAGTCTCGGTCATGTGGCAGGCCACGCAGGAGTTACCCGTGCTGTCCGCGCCGTGATGACTGTGCTCAGTGGGGTTGATGATGCTGGCTCCTTTGATTCGACCATTGGTGCCGCTGGCGTGGCATGACATGCAGAGCGAGTTGTTTTCAAGAGGAAACTTCAGCTTGGTGCTGTGAGGATCATGACAATCCATGCAGGTCACTCCTTTGTGTCCCATGTTGCTGAGGCGCAGTGAGGTCCAGACGTAGTCTTCGTCCTTGATCTGTCCGTCCGGGTAGTAGAGGCGAACCGTGGTGGGCAGCTGCAGCTGATAGTGATCGCCGTATTTGGCACCGATGTGAAAGGTGTCATCAAACTCGCCACGGCGACTGTGGCAGGTGGCGCAGTTGTCCATCACCCGTTGAGGCTGATTTTTGGCGATGTCGCGGTCTTTGGCAATGTCGATCAGGCAGCCATTGTCCGGGTTCGGCTTCTCGGTGAGGTGGCCGTGGCACTGGGTGCAGCTGATGCCCATTTCCGTCCAGTGGGAATCGTAGGTATCGGTCTCGTTGTTGTAATTTTTACGGAAATCCGTCATGTGGCACCAAGCGCACTGGGTGTTCCAAGTCATGCCGCGTCCGGTCCAGTGGCCCCAGTCGGCCTCGGTGCGGTCATCGCCGCTGATGACATCGAACCATTCTTTTTTGTGGGGATCCCAGCTGGCGGCAGCTGTCTGCCAGCGGCCTCCGCTATCGGCGGTGAGATATTGGATGAGAGGGGTGATGCCGATGACCATGCCCGGGGTGTGCTCTTTTCCTCCGGTGGTTATTTTGAGCTCTCCGCCATCTTTGGTGAAGCTCCAGTCGGCGGTGGCGTCTTTGAAAGTTTTGTTGGAAAACGGGAGGTCGTCTAGCTTGAGGTCGGTCAGTCGGTTGGCTTGGCCGTGGTCGGATTTCTGCCAGTGGTGGTGGATGTCTTTGTGGCATTCCTGACAGCGCTTGGAGATCGCATTCTGGCCGGGAAGTTGATGCAGGCTGGCAAACAGCGCATTGTGCTCGGCGGGATGGATCGGCGCATGCTGAGTGGTGGCTGGGGCCACGGAAGGTGAAAGCGCATCTTCTTGAGTGGCTTCTTTTTTATCGCAAGAGCAAAGAAAAAACGAGCTGAGGGCGATCAGGCAGGTGATTGGACGGAACATAATGTTAGCTGTGATGAAATTGGATTTCCTGCACCAGCAAGGTGGAGGCATTGAACAGGGCGTGGATCGAGATGGGGGCCCAGAGCGAGCCTGTGATTTCATAGGAAATAGTAAGGAGAATGGCGAGGAATGCAAGCGGCACCAAGCCCGGGATATAGTTATGCACCACACCAAAGAGAACCGCCGAGATGATGGTGGAGAAAATGCGGGCGGTGTAGCGCTTGGTGACGGTGTAGATGTAGCCACGAAAAACGATCTCCTCGATGACCGGAGCGATGATGACCACGCTGATCGCCATCAGGACACGGATGATCACTTCATCGGCTTCCTGGTAAATCCGGATCGCGTCCTGCACTTCCACTTCTTGCCCAAAGACCTGAACCAGCCACTCGCTGTAGCCCAGAGCATTCAGCCCCCACATGAAAAGAAAGGTGTAAATCACTCCCAGCGGTGCGATGATGATGAGGTAACGGATGTTTTTCCAGCGTAAGCTCAGACCGAAAAATTCAATCAGCTTCGTGCCCCGCGCTAATATTAAGGCAATAACGATCAATCCCGGTATAAGCTGAGCGATCATGCCGACGAGAAGGAGTCCGGGGGTGAGGCTCATTTTCTTGGGCACCGATCCACCCTCAGCCACGATGAATTCGGGAATGAGGTTGAGAGACATCAACCCAATAATCAGCGCAATCCCGAAGAGATCGATCTTATTGATTTCCAAGGTGCTGACCCCGCCCCGGAACTCGAGTGCCGGGCTGGTGTATTTCTTGTAAAGAAGAATACCCGCGATCAGGGCGATGACATACAAAGCGAATGTCGAGATCAAGGTGATTTGGGGGTCGAGTGGCATGAGGTGGCGGAGTCTCAAGTTTCACCTTTGAATTATCAAGTCATTAATGTGATATGGCGCCATGTCAGAGAATGTCAGCCCTCTTTTGATCAATAAAGTGATCGATGCAGCCCAGGAACTTACCCGCATGCTGAAGCCCTTGCAGTTTGCGGAGCCAGTTAGTTATGTGTATTTGCCTACGGAATACGCATGGGATCGGCACCACGAGTATCTGCAGCGATTTGCCTCTGAAAAAAAACGGGTTCTGCTACTCGGCATGAACCCCGGGCCCTGGGGGATGGCGCAGACCGGCGTGCCCTTTGGTGAAATTCCAGCCGTGCGCGATTGGATGGGCATTGCCGGCCCCGTCAATCATCCTGAGCCAGAGCACCCGAAGCGCCCGATCGAAGGATTCGACTGCACCCGCTCCGAAGTCAGTGGCCGTCGCCTCTGGGGATTGTTTGCCGAGAAGTTCCCCTGCGCGGATGATTTTTTCCGCGATCACTTTGTCGCCAACTACTGCCCGCTCGTCTGGATGGGGGAAACGGGGAAAAACATCACACCCGATAAATTACCCAAAGCCGAGATGGCCCCCGTTGAAGAAGCCTGCCAGAAACATCTCGCCGCCCTAATCACAGCGCTTGAACCCGAATGGCTGATCGGAGTAGGTGCCTACGCCGAGAAAAAACTCATCACGGTCACCAAAAACTATTTCCCGGATCAACCCTTCAACATTGGAAAAATCCTGCACCCCTCGCCCGCCTCACCCGCCGCCAACCGAGGCTGGGAGCCCCAGGCTGAAAAACAACTCATTGAGCTGGGCGTGTGGGAGGAGTAGCTACATTACTCATCTGAAATTTTTGTCAAACAGGGTGACCACTGGCCTTCGCCTAAAAAATCTGTAACAAGATCGCCAAGACTGAGCTGGAAAATTGATTGAAACGCAGATTCGCCTGAATCTTCAAAATGAGCATTACTGATGAATTTAAGAATAGCATCGCGAGGAGCCACTAAATCACTTTCGATTTTTCGCCACAGCACTTGGGCTAGATTGTAGCTGAGTTCGAAACTGTTACCTGGAATCTCCCACGATTCTCCTGTCCAGAACTGCTGAATCGTATGCGTGTTCCAATGCTCTGTGTGCTGTTCGTAGATTTCTTGATCGAGCTGGAAAATTTCGGAATTACAAATGACCTCTTCCATTCGCATTGCCAGAGCCTCGTTGAGCCAGGCGGGGATAGGCAGGTGTCCTAGGCATCCGTGAGTTAGCTCGTGGACTAAGACTGTGCGGTATGATGAATAATCAGTTGTTGGGAATACAAAATGTAGGTAGCCTTCGCCTTCGAGACACACTCCGCCAGACATCGGAAGCTCTCCATCAGGGTAGAAATAGTTGATGTAGCCATAATAGTCGTCAAGACTGGCGAACATTAACACCACATGTTTGCCTTCTCCCTCGTCAGCGGCTACCCTTGCAAGGTGCTTTAAAATTTTTGCGAGAGAGCTTTCAAATGATTTACACGCATCATGGATTACTCGTTTAGGAGCCTCTGAAAGGATTAGGAAATTTTCCGTTTCATAAACTTGATAGTCTCCTCCGAGACTGTCACAGATCTGACCCACCCATGCACGTGATGCCGTTTCCCATGCTGTATTCCTGTCGATCTCGGGGAGATTCTTTTCGATACAATTCCAGATAGCTTCCCAGTCCGGGTGACAAAACCCCTGTTTAATATGAAAGTGTTCAGATATCTCTGGTGGAATTGCCATACACTCCTAGTTTGCCAGTTATTATGGTATGAAAGTATACTAAAAATCTCAGTAGTGAACAGCCTATACCACAGGCAACTTGAAACTAATCACATGAAACTACAAACACCCCAAAGGGAAACCCCTACTGCCCTTCCGCCATCTTTTTAATCCGTCCCATCAGACGATTGTAGGCGACTTTACCATTGCCACGAAGTTTCCAGTTAGCATCCAGAAGATCGGAGCCGCTGTGCTCGCGCATGTAAACATCACAATGCACGGCGAAGCTGCCACTGCCCCGGTCCACCACGATGATTTCAGGCTCGGCACTCACACCTTCGCTGAACCAGCTGCCGTAGATGAGCTTGGAGGACTCGCCGCCCATTTTACGGAAATGCATATCGTAAGGGCCTTGGCTAATTAACATGAACCCCTCTTCTTGAAACACGGAACGAATGGCAGCATCCACCGTGGAGCGGGTGCTGTTATTGATCGTGGTGGAGGCAAAGGACGAACTGCCACCGCCGAGACCGACACTTGAGGCGCAACTGCTCAACATCACAGCAAAAATACAAAGGCAGGTAGCCTTAAGGAGAGAGGACGATGGGAAGCGGGATAGAGTGGTCTTTTGCATAGCT
>CAYNNY010000146.1:0-8174 GCA_964398555.1 uncultured Verrucomicrobiales bacterium
GAAGATGCGAAAATTGTTAAGTGTCGGAACATCGTAAGCCGTTTAACAGGAGTTGAACCACCACAGACAACACCTCCAACTAAAGATGCATTTCTCTCCCAAGACTTTCCCAATATCGATTTCCAGAGACTTCCGATTGAAGGCCCTCTGTTGCCCATTATAGAAGAACGTTGGGAAGAAGCTAAACGCTGCTCCAGCAGCGAGGCATACCTCTCAGTTGTCATTCTCTTGGGCAGCTTGCTCGAAGCTATCCTCCTCGGAGCAGCAACAGCCAATCCTAAAAAATTTAATCAAGCTTCAGCCGCCCCTCGAAGAGATGGCAAAGTTCTACAATTTCCCGATTGGTCATTGGCAAATTTCATTGATGCGGCTCGCGAAATCGGATTACTCAATGAAGATGTAAAAAAATTCAGCCATGCACTCAGAGCATTCCGCAATTATATTCACCCATACGAACAGATGACCTCACAGTTCGCTCCAGACAAAGATACAGCAAATATCTCCCTTCAAGTTTTTCGAGCTGCCGCCAATCAGATTCAAAATTTTAGATCATGACAGCACTTGAAAACACCTTAATTTATCACATCACCGATGTTGCCAATCTAAACGGCATCTTGGATGCGGGTGGGCTTAATTGTGATCGGAGCATGCTGTCATCTCATCCTGAAGTGATCGGTTATGAGCATATCAAAAAACGTCGAATGGAGGAGATTCAAGTTGACTGCTGTCCTGGGCGATTTGTGGGTGATTTTGTTCCCTTTTACTACTGCCCACGATCACCCATGCTTTATGTGCTCAACAAAGGGAATACAGGAAAATCGATTGGTTCACAGCAAACGGTCATTCACCTCGTCAGCACTGTCGCTCAAGTCATGGTGGCCGTGGAAAACTGGGCAATCAGCGATGGCAATGCCGGGGCATTGCACACCTCATTTTATAAAGATCTTGATGTTTTGAAGTCGTTGAATTGGGCGTCGATCAGAGCGACAGATTGGCGAGGAAAAACCCACCAAAAGTCCGCAGAGTTTTTAGCGCTTGATCATGTTCCTTGGAAAGCGTTTCATCAGATCGGTTGTATGAATGCTGCAACGCAGCAAAGGGTCGTAGAGATTCTTGACGCATCCCAGCATTGTCCGTCCGTAACTGTAGAACCTACTTGGTATTATTAAACATGAGCAACCTATGATAAAAGATACAAAAGGCAATCTACTCAAAGCTCCTGTGGAGGCTTTGGTGAACACGATCAATACAAAGGGGATCATGGGGAAAGGCATTGCCCTCCAATTTCGACAGGCTTATCCGGAAATGTTTAAGTTGTATGCTAAGCGGTGTAAGAGTGAAGAGGTAACTCTCGGCACAATGGATATTCATGACCTTGGAGGTTTGGTAGGAGGCCCTCAATGGATCATCAATTTCCCAACCAAGGGTCACTGGAGGAGTCGCAGCCGTATTGAAGATGTTAAAGCGGGGCTTTCGGACTTGGTGGCTATCATCAAAAAATTACAAATCACCTCGATTGCGGTGCCGCCGCTTGGGTGTGGTAACGGCGGATTACCGTGGGCGCAGATCAGACCATTGATAGAAGATGCTTTTTCACAGATTCCGGAAGTAGAAGTGCTTTTGTATTCACCGATGGAGACACCCACAGCTAAATCGATGCCAGTGAAAACTGCGCGTCCCAAGATGACCCCTGGGCAAGCGGCATTGATCAAGCTCATTGATCGCTACCTCAGGGGGATGTTAGATCCAGTTTTGACATTACTGGAGGTGCACAAACTCATGTATTTTCTTCAATCAGCGGGTGAGCCTCTGAGGCTTCAATTTGAAAAACGGCAACGTGGTCCTTACGCAAAAAACTTGCGGCATGTGCTGATACGCATGGAATCCCATTATACCAGTGGATACGGAGACGGTCAGGATAAGCCTGATACTGTAATTGAACTTCTTCCAAACGCGAGGTCATCTGCTGATAAGCTATTGATTCAGGGCTCGGAAATAAGCACGCGTTTACTACGTGTTGAAGAACTCATTTGTGGGTATGAAGATTCCTACGGAATGGAGCTTCTAAGTAGTATGCACTGGGTGATGAACGAAAACGAGGAAGCGAGGATTAATCAAGCTCAGGCAGTCGAAGGTGTATTATCTTGGAATACGCAAAAACGTAAACTTTTGAAACCCGAGCATTTGAAAAAGGCATGGACTAGATTGCGTGAGCTGAACTGGGTGTAGAAGCTTAAATCTGAGTTTCTTGATCGGGTTTTGATTCAAAGTCTGAAAAAGAGCTTTTGAGAACAGCAATCCCTTATAAGTCAACGATGTGAGATTTGATCGTTTCTTGATCCAAGTTTAAATCCTAGCTAATTAACTCAAAAAAATGACTACCCACGCCAAAACCATTCAAATCTTCCTTCCCGACGGCAACCCGCGCGGTGTCAAAATTGCGGAGTTCACCAGCCGAACGATTCAAGTGGTGCTTGTTCCCCGGGCACAGCTCGACTTTGCATGTAAGCGACCAGAGTTGAACAATGTCGGGCTCTACTTTCTCTTTGGCGAGGGTGAGTCGAGCAACTTGCCGATGCTCTACATTGGTGAGGCCGAAGATTGTGCCAAGCGGCTGAAGCAGCACAACCAGAAAAAGGACTGGTGGAACTACGCGCTGGTCTGCATCTCCAAGACTCAGGAGTTCACCAAGGCGCACGTTAAATACTTGGAGTGGTATAGCCATCAGCAGGCGGAAAAAGCTGGGCGGTATAAACTAGAGAATGGCAACGTGCCGCCGAAGTCGCATATCTCGGAGCCGGTGATTGCGGATCTCATGGATCACTTTCAATCGATTCAATCGCTCTCAGCTACGCTGGGTTATCCACTGTTTGAAGATCTTCAAAAATCAAAAAGTAAAAGCGGCCTGCTTAGCTGCAAAGGGCCGGAAGCAAAGGCGACGGGTGAATATACCGATGATGGGTTCATTGTATTCAAAGGCTCCATCGCTCGTAAAACCTTTGCCAAGGCGGCGCATCAATCCATCAAAGCGATTCAGGCCGCTATGATCGCTGATGGTATTTTAGCTCCACACGGAGACAGCAGTCTGATTTACACCAAGGACAAGCTGTTCCCGTCTCCTAGCCAAGCAGCGAGCCTAGTATTGGCTCGTAGTGCCAACGGTTGGGTCGAGTGGAAATACAGCAATGGTAAAACCTTGGATGAGGTGAAACGGAAAAGTTAGTTGAGTATCATGCAAACTCCTCCCTTCACCATCACCCCCAGCATCCTCGATCTACTTGCCCGGATCGCAGAGGAGGTCGGGCGTTTGGGCTTGAGGGGAGATGTGCCGTCCGCACCTCAACTGAGGCGCAAAAACCGCATCAAGAGCATTCATGCCTCGCTGGCGATTGAGAATAATACGCTGAGCCTGGAGCAGGTGACAGCGTTGATCGAGGGGAAGCGGGTGCTGGGACCACCCCGCGAAGTGCAGGAGGTGAAAAATGCCTTTGAGGCTTATGAGTCCCTCAGCCGATGGAATTCGCATGATGTCGATGACTTGCTCCGTGCGCACGCATTGATGATGCACGGCTTGGTGGATCGACCCGGAGCGTTCCGCTCGGGCGCTGTGGGCATTGCCAAAGGAGAGACGGTGGTGCATCTGGCTCCGTCGGCAGAAATGGTGCCGGGCCTGATGAATGACCTCCTCAAATGGCTCAAGGAAACCGATACGCATCCGCTGATTGCTAGCTGTGTGTTTCACTACGAGCTGGAGTTCATCCACCCCTTTGCCGATGGGAATGGCCGGATGGGCCGTCTCTGGCAAACGCTGATTCTCAGCCGGTGGCGGAGTCCGCTGGCCTACCTCCCGGTTGAAGATATGATCCGGAAGCGGCAAGGCGAATATTACGACACGCTGGCTCGCTGTGATAACGCCGGGAACTCTACCGCGTTTATCGAGTTCTTGCTTCAAGCTCTGCTGGATGCCCTCGCTGAAACGCTCGCCAAACAGGGGGCGAGCGACCCAGTGGGTGATCCAGTGAGTGACCCAGTCAAAAAATTACTGAAAGTGCTCGAAGAGGGGGCGCTCAATACATCGGAGTGTATGAAAAGGCTAGGCTTGTCGCATCGGACCAACTTCCGAAAAAACTACCTCAACCCCGCGCTTAACGTCGGGCTCATCGAGCGCACCATCCCGGACAAACCCAAGAGTAGGCTTCAGAAATATCGGTTTACGCAAGGTTGAATATGCCTCACCTTTGAATGAGTCTTCGTAAGGCTTGATTCCTTCATTCATCATTGCTACTTATTCCCCGTGACCGAGATTCCTCACTACCCCAATGCTCCGATTGTCGAAGCGATCTTTGACATTCAGGTGACGCTTAGCGAAACCTTCACCCAGGATGAGTTCGCAGAGTGTGCCAAGCGTGTTGTGGGCGAGGATTACCCAACATGGGGAAGTCTTGGATTTCAAAATATTGAATTCACACAGGACGCCGAGAAGTTCAATGTAAGGGCGAATGCAGACTGGGTGGGTTGCGAATTCAAGAATTCTTCACAAAATCAGGTCGTTCGAATTCGGAAGGATGGCATAAGTTTCCACCGACTCCATCCCTATACATCTTACGACGAACTCGTCGCTGAAGTGCAGGCTCTTTGGAAGGGGTTTCTTGCTCAACTTCCGCTTAAAGCAATCACTAAGCTGAGCTTGCGGTTTGTTAATAAAATCAACCTCCCAGCTGGCACGAAGATCGGCGAACTCAGTGAATATGTCAAAGTAGTGCCACACGTAGCACTGCCATCGGAGGCTGATATCCAAAATTTACTGAGCCGTGTTCATATCAAGGAGAAAAGCACCGGGAACAATGCGCATGTTTCTTTCTCAAGCATCCAGAAGGATAAAAACCTGCTGGGTATCCTGCTCGATATTGAAGCTTGGAATGATATGGGGTCATCTGCTGAATCCGATGAAATATGGAATCGCTTTTTAAGTCTTCGGGATCTAAAAAATCGACTTTTTACTGGTAGTCTGGAAGATCAATGTTTAGGTCTCTTTAAGTAAATTTCTTTATTCTTATGGCTCCACCTCTTTCATCCTCAGAAAAAATGCTGTGCATCCCTGTTTTAGCGGCCTGCATTACAGCAGGTGTATGTGATGATGCTCAGGCGATGGAGCGAGAAATCAGCGCAGTCAAATACAGCACTGAGCAGGCTGTGAGTTTTTCCAGTCTGCGTGACCGGTGCCTTCAGGAATTGTCTGAGGTTATAACGGAATGTTCACAAGCTAACTGGGATGGATACGGTGCCGCCCCGCTTGATCCCATCGCAATAAGCAGGGCAAAACAATTCATTGACGCTCTGCCCACAGACTCATCTTACCCCGAAGTGGGAGCCATGCCCGATGGTGATATTTCTCTGGATTGGGACATCGGGTCACGGCGCAGTCTTACGGTGGCTTTAGGTCCTCAGACTCGGCTTGCTTACGCCATGATCAATGCCGATGAAGAGCGTAGTGGCACGTTGAGCTTCATCCAAGCAATCCCGAAGTCTCTGCTACGCACGATTCACGAACTTCACTCTTACGGATAATGCTCCCATCTGGCAGAGACAAGGTGGTCGAAAATGATGAAGCTCTCGCACGTTTCGCTATTTCCAAAGGTCAGTTTTCCAGAGTCACTCATCGGCCTAAGCCGAATTTACTTTCACCTAACCCTCATGTCGAGCTCTCCCTGTCCCGAGTAGATGGGTTGGGCGCTGAAGATATCCAAGAGCTTGGTGATGATGTCGCCCAGAAGCGCGACAAAGAAAAAGCTTTAGGCTACGCCAAGCTATTAGCAGCCTCTCCCCGGCTATATGGGCTAGATGTTATCGCTGATGAACCCCCTCCTCATCATTCCAATATCACGGGGTGGTCGAGCGCTGAAGACAGAGCTGAGAAGAAGCGACTTCAGCTCGAAAAGGCCAAGCTGCTTGTCGAGAAGTGTCAGATGCGGTATTTTTAGGAGAAGATTGCGGAGTTTGTCAAACGACCTCAAAAGTCGGCGATTAGCGACATGTTCTTAAAAGTCGCCCATCGCCAACTTTTAATACTTGTCGGCGATCATCAACTTTGTTATACGCAGATTCATGAACATTGTCAGCGTCAAGGACCTCACCCGTGTTATCCGGCAGGAGAGAAAAAGCCGGGGGTGGACACAGGCTGAGCTGGCTGAACGCTCAGGCGTGAGCCGAGACTGGATTATTGAGCTGGAGAAAGCCAAACCCAACGTTTCACTGATGCTTGTGCTGCGCACTCTGAAGGCTCTTCAGTTGCCTATTACTATCGGCGAATCACCAGCGAACTCACCCAGCCAAACATCATCCAGCGCCATTAATCTGGATGACATTCTCCGTCGGAACACCAACACTCACCAGCCCAGCCATGAAGACTGATTCACTGAGCATCATTGCCAATGGGGTGAAACTTGGCACCGTCACCTATCGGGGCAACCGACTGGATTTCCGCTACGCGCTCTCATGGCAGGAGTCGCAGGATGCCTTCCCGCTATCGGTGTCCATGCCTCTGGCAACAAGTGACCACCCTCACGAGGTGATCGAGCCTTACCTTTGGGGCTTACTTCCCGACAATCAAAGCGTTCTGGATTTATGGGGAAAGAGATTTCACGTATCATCGAGGAATGTCTTCCGCCTCCTTGAGCATGTGGGGGAAGACTGCGCAGGAGCCATCCAGTTCATCCCAGAGAATCAGGAAAACGATCTTCTCGCCCAAAGCTATCAAGAGCAGGTTCAATGGCTCAGCGATGCCGAACTCGCCGAGCGTATCCAACTCGTTTTAGAAAACCATGGCATCCAGCGTGTTGCCACCGATCAGGGGCAATTCAGCCTTGCTGGTGCCCAACCCAAAATAGCGCTCTATCAATCCCCCGACACCGGAGCATGGGGTGTGCCTCAAGGGATGACGCCCACCACCCACATCCTCAAGCCCGCATCTGCCAACTTCCCCGGTTTTGCTGAAAACGAACACTTCTGCCTGTCTCTGGCCTCGGCTCTGGGAATCACCACGGCCCATTCCTCCGTCATGCATACAACGGGTGCAACAGGTGTGCCCGTGATCATTGTGGAGCGCTATGACCGGATCCATAACGGCAAGCATTTCATCCGCATCCACCAGGAAGATTTTTGCCAAGCCAAGGCCATCCACCCGGACCGCAAATACCAAAGTGACGGCGGACCGTCCGTTGAAGAGATCGCCAGCATGATCTGGGATGTTTCCAGCGATGCCCACCGGGATATCCTCACCTTGGCCGATGCTCTTCTCCTCAACTTCTTGATATCAGGCACCGACGCCCATGCCAAAAACTATTCACTTCTGCTTGCCGGAGGAAATCAAGTTCGTTTGGCACCGCTCTACGACATCGCCAGCACCTTGCCGTATCCGCAAACGGTCTCGCCACACAAAGCGAAGCTGGCAATGAAAATGGGTAGCACTTACCAACTCAAAAAAATAGAACTCCGTCACTGGGAGGCATGCGCCAAGCAACTGCGTCTCCCATCTGCCCGACTCATAGAGCGTCTTCAATCCATCGCCGAGAAACTTCAATCACTGGCCCCGAGCATCGCCGAACAATTGAATCAAGAAGGGCTAACTCACCCAGTCATTCAAACCCTAGCCGAGAGCATCAGCCAACGAGCTGGTGACATACTTCGCCAAAATTTTTAAAGTTAATCATCTTTCACTATGTCATCCTACACCGAAGACCTCCTCGTAGAACAGCCCGCCATCGCCATCATGCAGGATGATCTGGGGTGGGCGCATGTGAATTGTTTCCATGAAACGTTCGGTGATGACGGCACGCTGGGTCGTGCCGGGAAGAATGAGGTGGTGTTGGTATCCAAGCTCAGAGCTGCGCTGAAAAGGCTGAACCCAAATTTACCCGAAAGTGGAGTGGATCAGGCGGTGGACGAGCTGACCCGTGACCGCTCTGCCATGAGTCTGGTGGAGGCAAACCGTGAAGTTTATGATTTGATCAAAAATGGAGTGAAGGTGAAGGTGCCCGATCCGCGCACAGGCCGCCAAGAGACCAAGGTGGTGAAAGTGATCGATTGGCTGGAGTCCGGGCGGAATGATTATTTTATAGCATCGCAGTTCTGGATCAGTGGTGCGCTCTACACGAAGCGGCCGGATGTGATTGGAT
>CAYNNY010000147.1:0-8161 GCA_964398555.1 uncultured Verrucomicrobiales bacterium
CGCACGCAGGGATCTGCGAGGGGGGCGTCAGGCAACTGGCGTTCCTACCTTAATCGGCAAAAAATGAAAAAAACCACAGGGAACCGTATTAGACTATCGCTTGGAATTCTCTTGGTGGGCTTTATATCTTCTATCATAAAATTTTGTGGGACACCCATAATTTCAAACAGTTGGGTTAATATTCCAGATATCGGACCTGCATTAAATGTGCTTGGCATAAGCGCCTTAATCTCATTTGGGATAGTCTTCATACCACGCGTTATTCCCGTTACTCTTAATCTGCATAATTGGTGGAAGTAGGCTGCTACTGGATCTCGCATAAGGGTATATATAGCGATTGCAGTCTTTTTATTCTTGTTGCTGTTTCTGTGGAGTCGAGTAATCTCCCATTAAGCAAAGCTATGTGAGACTTTAGCAACAAATCCTGCCAACTCACAAAACTAGCCGAATAAGTTGTGCTAGAGCAATCCGCTAGGAGCACCGGAGTCAAAAAATTGAATGAAAACTTTAACCATTAATCCCTTCGTCGAAGTGCGTTCCCGCTAGCTGATCGCCTGCACTTAGACGTTGCCCTAAAAACATGCACGATTTCGACAACGATGAAAAACGCATAGATGCTGTAATTGGCTCCAACACTGAGAAAAGCACTAAGAATTTGCTCAAATGGCAAAAATACTTTATCCTCAATGTTGTTCTTCCATTACGCGTATCAGCGATTGAAGACTTTCCGTGGGAAGAGCCATATATTTTTGGGGGATGGGACAAGAAAAAATACGAAAAACTGAAGAAAGAGCGCCCATCCTATACTGATCAATTTGATTTAATTGATCTTATGGAAGAGCCCTTAGACGAAGACTTGATCGCTATTGTCAAACGAATTTCAGACCGTAAGATTTTTCATATTGAGCTTTCTTGGCTAGAAGCCAGTGAGGACAGCGAAAAAGGTTACACGATACTAAGTGACTATTCGACCTGGCACTGTAATTACTAATCGGCTAACAAGATGCTGCGGGATCGACCGCTTAGGGCCGCGGAAAGAAGTAAAGTACCTGATCTTCTTGGTCTTTTCTCCATTAGCTGCGTTACCACCCATCTCGAATATTACCGCGCCATAGTCAGGAATAGTTTTTGATTTGACTATGTTTTCAAGAGTTAGCAATATCACTCAGTCGTTCACCAGCGGACGGCTGTCCTCAAACGTTGAACCCCTCTAGGGTTTGGGTCTATTATTTAACTTGGCACAGGGTGTCGCTAATGCTCAACCCTGTGCTATGATGTTCAATCCCGCTAGGATATAAACGCGTTGTAGGCCGTGTTCGAAATACGTTGTGTTAGATCGTCCCGTTGGGCACTGAGCGTATTATTTTGACGAGCGCTTTCGATGTGGGCTATCCTTAGTGAGGATGGGCTGGTGTGAGCTTAGGTAAGCTCGGCTTCGAGTTTTTCGATCTGGTCGTTGACTTCGTCCCAGCGGGAGTAGGCGTGTTCGAGTTTTTCGCCTAGGGATGCGTAAGCTGATGAGGCTTGTTGGAGTTTGTCAGCATCGGCTGAGATTTCGGGGTCCGACATGTGCTGGGTGACGGCAATTTGGGCAGCTTCGAATTCGGTGATGTTGTTTTCGTGTTTTTCGAGTTCGGTTTGCAGCGGTTTGAGGACCTCGGTGCGTTTTCGGCGTTTTTCGGCTTCGATTTTTCGTTGTTCCTTGCGGTTGGCTCCGCTGGTGGATGTGTAGGCAGCGGTGGTGGTTGCGGCTAGTCCTCTGGCGGCATTTTTTGCGGCATTCGCCTCTGCCTCACATTTCTCGAGGTAGTAGGTGATGTTGCCGGCGAAGGTGCGCGGGAGGTGCCCTTGGCGGAACTCGAGGGTTTTGGTGACAATGGGATCGAGGAAGGCGCGGTTGTGTGAGACGATGAGGTAGGACCCAGGGTATTCGCGGAGGGCATTTTGGAGGACTTCCTGGGACTGGATATCGAGGTGGTTGGTGGGTTCGTCGAGAATGAGGAAGTTCGCGGGACGGACGAGCATGCAGACGAGGGCGACGCGGGAGCGTTCTCCACCGGAGAGCACGCCGATGCGTTTGAAGACATCGTCGCCACGGAAGAGGAAGCAGCCGAGAAGGTTGCGGGCGAGGGGGGCGTTTTCGCGTGAGGCGGCACTTTGAACGCAGTCGAGCACGGTGATGTCGGGGTTGAGTTCATCGGCGTGGTTCTGGGAGAAAAAGGAAACGGCTGCTTTGTGGCCGAGTGTGTAGGTGCCTGAGTCCGGGTCTTCTTGGCCGGTGATGAGTCGGCAGAAGGTGGATTTTCCCGCACCGTTGGGGCCGACGATGGCCATGTGTTCGCCACGGGAGATTTCGAAGTCGAAGTTATCAAAGACGGTGAGGTCGCCGTAGGATTTGCGGGCTTTTTCCAGCAGGGCAACACTTTGGCCTGAGGAGGGGGGATTGGGGAATTTGAAGCTCATCACAGCGTCGTCGTCTTCGAGGGTGATGAGTTCGAGCTTTTCGAGTTGCTTGACCCGGCTTTGCACTTGTTTGGCTTTGGTGGCTTTGGAGCGAAAGCGGTCGATGAAGTCTTGGGTCTGTTTGATTTCGCGCTGCTGGGCTTTGTATTGTTTGACCCGAATTTCTTTGCGCAGGGCGGATTCTTTGACGTAAAACGAGTAGTTTCCAGCGTATTCTTCGGCGCGCCCGTGGTGGAAGGCGATGGTGCGCTTGGTCAGCATGTCGAGGAGGGCGAGGTCGTGGGAAATGATGAGGATGGCACCGGGGTAGTTGACGAGGTAGTTTTCCATCCACTTCTGGGTGCTGATATCGAGGTGGTTGGTTGGTTCGTCGAGAAGGAGGACTTCGGGCTGGATGAGGAGGAGCTTGGCGAGAGCGATGCGCATTTGCCATCCACCGGAGAATTCGCCGCAATCGCGGGTGAAATCGGTGCGTTTGAAGCCTAGGCCTGTGAGGACGGATTCGATTTTTGGTTTGATGCGTCCGGGGTCGGCGTCCTGGAGTTTGAGTTCGAGGTCGCCAATTTCGTGCAGTAGATCTGAGTAGGGGGCGGAGCGGGGATCAAGATCGTGGAGTTTTTCCGCGAGGGAATCGATGTCTTTTTGGAGGTTTTGGGTTTCTGCGAAGGCTGATTCTACTTCGTCCCAGAGGGTGATGCCTTTAACGTGGATGCCTTCTTGGGGTAGGTATCCTACTTGGCAGTGTTTGGGTTTGACGATGCGACCGCCGCTGGGTTGGATGATGTTGGCGATACACTTCATCAGGGTGGATTTTCCCGCCCCATTGTGGCCCGCAAAGGCGATACGCTCTTTGGCGAGCACGGTGAAGGAAAGGTCCTTAAAGAGCACCCGGGCTGCGTATTCGACGTGTAAATTTTGAATGGCTAGCATCGCGGGGGAGTTTCTGCCAGAAATTCAGTGATCGGCAAGGGTGATTTTTTATAGGGGGCCTACAGATGAAGGGCTGTGCTGGGTTGATGACTGCGGCGCTCGACAGAATTTTACAGAATTAACCGGTGAGGTCACTTGAATCATTCAAAAATGATCTCATCGATGTCAAAGGTTTTGTTGTCCCTTTTAGCTCGGTCAGAGTGTTTGGTGATTGTCAAAATTGGAGAGTTCGATAAAGATCGTTTGCATGGATTTGGTAACGAGTCAACTGATCGATTTAGCCTTGCAGGAAGACCTCGGTGAGGTGGGGGATGTGACATCGGCATATTTTGTGCCGGAGGAAAAAATGTCAGAGGCGTATATTTATGCGAAGGCCGACGGGGTGGTCGCGGGTCTGGATGTTGCCTATGATGTCTTTCGTAGGGTGGATCCGGATCTTTCGGTCGCCTTGTTGAAAAATAATGGTGACACGATTGTTTACGGAGATCATGTGCTGGAAGTCTCTGGCTCAGCCCGGTCCATTCTCACTGCAGAGAGAATTGCACTCAATTTTCTCCAACGGCTCTCAGGCATTGCTTCTCAGACAGCGGTGTTTGTGGCCCAGGTGGAAGGGACGAACGCGCGTGTGTTGGATACTCGAAAAACGACACCAGGGTGGCGTGTTTTGGAAAAAATGGCAGTGGCCGCTGGTGGCGGCACGAACCATCGGAAGGGTCTGTATGATCGGGCGATGGTGAAAGATAATCATCTGATGGCCCAGAATAAGCTGGAGATGCTGCAGCAGGGAATTGATCAATTGAAAATCGATCACCCGGAGGTGCAGGTGGAGCTTGAGGCGGATACTCTCGATCAAGTGGAGGGGTTTTTGTCACTCAGGGGAGTGGATTTCATTTTACTCGATAACATGAGTATCGAGCAGTTGATACGTGCTGTGGAAATGCGCGGAGCTCAGGGACCTTTGCTGGAGGCAAGCGGCGGAGTGAACCTTTCAACGGTGGCTGGAATTGCCCGAACTGGGGTGGATTTTATTTCTGTAGGGGCATTGACCCATTCGGTGGCAGCCTTGGATCTTTCGTTGGAGATTCGATAGAGCGTGTTTTGTGCGTTTGTGATGTTGCATTCTTGCGTGGATGCACTAGTTTGGCCGTCATGATAAAGATGATTTCCATGTGGTTTTGCAGTCTCGTATTTCTCGGTATGAGTGCGCAGGTATTGGCAGGTGGCCCGCCTGAGGGGGCATTGGAAAACTTGTCATCGGATAAGTTTGAGGTGCGCTCGGCGGCGTATGCGGAGCTGGAAGAGTGGATGGAAAAAAATATAAAATCTTCTCCTATGTTACTGCACAAGGTGTGGCGCGAGAGTAAGGATCCGGAGGTGAAGACTCGTTGTTACGTATTGATGAAGCGGGCGGTGCTGACGAAGGGGTTTGTAGGTATCATGATGGATCCCATCGTGATGGGGCCTCGGCCTCAGGGTGGACCGCCTCAGGGTGGGCTGCTGAAAGGGGATGTGAAGCTGGGGATTCATATTGCCCAGGTCTTGCCCAAAACTCCCGGGCAGAAGGCCGGGCTCAAGGCTGGCGATGTGATTGAGGGGGTGGATGAGCTCGATTTCAACAAGTTGCCAGAGGCTCAAAAGAAGATGGACATGCGTTCTTTATTTCAGGCTTATGTGGCATCGAAGCTGCCTGACGATGTGATTACTCTGCACCTGTTGCGTGCTGGGAAAAAGTTGGATAGGGAGGTCACATTGATGAAGCGCCCAGCTTCCGCTGATCTCGATCCTTTTGGAGATAGTCGAGTTGGTAATAAAGAGCGCGAGGAGCAGGATGCCTTTTTCGACAAATGGCTGAGGAAAGTGAGTGATTCAGTGAGCGAGTGATTTTGTGATTGAGTGATTCACCGACGTTCCGAATCACTCAACAGGTATAAGACTCTTCTTCTCGTAGTATTCTAGCACTTTTTTGTAGGCGTCTCGTTCGATGAGTCCGGCTTCGGCCAGGGATTGCAGTAGGCGCTTTGCTCGATTTTACGTTCGCGAATGCAGGTGCGCAGGCCGTGGTTCATTCGTAGGACTTCGGAGGCGAGCACGCGGCCTTGGCCATCCGCTTGTGGGATGAGTCGCTGGGAAATGATGGCTTCGCAGACATTGGCGAGCTGAGCGACAATTTGTTGCTGCTGGTCAGGTGGAAAAACATCCACTAAGCGGTCGATGCTTTGAGGTGCGTTCATGGTGTGGAGTGTGGCAATGACAAGGTGGCCAGTTTCCGCTGCGGTTGGTGCGATGCGGATGGTTTCCAGATCCCGGAGTTCGGAAACAACGATGACATCAGGGTCTTGTCGGAGGGCTTGGCGCAGTGCCTGGGAAAGGATTTGGTATCGCTGCCCACTTCTCGTTGTTTGACGAGGCTGGAGAGGTGGGGGGCGCATAAATTATTCATCTTTGCGCGTATTGTGATTCCGTTCCGTATAGACTTGCTTTTTGTTGACGGTCTTCTAGCTTCGCGCCGCTGAGCGGTCCGTCAGGGGCGTTCGGTTCTCCATAGGACGCCCGTGGCACGGGCAAGAAATAGATGGGAAATACCGGTGACTCTTTAGTGATAATGAGAATTCCGGAGCGGTTCCGCCACTGTGAATCCACTTGCATGAATGTGTGAGTGGAAAGTCAGAATACCAGCCGAGGAGATGGATCACATGCCTGCGTTAACAGGCAAAGAACCACACATACAAATGAACACAACAATCGCATCCTTGAAGGGTGCTCCAGCGAAGGGCCTCCGTGTAGTAACGGTGGGCGGTTTTTTATTGGCGAGTCTCGGCGTTTGTGCCGCAGCGGAAGCTCAACAAACTCAGGCGGTCGAAAAGAAGACTGAGAAAAAAGAAGTGGTGAACGGTGAGTTGGCTCCGACGACGATTATGGCGAACCGGACGGAGATGGATCTTTCTAAGGTTGGAAGCTCGGTGACGGTTTTGGATACTGAAGTCTTGAAAAAAGAGGGGGTTCGGTTTTTCTCGGATGCCTTAAAATTTGTTCCGGGTGTGATTTCTGATACTTCATCAGGTCAGCGTGGAACGACGTCGTCAATATTCATCCGAGGAAACGCAAGTAAATACACAGGTATGATGGTGGATGGTATCCGTATGGGCGGCACATCATTTAAGCTAGGAAACTTCATCGGCACAGCCAATTTACTGGGGATGTCGAATATTGAAATCTTGAAAGGGCCTCAGGGTGTTGTCTATGGAGCCAGTGCGATGTCGGGTGTTGTCGGCATTTTAAATCAAAAAGGAGAGGGTGACTTCAGCGGTTCGATTATGCAGGAGTTTGGGTCTTATGACTCATCGAACACCGTGCTGGGAATGCAGGGGCAAAGTGGTGCTTTTTCCTATTCGTTAAATGCTGGGTATGAGCTAACAGATAACGACTTGCCTCACAATCAATTTGAGGCATTTTCTTATGCCTTGCGTTTTGATTACGAGGTAAATGATTGTTTTCGATTAGGGATGACATTTCGTGGAATTGATTCAACAGCTCAACTCCCTAAGTATAAAAGACCGTATCCTGAAGATAAAGAGATCACCTTCGATTATAATCTGACTACATTTTTTGCTGATTACGATGTTAATGACATCTGGAATAGTAAATTTACCATTGGTTATTACGATGAAACTTACAGTATTTATACACCTGCCGTAGGTAGAGACACTTACAATGTTGATTCTAATAAGTTGGCATTGTATTGGGATAACACTCTGACTTGGAATGATCAGTTCACGACTGTTGTTGGTTTGGCTTACGAGCAGTCCGAGTATAAAAATAAGAGTTTTTCCACTTGGACAGGTTCATCCGCATTTCCTTCGACTCAGCGAGATCAATCGGCGATTTATCTGAATCAAATTTGGAATGCCTCCGAGAATTTAACGTTCACTGGTGGTCTTCGCTATGAATCTTACGAGGATGATGCGACTAATGGGTTTGATGGTGATGTTACGACCTGGCGTGTGTCAGGTGCTTACACTGTCCCTCAAACGAATTCGATCATTCGAGCAAGCGTGGGAACTGGTTTTCAGCTACCTACATTTTATGAAGTTTACGCCAATGCCCTTCAGTCCAACGATCCGAAATTAGTGAATGATCTGGACCCAGTTGAGTCGATTGGATGGGACTTAGGGATTGAACAACCATTCTGTGATGGACAGTATGCGGTAGGTGTTACTTACTTTGCGACTCGTGTTGAAAATATGATTCAATGGCAGTCCAATCTGGCATGGGCGCCAGTTTATTCCAATGTTAAGGGTGTTACAGAAACAAGTGGAGTTGAGGTCTTTGGCGAAGCCAATTTCCTGAATGATCGACTGACAACAAGGCTTTCTTACACTTGGCTTGATCGTCAGACACTTCAAGATCCTCATTTTCTACCTGAGAATGTCCTAAGTCTGCGTATTGATGCTCAGGTGACCGATCAGTTGAACTTAGGGCTAACTTCGACTTACTCCGATGATCGGGCTTTATACGGGGATGAGCTAGATGACTACGCACTTGTCAATATTTACGCCAATTATCAAGCAACGCAAAACATTAGCATCAATGCTCGTGTTGATAACTTGTTTGATAAGGAATATGAATACGGGTCTAGTGCCTTTGGCACTCAACCCGGCCGTGGCGTGGGCTACTTCGCAGGCGTTACCTTTAGTTGGTAACCGCAAGAATGATTTTCTCTGGTTGAGATTCCCCTGAAGTTTTCCATTTGATGGAGACTTCGGGGTGA
>CAYNNY010000148.1:0-4989 GCA_964398555.1 uncultured Verrucomicrobiales bacterium
GGGGTAAAGGGTAATGTGCGGGGTGACAATAAGGAAAGTGGATGATGAAACTCTTGAAATAGATTCCTTAGTGCTTGGAATTTTTAAGGCATTACGGTTTTCTGTGGCCCCAGAGGGATAAGTTATGGAGGAGAGCGATGAAATTAGGCATCAGGGGCGGACCTTCGCTCTTGAGCTGGTGCGGTCTGTTCCTCAGGGGTTTATCGAGACCTCGGGCACGACTTTTGCGATGTTTATCGCGATTCAGGTGTTTGATGTGCCGGTCTGGATGAAAATGGCCATTGCGGCGGCTGCTAGCGTTGGTTTGCTCTTGAGTTTGTTTACGGTGCAGGTGGTGAGGAGGCTGGGTTGTTCGGTGAATAGTGCCTCTGTTGTTGTCTGGTGCGCTGCGGCGGTTGGTTTTTCGATCGCGGCGATATCGGGTGATTCTGCGATGATTTATTTATCGGGGATTTGCACAGCGGCCATTTTTCTAGCCTTGGGGATTCCGCTGATGTCTCAAGTTTACCGTAAACATTACACCAATAAAAAACGAGGGCAGTTGTTTTCGGTGGCAGGGATGGTGCGGGCAATTGTCGCGGCCAGCGCCGGGATAGGGATCGGAACATGGTTGACGAGCAAGGGGGGTGATTTTCACCACTTGTTTTGGTTTTACAGCGGTTGTTGCCTTGTGATGGCGGCGTGTGTAATGGGGATGGCGCGGATTCGCTTGCGGCGCACCCAGCGGCTTCGGCTGTTTGATGCCTTTAGTCACGTGCGGGAAGATCGGGCCTTCCGGAAGTTGCTGATTTCTTGGATGTTGTTGGGGATGGGTAATTTGTTGGGCTTTGCCCTTTTTGTGGAATACATCACGAATCCTGCGTATGGGTTTTCTCTGGATGCGGCGCAGGCGGGCATGATTACCAGCACGATCCCGATGCTTGCTTTTATTCTCTGTGTAGTGCCTTGGGGGATGGTGTTTGACCGGATGCCGTTCTACCGCGTCCGGGTGCTAGTGAACGTGTTTTTCCTGAGCGGTATTTTGGTTTATTATCTAGGAGGGTCCTATACGGCGCTGTGCGTCGGCATTGCTCTGCACGGGATTGCCCGGGCTGGTGGAAATGTGATCTGGAGCTTGTGGGTTACTCGATTTGCCCAGGAGGATAAAGTGGGGGAATACATGAGCGTGCACAGCTGCCTGACGGGAGTGAGGGGAGTTCTTGCCCCGATTATAGCCTTTTCGGTCGCGGGCACTCTGGGGCCAGGGGTCGTGGCTTTGGCTGGAGGCGTGTTGGTGGTGATAGCCTCACTGATGCTCATTCCTGAGCTGCGTGCTGAGTGTAGGACCGATGGTTAATCGGTCGGCTGAATAATGCTGAGCAGCCCAAATGAACTCAAAGTAGAGGGCAGCAACGAGTATGCAGACATGGGCAGATTTCTTCGCTATAAACGTTTGTTGGGATTGTAATGGTCAGCTGCGAGTTCTTGGGTGATGCTGCGGCTGTAAGAATGAACGACCCCAATTTTCTCATGGAATTCGACGCAAAAATGATCTGGTTTATCGCAGGGCTTATGATGGTCTTGTTGGAATTTGCTGCCCCTGGAGTGGTGGTGGTCTTTTTTGGTGTCGGCGCTTGGATTGTCTCGCTGGCACTCTGGCTTGGACTCATTGATTCCTTGCCGGTGCAGTGTGTGGTTTTCGCTATTTCTTCTTTGCTTCTTCTTTTCCTGCTTCGCCGCTATGTCACTTCTTGGTTTGTTGGCAACACTCTGAATCAAGGGTGTAGCATCGATGAAGAATTTATCGGTAAAAAAGTCCCTGTCGTTCAAGCGATCGCTGGCGGTGATGATGGCGGAAAGGTGGAACTCAAAGGTGCCCAATGGACTGCCTATTGCGAAGTGCCTCTGGATGCTGGAAGCCATGCCATCATCGTTAAACGCGAAGGCATTCATTTCATTGTCGAACCCAGCAAATAACTCTAACTAAACTCCAAAACCCTCAATTAATAACCAAAAACCCAATTAATATTATGTTTCAAACTATTGTATCCATAGGACTTATCCTACTCGTTGTTATTGCCGTTGTAAAAACCGCAAAGATCGTCCCGCAGCGCAAAGCCTTTGTGGTGGAGCGGCTCGGAAAGTATAGCCGCACGCTCGGGGCTGGATTTCACTTCCTTATCCCCTTCATTGATCGGGTTGCTTATAAGCACACACTCAAGGAATCTGCCGTGGATGTGCCATCGCAGATGTGTATCACCAAGGATAACATCGCGATTGAAATCGATGGACTTCTTTACATGCAGGTTCTCGATGCCAAAAAAGCGAGTTATGGAATTGAAAATTACCTCTATGCCTCTAGCCAGCTCGCCCAGACGACCTTAAGATCGGAAATTGGTAAGCTAGAACTCGATAAAACTTTCGAAGAGCGCGATGCTATTAATGCGAACATCATCGAGGCCTTGGATAAAGCTACTGAGCCATGGGGGTTGAAGATCACCCGATACGAAATTGCCAACATCACGCCGCCACGATCGGTGCAAGATGCACTGGAGAAGCAGATGAGAGCCGAGCGCGAACGTCGTGCCCAGATTGCCCATTCCGAAGGTGAGCGCGAAGCTGCAATTAATATCGCTGAGGGACAAAAGCAGCAGGTGATTAAAGAGTCCGAAGCTGAGAAATTACGCCAGATCAACGAAGCGCAAGGTAAAGCCCAGGAAATCACCCTCTTGGCCGATGCCACCGCCGAGGGCCTACGCCGGATTTCCGAATCGCTGATTGCTCCCGGAGGGAAAGAAGCCATGAACCTGAAGATTGCCGAGCAGTATGTGAAGGAGTTTGGAAATATCGCCAAAGAATCCAACACCATGATCATCCCAAGCAACCTTTCTGATATTGGCGGCACGGTGGCCGGACTCAGTAAAATATTGTCTCAGGTGAAGTCGTAGATTTTCTCGGTATGTGTTCGTGGCGAGTAGTGGGGCATGACCTGCCCTGCTACTCGTTTTACGTTAAAGTGGGAGGGGGGCCGCTGCAGCGGGCCTATGAAAGGCCGCGGTGATCGCGAATGGCTGATGTGCTGGCATCGTGTTGGGGAATAGGCTCGACTCTTTCACTAGGCTCACATAATTTTCAGCTCGTGAGCGTAATAGAGACTACCCCAGATCAGACCTCAGACCTTGAGGTGAAAGATGCCCAGCTTATTTTTAATACTGTTTGGAATGATTTAGAGTTGGAACTGGGAAGAAGTAATCTTCGCTTTCCCAAAGAGCTCATTTTGCTTGGTGGCGCTCCAGGGGCGGGTAAAGGAACCAATACCGATTACATCCGCAAGGTGCGCGATATTGTGTCCGAGCCGATCGTGGTGAGTTCTTTGTTGGATACTCCGGAGATGAAGGCTCTCATTGCAGGTGGAAATATGGTGGGTGACCGCGAAGTTGTGGATATCCTGTTCCGCAAGATGCTGAATCCATCCTACCGTGAGGGGGCTGTTCTCGATGGTTTTCCGCGCACGCGCGTGCAGGTGGAGTGTATCAAGATGCTCTATGATGCCATGAATGAACTTCGCACTGAGTTCGCGAACACGAAATATGCCGTTAACTTCAAGCAGCCGATCTATCACATCATGATTCTGTTTGTTGATGAGGCAGAAAGTATCAACCGGCAGATGAGCCGTGGACGCAAAATGATGGCTCACAATGAAGAGGTGAAAAGAACAGGAAAGGGCGAGCTCTGGGAAGTGCGTTCCACGGATATTGATGAAGATCTAGCCCGTGGCCGCTACACACTTTTCAAAGAGAAGACGTATGACGCCCTACTTTCACTCAAGCAGTTTTTCCAATACCACTTGATTAATGCGCAGCCACCGTTGGATGTGGTGCAGGCTAATATTCTCAATGAGATGGATTATCAGAGTTCATTGGAGCTCGATCCCCGCACTTACGATGCCCTTCACGCTTTGCCATTGGCGAGTGAGATCACTTTCCACGCTCGCCGAGATTTAGTGTATCGACTTGATCGCTATGAGATTGGTAGTCCGGAGCTATTTCACAAAGTGATTGCTCTGATTGAAAATAAAATCATGCCAATTATCAAGCCGCATGCCATTTCCGGACGTGCTTTGGTGAACACGGAAGATGCTTTGTTAAGTGAGCCAATGGCATTATCCATGCTGATTGATATTTTATCAGAGCGTGGGTTTTTCGCCAGCGTGGATGAGCACCTCTTGGAAATCCCCGAGAATTTTGATCTGACCACGGGTAAAATCTACTGTCGTCACAAAAAGAACTATCGCATTAACATTCATTTCAAAGGATCTGAGATCCGGAGAGTGTAGAGATTTTCTGAGAAACTTTTAATAATACGGTCTCAGCATCAGGTAACAGATGGGGCCGGTGATGGCGACGTAGAGCCAGAGCGGGAAGACCCAGCGGGCCATCTTACGGTGGCGCGCGAAGTGGTTGGTGGCTCCTAACGAGAGCGTGATCAGGATGAATGGCAGGCTGATGGCCGCTAGGAGAATGTGGCTGGCAAGTAAGATAAGGTAGATAGTTCTGGCCGTGCCTTCACCTCCGTAGCGCACCTCTCCCTGGGTGCTGTGGTAGGTGACGTAGCTGATGAGAAAGAGGGCTGAGCAGCTCATCGCGGTGCCGATGGCGCGTTTGTGGAGTTTGATATTTTTCCCTTTGATAGCCACCACGGCTGTGATCAGGCTGATGGCCACCAGTGAGTTCAGAATGGCATGCAGCATGGGGAGAAATGAGAGATCGGTGTCGATCTCAATGTGGTATCGGCCCATCGCGCCTACGATGATAAAAATGACGATGCTCACCGCCCACGAGGTGCGGCTCAGCGTTTTGAGACGTTGTGGGTTTGGCTCGGCTAGAAGATAATCTTGCATGGTTTGGTGGGCGTAGGTTTTAGAGGGGAGTGTGGGTTTGTAGCCCGCGGCTTCCAGTTGAGCGTCTGCCTGAGTGGGAGAGGTGGTTAGAGACTGGGCAGATGCGGGTT
>CAYNNY010000148.1:5089-8095 GCA_964398555.1 uncultured Verrucomicrobiales bacterium
CAGATGCGGGTTACAAACCCGCGCTCCATAGAGCGGATTAATCCTTTTGACCAAGGACTTGGCTGATCATTGCGTGCAGGGCTTTTTCTGTTTCGAGGTAAACTGCCTCACCTTGCTGGCGGGCGTTGTAGAGATCGCGGCGACCGATCATGGACATGTCCCGGTTGAAAACGGCGATGGACATGTTGTGTGCCAGTGCTCCCTTGGAGGCTGCTTCATCGGGGTCTTCGCGCTTTTGGATGGGATCGTATTTCATCTCGTTGACCATGTAGTCCTTGAGCTTTTCGGCATCGCCGGTGAGGAATAGCCAGTTTGAAGTGTCCGCGCCGAGACTTTTGGCGTAGAGTTTCATCTCCTCGGGAGTGTCATTCTCAGGGTTGACGGTGATGCAGACGAGCTTGAAATCCGGTTGGTCTTTGAAGGTTTCGTAAACGTTTTTGAGTCCCTGGGCGTTGCGTTTGGCGCACATCGGACAGGTGGCGTAGAACTGGGCAAAGGCCCAGACTTTACCTTTGAGATCAGAGAGATGCATTTCTTCACCATCCTGATTGATCAGCAGCAGATCTTTTTCCAGAGTCAGCATCGGCTTGATCTCAGGAACCACGAGCTCGGGCTTCAGCTGGGAGCTTCGGATGTAAAAGGTGGTGGCAAGAATCAGTGCTGATACGAGGGCAACAGTGATGTAAATGGCGGCGATTTTGGCTTTGTCGGACATCAGTTTATTTGGGTTATTTTCCAGTTGAAGTTTCGTTGAGAACGTAGTCGGTGTTAGCAAACATTTTTTCTCTGAGCAGTGGCACAGCGCGTAGATAGAGGTCGATATTTTCTTCTTCTTTAAGCTCCGGGTGCTTAGCGACATTTTTTTCCATCTCTGCCTGAGCTTCGGTGGCTTGCTTGAAGTCGTAGCGTTGGCGGACGTGCATTTCCCGATCGATCAGGGAAATCTGTGAGGGAAATTTCCACTTTCCTTTGGGATCACCTGGCAGGCGTTCACTGACGAGTCCGAGGCGGAGCTGGTCTTTAATGTAACCTCTCTGTTTGTTGGTGTCGTTGCTTGTCAGTAGGCTCCAGCGCGAGTTGTCGATGTCCAGTTGTTGAGCCGCTTCCGCCAATTGCACGGGGGTGACGCCTTGATCCACTCCTTCGATGGAGAGAAGAACGAAATGAACATCTTTGCGATCTTTGTAACGGGCATCGAGCTCCTTCATCGCGGCGATGGCGTGTTTGTTTTCATCGAGCTGGGAAATACAGAAGGGTGCTGCAAACCAGACTTTGCCTTCGAAGGTCGACATGCTGGCGAACTCATCCTGTTGGTTTTTCGTGGCGAGGTTGCGCGTGATTTTGGCCGTGATCGGTGGGCGGTTAGGATCGCTGCTTTGTTCGTGCTTTTTATACGCATAGAGCACAAAGGCGGCACCAACGATCATGATGGCGATGAGGGTGAAGGCGGTGCGTCGAAGCTCGGCCGGGTTTCTTTCTGCAGGTTCCAGATCCATAGATCAATAAGTGGGTGTGAGGGGGAGTTGGGAAGTCTTGAGGTCGGGAAGCTAGCCTACGTGCCAGCCGATGGCAAGTAATCCGAGCGCGAGGGGGAGGTATAGCAAGGTGTAGAAGAAGAGTTTTCGGGCCGTCGCTTTTTCGGGAGTGGTTTTAAAGACCCAGCAGAGCCAGAGCATGACTAGTCCGGCAGCGCTGCCGCCGATGGTCCACACCAGTCCAGAGTATCCGAGAAGATGACCGATGGGTGCCAGCGCGATGAGCATCACGGTGAAGAGCATGGCGATGCGTGCTGTTTTTTTGCCGGAGGCATCACCGTTGGACCACATGCAGTATCCTGCTTTTTCATATTCCTCCCGGCAGAGCCAGCTGATGGCGACAAAGTGCGGCATTTGCCAGAGGAAGAGGAAGGCGAAGAGATACCAGCTTTGGCCGTCCATCCAGCTGCCTGCGGTGGCACCAGTTGTAGCGTCTACCGTGGTGTGGGCAATCGCAGCCCAGCCAATCATCGGGGGAATCGCTCCGGGAATGCCGCCGATGAGTGTGTTGGTGGAGCTGCGGCGTTTGAGAGGGGTGTAGATAAAGACATAGACTCCCAATGCGGCGGCTGCGAGGTAGGCTGAGGCGGCGTTGACCTTGAGTGCGAGGTGGATGATGCCAAAGGCCGAGAGCCCCCAGCCGATGCCAAAGGCATTCACTGGGAGCATCCGCCGGGCCGGAAGTGGGCGATTGGCGGTGCGCTCCATGCGGGCGTCTTCCTCGATTTCCATCAGCTGGTTGAATGCGGCGGAGCCGAACGCGGTGCAAGCGGTGCCCAGCAGAGTGTGCCAGAGCAGCCAGCCATCGTAGATCCACGAGCCGTAAAAGTAGCGAGAGCCCAGCAAGTAGCCAAATAAGGTGGTGATCAGGACAAAGGTGTTGAGATTCACCTTGGTGAGAATCGCGAGATCGCTTCTCAGGGTAGGTGGCTTCTCAGCTCTTTTTGATTTTGCGCGCGCCATATTGGAGGGGGTGGAGGATGGGTAAGGAAAAGGAAAATGCTGGGGGAACCCCGTTACTGATCTGGATGAGCCATTTTGTCCACTGCTTCTTCACTGTCGAGCGGACATGTCGGTCATGACCAAGGCATTGGTGCCAATGAGGACGACCAGCAGTGAGATGAAAATAATAGCAAGCAGAGCAAACAGCGAACCCATACGGGACTCTAAACTCCAAGTTTTAAAATCGAAACCCCAAAGTAGGATTGGGGGTGGTTATTTTGATGGGTTGCTCAGGCTTGGCTGATTAGCTTTGAAGAGATCGGGGATTGTGTCAGAACTGCTTCACCCATGTCTGAGTCACTCAAAGATTCACCGATCCATGTGTGCTTGCATGTAATTTTTGGTTTCCCCTGGGAGTCTCGGGAGCAAATGCTGGCGTATGCTGAGGAGTTCAACTCTCACCCGGCCATCGAGTTTGTGAAGCTGCATCATCTGCACATTGTCAAGGCTCCGTTCTCGGGGCAAGGTA
>CAYNNY010000149.1:0-8047 GCA_964398555.1 uncultured Verrucomicrobiales bacterium
CTGATTGGAGGTGGGTTTGACTATTAACTTGAATAGGCTGAATTATATAGACGGTGTCCTGATCTCGGGGTAAACACGGACGTTATGAAGCCAATTAAACCCATCCTTACATGGGCAGGGGCTGCACTTTCACTGGTGCTCGTTTCCTGCTCTTCGCCCTCGAATTTAACTCAAGCGACCGCTCCAAGCTCACAGGAACGGGTGATCGCGGAAAGAGTCTTCAAATTAGTCAATGTAGAGCGTGTCAAAGCAGGCAAAAAAGAAATGCGGGGGTCCATGTCTCTCAATGGCCTGGCGCAGGGGCACAGTAAGTTTCAAGCCACGCAAGGTAAATCAAGCGATTTTGGTTCAGTGAATCGTGCCCAATACGCGTATCTCAAACATGGAATTGCCAATTTGGGTGAAATCTATTCCGCCGTGCCTGTCTCGACATCTGATCCGGCCAAGGCCGCCGTCAATGCATGGGTAAAGAGTGTGGAGCACAATCGCCACCTGAAGCAAACTTGGGACCTCACCGGAATTGGTGTTTATAAAGCCAATAACAAATATTACATCACGATGATGGTAGGGGTTCGTTCCGGTGGAGTGCCACGCTCGATGCAGCCTGGAAGTGGACACCATTAATCGGGTTGAAACAAATCAGGCTGGCAAAGGTGTCTTGACCAATGCATCTTTTGCCCATGCCTGACCTTTCTTTTGAAATAGCCCGCAAAAAATCCGGAGCCACTTGGGTGACTGGAATTGATGAAGCCGGGCGAGGTCCCTTGGCTGGACCCGTTTCAGCGGCTGCGGTGATTCTTCCCGCTGGGTTTAAGCACGATCTTTTGGACGATTCCAAAAAGCTCACGGAAAAACGCCGTGAGCTTCTTTATGAGGAGTTGACCTCGCGCAACGACGTTCTCTGGTCGCTCGCGTATGCGGAGGTGGATGAAATTGAGAAGATTAACATTCTCAGGGCGACCCATGCGGCGATGGCGCGGGCGGCACTGTCATTGTCTCAGGTGCCTGATTTTTGTTTGATCGATGGTTTGCCGGTGCCAAATTTCCCCTTGCCCTCCGAGGGCATTGTCAAAGGGGACGGGAAGAGCCTCTCGATCGCGGCGGCGAGTATTATCGCCAAGGTGTCGCGGGACCGGCTGATGCTGGAGTATGCTGAGCAATACCCCGCATACGGATTTGAACGGCACAAAGGCTACGGCACCAAGCTGCACATGGAGGCCCTCAGGGAGCATGGCCCGTGCCCGATTCATCGGAAAACTTTCGCCCCTATCGCCGATTTGATCGCGCAGATGAAGTTGCCTCTTGAATAAAGATGGAAGTTTGAAGGTGCTCGAGGAGGGCTGAATTAGCGTCTGCGTCTCAGCAGGGGGATGAGTCCGATCGTGAGGAGTATGGCGCTGCTTGGCTCGGGGACTACGTTCCAGCCGATATCAGCGAAGGCCGCCATATCGAGTTCGGTGAGTAGCTTTCTTTCTCCGGTAGTAATGCTAGGATCCATGGCTGCTTCCTGTGCAGTGCCATCCTGAAAAACGGTGCTCATGGTGCCATTTTTAAAGTGACCTGGAGGATCGAGATCAGTTTGTAAAAGTGGGTTGACGCCTCCGTTCTCAGCCGTGGCTTTTACTCCGGTAAATGATTTTCCAAATGAGGGTCCAGTGTGTTGTGCATTCCAAGAGTCTGTTGTGCCAAAACCCATGACGTGACCTAGTTCATGGAGTGCTACAGAGTAAAAGTCGTTTTTGCCGGATAGTCCTGCGGTGCTTGTATGGTTATACCACCACTGTCCGGCTGTATCATTGTCAAAAGTGATGCTGCCTCCCCATGGTGCATATTCAGTAGCTGATCCGCCAGTTGTTGGGGCACCTTCCCCACGTTCACCAATAATAGTGAGCCAAGAAGGTGTTCCTGATCCACTCCATCCCCCGCCTCCGCCGGTTCCAAGTGTTGAGCCTGCAAGACTACGTCCACCAGCGTAAATCATGACGGTGTCGGCTGAGACGACAAGGTCAGGTATCGTTTGGGTAGTTCCGGTTCCAGGGTGGAGAAAATTGGGTGTCCATGTGTTGCCTCCACTCGGGACAATTTCGAGAAAATCATCCGTGAATTTATCGGTGTAAAACTGAGCTGCCGCTTCAAGTGCTGATTTTGCTGTCGCTCCGGCCGCAGCCCCGTCTGGGTTCCCTGCGCCAAAAAAATTGGTGGTGTCGTAGGTGTAGTCAATGGTGATGGATATGGCTCCTGCGGGTAATGTGAGAATGCAGCAAGACAGGGGAAGTAGTAAGTGCGCTTTGAGTTTCATGATTTATACTTTGAGAGAAGTCGGGTATGGGGTCAATTAAAAAGAGGATAAAGAACACATAACGAAGCATTTTATGTCTAAAAAGCTGTGGTGTTATTTGAGAAATACACCATTGTGCGGTGATGTTTGTTTAGTTGAACTCAAAGATTGGATTAATGCCCGCCGCAGTGTGCCATTCCCACCTGCAATCCTCGAATCTCAGCCAATCCGCGCATGCGGCCCAGGCAGTCGTAGCCGGGGTTGCTGTTGGTGGGTTTCTTGAGGTCGTCGAGCAGGCGGTGGCCGTGGTCAGGGCGGAAACTGAGCTTTTTGTCGGCTTCCTTCTGGGCGTTGACTTTGAGAAATGCTTTCACGAGGGCGGGGATGTTGGCTCCGCCTTCGAGGTGGTTGGCTTCGTAGAACTGGCCGTCGTCGAGATGTTGGACGCTGCGCAAATGCACGGCGTGAATGTGCTGGCCGAGTCGTTCGATGATGCCGGGGAGATCATTGTCTTTTCTCGCTCCCAGTGAGCCGGAGCAGAAGCAGAGTCCATTGGCTGGGCTGGGAACCATGGCGATGATTTGGCGCAGATCGGCCTCGGTAGAGACAATGCGGGGGAGGCCGAGCACCTCGAATGGCGGGTCATCGGGGTGAACGGCGAGTCGGACGCCAGAGGTTTCGGCGGCGGGGATGACGGCTTGGAGGAAATGGCGGTAGTTGTCTCGCAGCTGGTCGGCATCGATGTCGGCGTAGGCGGCGAGCATGGTGCGGAGTTCGTCGAGCGAGAGTCCCCATGCGCAGCCGGGGAAGACGTCGAGGATGTTTTGTTCAAATTGTTTTCTTTCCTCTTCGGTTTTACTTTCAAAGAAGGTTTTGGCTTTTTTAATCTGCTCGGGGGTGTAATCGGCTTCCGCGCCATCGCGTTGGAGGTGGTGGATTTCGAAGGCGGCAAAATGCACGGGGTCGAAAAGGAGGGCTTCGCTGCCGTCTTTTAGCTTGTAGGCGAGATCGGTTCGAATCCAGTCGAGCACCGGCATGAAGTTATAAACGACGACGTTCACGCCTTCCGCACCGAGGTTTTCGAGAGTGAGTCGGTAATTTTCAAGATGCTCTTCACAGAGTGGACCGCGAGTTTTGATGTCTTCGGAGACGGGCACTGATTCCACGGCGAGCCACTTTAATCCATGGGCATTGAGCTGGTCGAGGCGTTCTTTGATGGCTTCTCTGGGCCAGACCTCGCCGTATGCAATGTCGTGAAGCGCGGTGTAAACACCAGCGGCTCCGCATTGGACGATGTCTGCGAGGGTGACGGGGTCGTTCGGCCCATACCAGCGGAAGCCTTCGTCGAGTAGATGTGTGGAATTCATGGCTGGAAGTCTAGAAGTCTTTGAGTCAGGTGGATTAAACGCCGCTGAAGCAGGAAAATCCGCCGTCGATTTTGAGCACGGTTCCGGTGACGAAAGAAGAGGCGTCGCTCATAAGATAGTGGAAAGCTCCATACACTTCCTCCGCATTTCCGAAGCGTCCCATGGGTGTGTTGTTGATGACTTGCTGGCCGCGCTCGGTAAATCCGCCGTCTTCGGTGGTGAGTAGGGCACGGTTCTGGTGAGTTACAAAAAATCCAGGAGCCACCGCATTGACGCGGATGCCGTCACCGTAGCGTTGGGAGAGTTCAGTTGCCATCCAGCGGGTGAAGTTATCGACGCCAGATTTGGCGTTGGAGTATCCTAGCACGCGAGTGATGGATTGTTCGGCGGACATGGAAGAGAAGTTAAGGATTGAGCCTTTTCCTTTTTCAGCAATCGTTTTGCCGAAAATGAATGAGGGAATCACAGTGCCTTTAAGGTTGAGGTCGAGCACTTTGGAGTAGTCTCCCAGATCGATGGCTTCGAAGAGGTTGTCATCAGGGCCTACGGTGGCGCCCTTCATATTGCCGCCTGCGCCGTTGATCAGGACATCGACGGTGCCAAACTGCTCAATCACATAGTCGTGGGCCGCTTGCACTTTTTCGGCGTCGGTCACATCACAGGCAAAGCCGATGACATCTTCTGAGATTTTTTTAGCTTTGGCTACGGCTTCATCCACCTCTTCTTGAACGAGGCTGAGGATGGCAATCTTGGCTCCTTGCTCAAGAAGATATGTAGCGAGGCCTCCGGCGAGGATTCCAGTGGCACCGGTGACGGCGATGACTTTTCCTTGGATGTTAAATAATTGATTCATCGTTATTTTTTGATGGTTGTTTGCTGACGACTTCTAAGAATACTTTCGTTGCACGTCGAGCATGCAATTCGAGCTTTAGGGGATTCGAACAGAGGTGTTCATATGTGGATGATTTGGGTGGAGCGGTGGGTGTTCATTCGTTTTGTCCTGTGAGGATTCTTGAAACTTGAAACTTGAAACTTTCCTCTTCCCACCTCATGCCTAGCCGCGCAATGACGGAGAAAATCAATGATGCACTCAATGATGCCTATCTTTACGGTATTCTCGATGCTGGGTATGTGGCTGAGGCTGATATGGAATCGGTGGCCGAGGCGATGCTTCGCGGTGGCGTGGGGGTCCTTCAACTCCGCGCCAAGGGGTATGAAGAATGCGCGGTGCTTGATTTACTGAAAAATAAACTCCCAGGTCTTTTGCCGCTATGCCGCAAGTATGGTGTCCCTTTGATTATTAATGATTTTCCAGAAGTGGCCGCCGCTGTGGGTGCTGATGGTGTTCATATCGGCCAAGACGACGGTTCGCTGGCCCAGGTGCGCGAGATCGTGGGTGATGCCATGATTGTGGGTCGATCCACTCATTCGCCCACGCAGGCATTGAAAGCTCTTGATGAAGGGTTTGACTACATTGGCTTTGGTCCTCTTTTCCCGACACCCACGAAGAAAGGCCGCCCTGGCATTGGTTTGAAAAATATAGCGGACATTCAGGCGCGAGTCGGTTCCCAGATCCCGATGTTTTGCATTGGTGGTATCAAACCTGATAATTTAGAGCTGGTTCTGGCCTCTGGCGCCCGCCGCGTGGTGATCGTCTCCGCTCTTCTTCAAGCCCCTGATATTACGGAAGCAACCCGTAGCGTGCTGGCTCATTTCACTTCTTAATCACTTCATTACAAATTACTCAATCACATCCTATTATGAGCATCATCATCGGCGGAACCATCGCCATCGACAACGTTACCACTCCTTCCTCCGTCGCTAAAAATCTGCTGGGCGGATCTGCCGCCTACGCATCACTGGCTGCCAGTTATTACTGCAAGCCCGCCCACCTCGTTGGCGTGGTGGGTCATGACTATCCGCAAGAGCATCTCGCGATGCTGGAAAGCCATGGCGTTTCACTGACAGGTGTCGAGCATTCAGAGGGCGCATCCTTCACCTGGACTGGGGAGTATCATGAAAATATGAATGACCGCACAACCCACCTCGTCGGTCTCAATGTGCTTGAGAGCTGGAGTGTGAAAATCCCCGAAAGCATCGCGGCAAGCCGTATTGTAGTGCCAGCGAATATGTCGCCTGATAACCAGATCGAAATGATCGACCAGTGCACAGCGGATCGGAAATTTGTCATCGCCGACACCATGGATCTATGGATTGAGATCGCCAATGAGCGACTTCATGAGGTGTTGCAGCGGATCGACTTGCTGGTGATTAATGAGTCCGAGGCTCGCGAATTAGCCAACGACGGAAATCTGATTGTGGCGGGTGAAAAGCTGCGCGCAAAAGGCCCCCAATACGTCGTGATCAAGCTGGGTGAGTTTGGCGCAATTTTGTTTGGTCCCGACGATTCAATTTTCCGCTTCCACGCCTGGCCTCTGCGCGAAATTATCGACCCCACGGGTGCGGGTGACACTTTCCTTGGGGCGATGGCTGGGTATCTTGCCTCGCTTGGCGGGGTAGATTTTACCTTCCATCAGATCCGAGATGCCATTGTTCGAGGTTCCATTCTGGCGAGTTTCACCTGTGAGGACTTTTCCACGCGCAGGCTTGAAACCGTCACCGAGCAGCAGATTCAACAGCGGTTGGATGGTATGAAGGCTATGAGTCACTGGGAATAGAACTATTTTACAAATATATCAATGCTCTCTCACCAGGGACTGAAAACTCATCTACCACTACAACCCAAAAACTCCCGGCAGCCCAGACTACGAACTTTACGATCTCAAAAATGATCCGGTTGAAAATAAAAATATAGCGACTCAAAATCCGGAAAAACTCAAAAGCCTCGTCAAAGCAATGAGTCAACAGCTCGAAGAAGAAGACGCACTAACAGCTCGAAGAAGACGCGCTCTATCCCATCGATACAAAAGGCAACGAAATCAAGCCGAAGACGCCATAGGGTGGGGGAGGCTAGCTCACCTTGATTTTTCCATCGTTGAGAAACTGGGCGGTCATTTCCATGACTCTGGGGTCGGTGGCGATGAAGGTGTGGTCGGTGTCGAGGATGTAAAATTCATTCATGCCTTCGATTCTGCCGCTTTCTACCGATACAATACCATCGTTTTCAGGATCGAGCAGGGTGCGGAAAAAGGGGATAGTGCTGCGTCTGCCCATAATCACTGCGGTGTCGGTTTCTTCGGCGACGGGTGGGGCGTCGACTTTTCCCATACGGAGCTGTTGTCCGGCGGGGCCGAGGGTGTGTTTGAGCGGGCCGCATTGGTCAAGCCACTGGATGATTTCGCTTCCTTGGTTCGGTGGTGCGAGCATGACGACGCGGCCGGTCTGTTGCTGGGGAAGCTCGGCGAGGAGCTTGCGGCTGATGATGCCGCCGAGAGAGTGGGTGACAAAGTGGATGCGGGTTCCTTTGTCGTGAAGGTTAATGGTGTTATGGATGAGTCGAGAGCTTTCTTCGATGGGCTTTCGAAACGAGGGGTAGGGCACGTTGATGGTGTGGTATCCCATTTGGTTTAAATATTCGGCCATGGGCTCCATCGCCCAAAGGCTGCGCCAGAGTCCGTGGATGAGGATGACAATCTCACCGTCCTCCGCCGGGCGGATACGGGGTTTGTGCCACGGCATGGGAGGTCGGAGGACGTGCCATGAGTTGAGTCGTGAGTTGGGTTGCGGCTTCAAGACGAGAGTGGTTGTTTGGGTTTCGTTTTGGGTCCCGAAAAAATGACTTTCAGCACCTTGCAACACATTTAATCTTCCATAAAGAAATCATCTTTCATGCTCCAAGTTTCGTCAATGTGATTTTTTGTGACAGGAAACACGCACAATTGAATCAGGATTTGTTCTGATGGAAAAAGTAAGCGGCTATTTTGCATAGGGTGAATTCTCCTTTCTTCTTTTCTTCTCATACTGGGTGAGTATGATGAGGGTCATGTCAGTATCTCCGCAAAGTCAACACCCACTCAGACTCCGAGAAAGGTTTCTCTTTGTGTGCCTTCTTTTGGGAACTGTCGTCGGTTTTGGATTTTTCGAGGGACTTTTCTCTTCGATGCCACCCATGGCGATTTCATCCATGGCCTTACCATGTGCCAATCCCATCAATTTTGAACAGGCAACCACCAACCATTCTACCCTTACCGCCACCTACAACGTAACTCGCATTACCTCACTTCACGCAGGCACACCACCCCCAATCTTCACCTACAATTCCCCAATTCAACCAACCCCCACACCACCCGTGCCTCTTGTTATAGCTGGCTTTTTACTCACTGCCACGACCAAGCCACGTCGGAAAACATCACCCGCAACATCCCCACTGCACTTACGTCAACGTCAGACAACCACCACCGCAAGCAACGCCACCTATCACTACGGCGACCTCAAATCACCC
>CAYNNY010000150.1:0-7971 GCA_964398555.1 uncultured Verrucomicrobiales bacterium
TTGCTTTTGGCCTCCGGCGTGGCCTCGGACTTCTTTTTTCACGTCGATGGTGGATTTTTCGATGTTGCTGGCCTGGAGGCTGCGGAGGTAGTAGGTGGTTTTGAGGCCGGTGTGCCAGGCGTGGCGATACATGTGACTGAGGGTTTTCATGTCGGGCGTGGCGAGGAAGAGGTTGACGGATTGGGATTGGTCAATCCACTTCTGACGGCGCGCGGCGGCATCGATGATGGCTTGGTAGCCTACGCCGAAGACGGTCTGGTGCTTCTCTTTGAGGTGATCCGGGATGTCTTCGATGTCGGTGAGTTCGCCGTCGAAATACTTGAGCTGGTCGAGCATGTCTTGGCTCCAGAGGCCTTCGGCTTTGAGATCGCGGACGAGTTGGCGGTTGAGCACGATGAAGTCACCGGACAGGTTGCTCTTCACGTAGAGGTTTTTGTAGTTTGGCTCGATACATGGGGTGGTGCCCATGATGTTGGAGATGGTGGCGGTGGGTGCAATGGCTAACACATTTGAGTTTCGCATGCCGTGTTTGGCAATCTTTTCACGCAGGTGAGTCCAGTCCATCTTCGCTCCGCGAGGGACTTCGATTTTCATGCCGCGTTCGTCTTCAAGCATATCGACGGTGTCCTGTGGCAGGAGTCCTCGGTCCCACTTCGAGCCTTTGTAGCTGGAGTAGGTGCCGGATTCTGCAGCAAGATCGCTGGAGGCATTGTAGGCGTAGTAGGAAATGGCTTCCATAAACTCGTCATTGAAATCAATGGCGGCCGGGGAGGCGAAGGCGAGGTTCTTTTTGTAGAGCGCGTTTTGCAGGCCCATGATGCCTAGGCCGATCGGGCGGTGGCGGGAGTTCGCGGTTTGCGCGGAGGGCGTCGGGTAGAAGTTAATATCGATGACGTTATCGAGTGCGCGGATGGCGACGGTGATCGTCTCCTTGAGCATTTCGTGATCGAGTGAGCCGTCAGCGGTGATGTGGGTATCCAGCACCACGGAGCCGAGGTTACAGACGGCGGTTTCTTCTTCGCAGGTATTGAGGGTGATTTCGGTGCAAAGGTTAGATGAGTGAATGACGCCGCAGTGGTCCTGTGGGGAGCGCACGTTGCAGGGGTCTTTGAAGGTGATCCATGGGTGACCTGTTTCGAAGATCATCTTGAGCATCTTTTTCCAAAGCTCAATCGCCGGGAGCTTACGCGTCCAGATCTTGCCTTCGGCGGCTTGTTTTTCGTATTCTTCGTAGCGGAGCTCGAAGGCTTTGCCGTAGAGGTCGTGGAGATCGGGAGTTTCGTTCGTGCGGAAGAGCGACCAGTCCTGACGGGCTTCCATACGCTTCATGAAGAGGTCGGGAATCCAGTTCGCCGTGTTCATATCGTGACAGCGGCGGCGCTCGTCTCCGGTGTTTTTGCGCAGCTCGAGGAAGTCTTCGATGTCGTTGTGCCAGCTTTCAAGGTAAGCACAGCCAGAGCCACGGCGTTTGCCACCTTGGTTCACGGCGACGAGTTGGTCGTTGTGAAGTTTGAGGAATGGGATGATCCCCTGGGATTCACCGTTGGTGCCCTGGATGTATCCGCCGGTGCCACGCACTGCGGTCCATGATCCACCGAGACCACCGGCCCATTTCGAGAGGTAGGCGTTGTCGGCGATACCGCGCTGCATGATGCTCTCAATGGAGTCGTCCACCTTGTAGAGGTAGCATGAGGAGAGCTGGGAGTGCAGGGTGCCGGAGTTAAAGAGGGTGGGTGTGGACGAGCAAAATCGGCGACCTTTGTAGAGCGAGTAGAGGCGGATGGCCCAGTCTTCGCGGTTTTCTTTTTCGGCACGGAAGAGACCCATAGAAACACGCATCCAGAAGAACTGCGGGGTTTCGAGTCGGCGTTGCTTGTTGCCTGTTTTATCGACGATGAGGTAGCGGTCGTAGAGGGTCTGCACGCCGAGGTAATCGAAGTCGAGGTCGGCGGTGGGGTCGAGCGCGTCGGCGAGCTTTTTGATGTCGTATTGGGCGACGACTTCTGGCGAGATACGTTTGATTTTGATGCCGTGGGCGAGGTATTTTTTAAACGACTCTTTGTGGGCCGTTTTCAGCGCGCTGATGCCATCGGTGAGGATGTTCCAATCGAGCACTTCCTCGTAGATGTAGGTGAGAAGGATACGGCCGGCAAATTTGGCGAAGTCGGCATCGCGTTCGATCAGCGATTTGGCATTGAGAATGATGGTGGACTTCAGGGCGGCGCGAGTGATTTCTGCGCCAATGGACCGGCGGAGTTCCTGCTCGATTTCGGCTTCGGTCAGGCAGAGCTCTAGGCCGATGCTTGAGAAGGCAATCCGCTTACGAAGCTCGGAGCCGTCCCAGAACTCGGTGTTGCCATCTTCATCGGAAACCACAAGCATGGATTCCTGGTTAGGGTCTTCAGCGGGCTGTTCGTCGAGACGCATCTGGGCGCGTTGGGCGCGATAGAGGATGTAGGCTTCGGCGGCTTTGAAGTGGCCTTGGCGCATGAGCTCTTCCTGGACGAGGTCCTGGACGTTTTCGATGTGGGCAAAAGCGGAATCACCTGTGCGGATCGCCTCGGTGACGGTCTGGGAGATTTTTACGGCGGCGTCCGGATCTTCTTTGATCGATAGAAATGCCTTACGCACGGCGATCTCGATTTTCGTCTGGCTCCATGGCACCACGTTACCACTGCGGCGGATCAATCGGACGGGCATGGTCTGTGGCTCCTCGGAGACAATCACCTCACCATTTTTCTCAAGTGACCGGGAGAAGACAAGCGACTTCGCCACGTCATGGGCATCGTTTTCGATCAGCGCTTTTTCGATGAGGAGGTAAAGGTCATTACGGGTCAAGCGAAGCTGCCCACCCTCTTGCACCTGTTCCGTGAGTGAGGACGCCACGCTGTTCGCCACATTGGAGACAAAGTTGCGGTTCTCTTCGTTGAAGATCTTATCGTCTTTCTCCTGACGGGAAACCAGCAGGTTGGTCAGGGCGCTACCAATGGTATCGGCTACTTTCGCGAGCGAGAGTTCTTCTTCTTCCTGCCCACCAGTGACAAAAATCTGAGGCACGCGGTCGGTGGTTTTTTCACCAATGTCGGCACGCCAGTCAAAGCGGTCAGTGGCAGGGGCGGAGGCGCGGTCAGTGATGACTTTTTTAAGCGCAAGATCTTCTTCGAGTGAGATGGAACGGTACATGGAAATAAGTTTGTTAGTGTGGGAGTTTTTCAGTTTGCAGTCTTGGGTTGCGGTGGAGCTTGGCGAAATCTATGTTGAGAAGGAGTTGATGAGCCCTTGGAGCATGGATCCTAGCTCTTTGGTTTCTTGAATCATTTGAGCCCCATTTGACAATTCTGGCTGATTGAGAGCTTTGCGAATTTTTTGGGCAATATAGAGTTGAGTTCGTAATTCAGCGCACGAGGCTTTGCTGTAACGGAGAAACCGCGCAAACTCCTTGTCGCTATCACGCTCTGATCCTTCAGCAATATTGGATGATATTGAAACTGCGGCTCGTTGCATCTGGCTATTCAATCCAAAGTCTTTGGAATCGTTTGTAGCAATGTAAGTATCGACAGCTAGTCGACACCCACGTTTCCAAACGTCAAGATCTTCGAATGTTTTTAAGGACATGGGAGGGGAAGTTTTTTAGTGTTTCAGTTTGAGAGTTTTCAGTGAGGCTGTTTCTCCGAGTTTCTTAACTGCCAAACTGACACTCTGAAAAACTAGCAAACTAGCAGCTTCGCTGCGCTAAAGCTCATCGTCGTCGATGTTGCCGAGCGCGGTGGATTTTTGGTATTCGGTGACGCGGCCTTCGAAGAAGTTTTGCTCTTTTTTGATGTCGATCATTTCGGCGAGCCATGGGAAGGGGTTGCCGACGTTTCCTTTGAGGGGCTCAAGGCCGCAGGATTCGAGTCGGCGGTCGGCGATGTAATCGATGTATTGGTGGAAGTCCTCGATGTTCATGCCGACGGCGGCAACCGGTAAACAATCGCGGATGAAGTTCTTTTCTAACTTGATCGCCTCAGCCATCGTCTGGCGGAGTTCTTCTTTAAAGTCATCCGTCCAGATCTCTGGGTTCTCATTAACGAGGTCCATGAGGAGGTTGCGCAGGAGTTCGATGTGGTTCGACTCATCGCGCAGCGTGTAGCGGAACATCTGCCCAATGCCGGGGAATTTGTTTTGGCGGTAGAGCGAGAGCACCATACCGAAGAGTCCATAAAATTGGGTGCCTTCCATACACTGACCAAAAATAAACGCATTGCGGGCGAGCGCTTGTTTGTTTTCGGGAAGCGACATATCCATATCGCGACGGAGTGCGCGGGAGTTGGATACGACGAAGTCGGTTTTTTCCTGCACGGTTAAGACGTCTTCAAAGATGGCATCGCACTCGTGTGGGTTTAGCCCCAGGGAGCTGATCATGTAAACGAGCGAGTCGGCGTGGATATTTTCCTCATGTGCATGCCTGCGGAATACCAGCTCAAGCTCGGGAGCGGTGACTTGATCACGGATCACGTGGATGATGTTATCGCCCACGATACCTTCGGCGGCGGAGAAATAGCCGATCCCCATTTTGATAATCCAGCGTTCGACGTCGGTGATTTCATCGCTGCGCCATTGCTCGACGTCTTTCTGCATGGGAATATCCTCAGGCTCCCAGTGGTTTGAGCGCATGTCGGTGTAAATTTCCCACGCCCATGGGTATTTAAGTGGCACAAGGCCAAAGCCGGGCAGGCGGGTGCCGCCAATGACTTTCTTGGCGTCGAGAAGTTTGGCGGCTTTTTCCTTATCCAGAGGAATGGAGTAGTCGTCGAGTTGGGCAGAAAACATAGATTTTAAAGTGTGTGAGTTTTTCAGTTTGCTAGTTTTTCAGTGCTCGATTGCATGGCTCAATGAGCTGCCGACTGACACACTATCAAACTGGCAAACTTTAATTACAGGTCGTCGTCTTCGAAGGTGGTGTTGAGGGTGGTGGTGGCTCCGAATGATTGGCTGCTGAGGTGCATTTGCTCATCGAGCCATGGGAATGGGCTTTGCGCGTGGTAGTATTGGCGAGAGAGACCGAAATTAGCGAGTCGCTCATCGGCGAGGTATTCGATGTATTGGGAGAGGGCATCCGCGTCCAATCCGGCATCGGCCACGGGAAGGTTGGCGATGAGATCTTGCTCAAGCTTCACCGCTTCTTTCATGTAACCCACTAGCTCGTCTTTAAACAAAGCGGTCCAAACGTCTGGGTTTTCACTGATCATTTCCTGAACGAGCTGATCGAGCATACTGAAACGATAAGCAACGTCGGCGAAAATCTTACTGAGGATTTTTCCTGTGCCCGGTAGTTTATTTTGAGCCGCAAGGGAGAAAATGATGGCCCAGAGACTGACTAGCTGGGTGCCCTCCATGCATTGATTGGAGAGGAAAATATTACGGACCATCGACTGCTTGTTTTCCGTCGTCGTGGTATCTGTGTGCCGGCTCAGTGGTGACAGGCGATCCGCCACGAAGGATTTTTTCGCGGAGAAGGCGGGAGTCATCGTGAGATCACAGCACTCCATCGGGTTAATCGAAAGCGTGCCGTGAAGGTAAACGAGGATGTCGTTGCGGGTATTTTCCTCGTGCACAAAACGACCAAAAACAAGCTTGAGCTCGGGAGCGGTCAGGAGGTCACGAATCGTGTAGATACCGCCGGAGTGGAAAAGCTCCTGAGATCGGGCAAAAGCCCCGAGAAAGGTTTTATAGAGAGTCTGGCAGGACTCGCCGAGCTGACTCCACTGCGTCTGGTCAATTTTCAAATCGATTTCCGCAGGCTCCCAGTGGGCATTTTTCATCTCCTTGTAGAGATCGTAAGCCCACTTGTATTTCAAGGGCAGGATGTTGAAAAACATCGAGTTGCGGCCATTGACGACCTTTTTGGCGGAGAATGCCTGCTCGGCTTTTTCGCGGTCGAGCTCGAAAGTGCGGTCTCCGAGAGTGATGGTAATGGTGTCAGCCATGAGTGTGGTGAAAAAGAGGTAAGAGAAGTAAGGGATGTGAAAAGGGGTGAAATCTGTGGTAACCGCAGCTCTGAACCGGGCCATTTCCCGAAGAAAAAAGAACAGATCGTGCGCACTGCGCAGCTTTGGTATACTGCCCTAAATCACGGTAAACGGTCAAACCAATTTTGCTCATATAGTATCCACAAATTATTCACAATACAACATGTTGTGGTTTTGGGTGAAATTCGCCATTTTGACGCCCTTGGTCATTTTTTCCTTTTTCAGCGGCTATCCCTCGCCAAATAGAGGTTTATTTCGGAACGCTAACAAGCATCCGAGGATTTGAGCTCTACTCCATGGGGGCACAACTATTTTTTATCCGTTAGAGGTCAAAGAGCGATCCCCCCATTTTTTAAAAAATTCACACCTCCTCGACATATCAACGGCCATACCCCGCGCTAAACCCCATCAAATAAGGATGTAAAATTTTACCCGTCGAAATGTCGATCTTTCCTACAAAGTAGCCTAGTGAGGTGATTAATACTTCTTTTCCCCCAGGAATGATGTGCTACAGACCTATTTCACTCAACGATTGAATCACCACGTCGATCTCGATGTGTTCTTGCTCAAATTTCCCTTTATCGCCGGATTGCTGAATTTTCAACAACTCAGAATGAAGATCGGTAAGCGTTGGGTTTTCTAGTAAACTTTCGAAAAGTTGATGCTCATGGGCCGATAAGGGGACGGGAAGCTCCGGAGGAATCATGGGCGAGTGCATCATCAGCATCGGCTGAATCGGCCGGTGGGTTTTCTCCCGAAGATCCCGTAAAATATCAAACCCGGAGGGGTCGCTATCTCCAAAATGGTAAAAATCAAGCGTGAGGGGGAGAAGGGAAAACAACTTCCTCACCGCAGCTCCAGGGTAGCTGGTGAGGATCAGGATGACTCCCGGGTTTCTTTGGGCCAGTTCGTGAAAGACATCTTCATTTTCGATACTCAGACAGAGGCTCGCCGTCGTGCTCAGATTACTCGACTGATTTAGGTTCGATTCCGAAAGCGATAGGGGCCCCGGCAAACAGGAAAAATCGAGATCTCCTCCGTTCACCGATAACTTGAGAGGACCATGGAACGTCACCGCCCGTGGTTTGTGTAAAATTCCAAAGTCCTCCAATGAAGAATGACCTGTGATGGATTGAAGAATCGTGAGCAATGGGGACTCGAGTTGCGCGAGTCGTTTCGAATTCCCACAAATCATGGCGCTGGCGTAGCGGATCAGCGACTCACCCTGCCAAGTCAAGACGCCTACGAGCGCCTGCAACAAGTCGTCGTTGTGCAAATCATCATTTCTTTTGAATGGATGAATCGACTCCCCATGTAATGTTTGTTGCGCCAGCGCGTTCAATGCCTCGGCCCACGCGGCGCGCCATCGCTCGGGGATGGAATCCAGTCCACTCGCCAACTCGAAAAACCGGGCTTGGTCGGCACGTTGTTGCCTTGGCGAAGGCTCACCGATTTGAGCAAACAACCACGCTTCACCTCGCTCAAGGTTCAGTCGAATCCGTTCAGGTGCGTGACTCCTGGGGTGGCGGTCGATGCTGCACAAACCGTCCGACTGCGAAGCGACAAGTGCCAGCTCCTTTTCCGCCAACTCCCTCTCATCCCCATCATCCAGCCCGGACTGACGGAGGAACTTTTCGTAATCGATCAGAAAATAAGGGCTCTGCGCAAGCCCTTTTCCCGCATTTGATTTTCGGAAAAATTTTGCTAAATGCTGGAGGATATTGGACATGGGACGGGCGCTGAATGATACGAATGAATAGGTGGATGACACTTCATTTCGGGTGCCATGGAAAGTCAATAAGATTGCCCAAGATTGAACCCAAATCTTATATTGAGCCCCAAGAGCATGAACGCCACATTTTTTGTGCCCTTCTGCCTTTTGTGGCCAAACTTGCAAACTTTGAGTCAGCCTTTTGACTTTGAGAAAGTGATAGAGATGTTCGGAGACGGCAAGTCTCCA
>CAYNNY010000151.1:0-3395 GCA_964398555.1 uncultured Verrucomicrobiales bacterium
ATGTCCTCAATGCCATGCAAAAGGACTACGCTGCCATGCAAGAGATGATTTTTGGACGTCGCCCGTCTTTTGAAGAGATCATAACTTCACTCACCGATTTAGAAACAGAGATCAACCAGTCATGAAATTTACAGAAGCCCAACTTGAATCCGCCATCATTGAACTGCTCGGTAAGCAGGGGTATCCGCATGTCCTTGGAGAGTCGATTCATCGCGATCCTCAAGAGGTGTTGATCCAAGAGGACCTTCGGGCTTTTCTCTCCAAGCAATACGCTGCCGATGGTATTACGAAGGGCGAGATAGACTCCATCATCAAGAACCTCGAAAACTTCACCGCCTCCGATCTTTACGAGAGCAACAAGGCGATCATGAAAATGGTCTCGGATGGTTTTCTGCTGAAGCGGGAAGATCGCTCTCTCAAAGACCTTTATATTCAACTCATCGATTACTCGGAGTTGGAGGCGTTTCGGCGGCCTTCGCCGGGAGAGGTTCCTGAGGTTGATGGTCGAGTCGATGAAGATCCCGCGCCCTATAACGGAGGCCGCAATCTTTTGAAGATGGTTAATCAGCTAGAAATCGTCGGTTACGAAAAACGCATCCCCGATGGTATTCTTTATATCAATGGTCTGCCACTGGTCGTCTTTGAATTTAAGTCCGCGATTCGTGAGGAGGCGACAATTCACGATGCCTTTGTCCAACTCACCACCCGCTACAAGCGCGACATCCCCGAGCTTTTTAAATACAATGCTTTTTGTGTGATCAGTGATGGTGTGAACAACAAGGCGGGTTCATTTTTTGCCCCTTATGAATTTTTCTATGCCTGGCGTAAGACCGATGGCTCGGACTTGGTTGAACAGGACGGGATCAATTCCCTCTACACCATGATCGAGGGTTTGTTTCATCCTGCGCGGCTCTGTGATGTGATCAGAAACTTTATTTATTTCCCTGACACCTCACGGACAGAGGAAAAGATTCTCTGCCGCTATCCCCAATACTATGCGGCAAAGAAGCTCTACGAGAACATCCTCCAACACATGCGCCCTGAGGGTGACGGCAAGGGAGGCACCTACTTTGGCGCGACAGGTTGCGGTAAGAGCTTCACCATGCTCTTCCTCACCCGCCTGATGATGAAGAGTGTGGCCTTTTCGAGCCCGACCATTGTCTTGATCACCGACCGCACCGATCTTGATAGCCAGCTCTCTGAGCAGTTCACCAATGGCAAGGGATACATCGGCGATGACTCCGTGCTGAGTGTGGAGAGCCGAGAGCATCTCAGGGAGTTACTCAAAGGTCGCAAGAGTGGTGGCGTCTTTCTCACCACCATTCACAAGTTCACCGAGGACGCCGAGCTACTCACCGACCGCAATAATGTGATCTGTATTTCGGACGAGGCTCACCGAAGCCAGACTAATCTGGATCAGAAACTCACGGTGACAGAGCAGGGCGTTAAACGCACCTACGGCTTTGCTAAATATCTACACGACTCACTACCCAACGCCACCTACGTCGGCTTCACGGGCACGCCTATCGATTCCACATTGGATGTCTTCGGGCCGGTGGTGGATGCCTACACGATGACGGAGTCGGTGCGGGATGAAATCACGGTGCGCATCGTTTACGAAGGACGTGCCGCTAAGGTGCTTCTGGATAACGGTAAGTTGAAAGAAATTGAGGATTACTACGCCCGCTGTGCCGAGGATGGAGCCAGTGACTACGCCATCGAAGAGAGCAAGCGGATGAATGCGCAGATGAACTCGATCCTGGGCGACCCTGACCGACTCAAGACATTGGCAAAGGACTTCGTCAACCATTACGAGACCCGTGTCTCAGAAGGCTCTACGGTCAAAGGCAAGGCGATATTTGTGAGCAGTAGTCGTTATATCGCCTATGCGATGTATCAGGAGATCATCGCCCTGCTGGGAGAACGTAGCTCCAGCTGCGTTGTTTCCCCCCATCATAATTTCGCCAAAGATTTTACGACTTCGTTTGGTGTGCCTGAAGAATGGCATCAGCGGAACCTTCCGCATAGAGACAAGGAGGGTTTAATTCAATCGATCACTTTTCGTATGGCGGACAGCCTGCCTCAGAGTTTACTCAAAGAAATAAAAGTCAAGTTGAGCTCGTTGACGGATGATGAAAAACAGCTTGAGAAACGCAAGCTGTATCAGGCCCAACTCGATAAAGGTCACGGGTGTTGTGCTCTCGCACACCGGGAGATGGCAAACACGATGTTTGAGGCGCTGAACCACCACGATGGCGAGATGTATGATCTTTTAGCTTGGAGTATCATGCCAAACCACGTTCATGTCTTGATCAAAGCGAATGCCAGCCTGCCCAAAATTATCCAATCGTGGAAGTCATTTACGGGAAAATGGGCACTCAAAAATAAAGCGAAGTTAGGTATTCCTGCGGGGGTTAAGCAATTTTGGCAAACGGAGTATTGGGATCGATTTATCCGAAACGAGGAGCATTTTAATAATGCTGTGCGTTATATTTTTAAAAATCCTTCTATGGCTGGGCTTGGAGAGGAGTCGATGGCTCATTTGTTTACGGGGCATTCCTTGACCGATAGAACGAAGCTGGAGCTTCATCCCTCCCAGATCAAGATGGTGATGACCCGTGGCAAAGACGACCCCAAGGCGCTCTACGACATGCTCGGAACCAAGGAGGACCGCAAAGAGCTGGACCGTCAGTTTAAGAACGGCAAGTCAAACTTCAAAATAGCCATCGTCGTCGACATGTGGCTCACGGGCTTTGATGTGCCTTTTCTCGATACCATTTACATTGATAAGCCGATCCAGCGACACAACCTGATTCAGACGATCTCTCGGGTGAACCGTAGATTTAAAGGCAAGGAGAAGGGGTTGGTTGTCGACTACATCGGTATCAAGCGGCAGATGAATAAAGCGCTGGCGCAATACTCCAAGACCGACAGTTCTAATTTCGAAGATATCGAGCAATCCATCATCGTGGTCAAAGATCATCTGGCTCTGCTGGGTGCTATTTTCCACAAGTTCGATATGACGGCATACTTCTCAGGCTCACCTCTCGACCAGCTCGACTCTCTGAACCATGCCGCCGAGTTTGTGCAGCTCACGGAGAAACTGGAACATCGTTTCATGGAGTTAGTGAAGCGCATGAAAGCCGCCTACGATATTTGTAGCGGCAGCGATGGCTTCACCCAGTCCGAGCGCGACCACATTCATTTCTACCTCGCCGTGCGGTCGATTGTTTTCAAGCTCACCAAAGGCAACGCCCCAGACACGACTCAGATGAATGCCAAGGTGCGCGAGATGATCAAAGACGCGATCCAAAGCGATGGCATCGAGGAAATCTTCAAACTCGGAGAAGATGGAGCTAAGGAGATCGACATCTTCGATGACAACTACCTTGCCA
>CAYNNY010000151.1:3495-7930 GCA_964398555.1 uncultured Verrucomicrobiales bacterium
TGCCATGCGAAAGGAGAAGGAGTCATTCGCTGATCTTGGTATCGATTTCGAAGAAAAGGCATTCTACGACATCCTCAAGGCCCTAGCCCACAAGTATGACTTCGACTACCCTGAGGACAAACTGATCCACCTCGCCAAAGAGGTGAAAACCGTCGTCGATGACAAAGCCAAATACACTGACTGGAGCCAACGCGACGATATCAAAGCCGAGCTTAAAGTTGGCCTCATCATCCTCCTAGCCAAGAACGGCTACCCGCCAGTCGACCGCGACGAGGTGTATAAGGAGATTTTTGAACAGGCTGAGAACTTTAAAAAGTATCAGGTGTCGGAGGTGTGAGTCTGCTCTGTGCCGATCTTGGTTGATGAATGATTTTTCATTCCCATCACCTGATTGATAGCTAATTGCTTCAGTTGTACTAACTGTCCCCAACCGCAATATGTGGTATATTTTCGTGTGAGATGCACTATATGTAGCGTTTTTGGCGTATTTCACTTGGTGGTTAAGAATTCTACGCTATATTTCTGGAACTCCGATCTGCATCAACTTCTCAACTTCAAGTCTTCCGGTCTTCTAGACTCTCACCCCCAAACTCCCACATTCCCATGTATCTCAAATCACTCGACCTCCACGGCTTCAAATCTTTTGCAGATAAAACGAAGTTTGAATTTCACCCCAACGGTGTCACGGGCATTGTCGGGCCAAATGGTTGTGGTAAATCCAATGTGGTGGATGCCATTCGCTGGGTGCTCGGAGAGACCTCGGCCAAGGCATTGCGTGGTGGGGAGATGGCTGATGTGATTTTCAACGGCACTGAGAAGAGCGGCACCAGCCGGGCTCGGGCGGCAATGGGTATGGCAGAGGTGACTATGACGCTGGCGGACTGCGAAGAGGTTCTCAAAATTGATTACAACGAGGTCGCGATCACGCGTCGGGTTTTCCGCGATGGGAAATCAGAGTATCGGATTAATAACACTCTTTGCCGATTGCGCGATATTCATGAGATGTTCATGGATACGGGTATTGGGCGGACATCCTACTCGATCATGGAGCAGGGGAAAATCGACATGCTTCTGAGCTCGAAGCCCGAAGATCGTCGCATGGTATTTGAGGAAGCCGCTGGAATCACCAAGTTTAAAAAAGAAAAGAAGGAAGCTCTGCGGAAGCTGGAATATACGGAGGTGAACCTGCTGCGTGTTTCTGATGTGCTCGCCGAGCAGGAACGCCGGATGAACTCACTTAAGCGTCAGGTCGCCAAGGCGCGGCGTTACCAAGAGCTAGCCAAGGATGTTAAAATTCTCGATACCCACTTTAGTCATCGCAAGTACACGGAATATCACGCCGAACTCTCCGAGTTAGAAAATTCCATCCATTCATTGGAGGTGCGTGAGACTGAGCTTGAAGTTGGGTTGCCGGAAAGAGAAGCCGCCGTGGTCGAGGCCCGTGATGCTGCGCAACGGCTGGAAGCTGAGCTTTCTGAAATCCGTCAGCAGCTCAATCACCACACCAATACCGCCAGCGCAGCGGAAAGTAGGATCGCATTTAATAAGGAAAATCAGTCCGAGCTTGAGGCGAGGGTGAACCAAAATCAGCAAGATATTGTTGAGGCTCAAGGGAAGTTTGATCAGCAACAGTTCGATTTTGACGAGACCGAAAAATTGCTCTCTGAGCTCACCGAGAGGATCGAATCCAAGCAAGCCCAGCTTTCTGAGCATGAGTCCCGCGCCGCATCCCAGCGGGGTGAGCGCGAGGAGAAAGATGGAATTCTTCGCAGTATCCGTGGCGAAGCGAATACCACCCAATCCATCATTGCCGCCAGTCAGGCGAAGATTGAAAGTTCTCTGTCCCAGATGGAGAATAGCCGGGATCGATACCGGAAGCTCACTGAGGAAAACGAGCGCTTGCAGACTGAACACGAAGAAGCTGTGTTGGAAAATGGGAAGATCGCCTCTGAGCTAGAGGTGCGACAAGGTAAGCTATCGTCACTTGCGGATGAGAAAGAGCTAACCGAGAGAGCTTTTCAACACACGCGTGGGGATCTGGATGCGGCTCGTGATCTCTCCACGGCATCCCACAAAGAACTGGCCCGGGTTTCTTCGCGCCGCGATGTTTTGCGTCAGCTCGTCGAGAGTGGTGAGGGCTTTGAGAAAGGCACCCAAGCGGTGCTCAAGGGGCTGGACGAGCCGGAGTTTTTCAATAACGGCGTCCGTGGCGTGCTCGCTGGATTGATCGAGGTGGAGACGGATTACACGATGGCGGTTGAAGCGGCGCTTGGCGCGCACCTTCAAGCTGTGTTAGTGACGGATACCAGCTACACCCAAGCGATTGTCGACCGACTCACCGATAAAAAACTGGGCGAGGCCGCTATTATTTCGGAAGATTTCATAGCCACTGCGTCTGGCAACCAGATGATGACACTTCCCGACGGGGCTGAGACCTGGGCGATGGACCGGGTGAAGTTCGATCCGAAGGTGGCCTCTGTGGTGGAAAGTTTGTTGGCGAATGTTTTGATTGTTAGCGATCTTTCGACCGCTCTTGAAATGCGTAAGGATATGAGAGGAATCACCCTCGTGACGATGCGCGGCGAGGTATGCAGCCCCGATGGAGTTGTCCGTGGAGGCACAGGCAAAGGAGGTCGAAACTCTGTGTTGGAACGCCAGAATGAAGTGCGCAAGTTAGAGGGTGAGGTTGCTGAGCTTGAGATGGCTGATGAGGAAGCCCGTGTTTCTCTTTCCCGACTGGAGCAGCAACTTTCCGAGCAGCGTGAGGCCTCAGAGCTCGCGCGTGAGCGGTTACAGAAAGCCCACGTTGAGGAATCAACACTGAAGGGGCAATTGACGCTGGCAAGCCGTGAGGTGGAGTCACTGGCAAGTAAGGTCTCGAGTGTGGAATGGGAGCTCAAAGATATCAAGGAGCGTGATGCCAATGCTAACGGAGGTATTGAAACGCTTGAGTCCGATTTGGGGGCTGCACGAGCTCGCTTTGATCAATTGGAGGCTGACCAGATTCGTTTGGTGGGTGAGTTGGAAGAGGCAAGCCGACGAGAAAACGAAGCTGTTTCAATGTTACAGGAGTTTCGCACGAGTTTGGCGGTTGAGCGAAATGCTCTGGAGGCTGCCGAGCGTCAACGCTCGCCGATGGCGGCGCGTCTTGAAGAGTTGCGCCAGATCAGCAGTCGCCGCGATGATGAAATCGCAGGTTTCACTGAGAGGATGCAAAAGGCGGTGATTGAAAATGAAGAGTTAGCTTCCACCACAGAAATGCACCGAGCTGAAGCTCGTGATCTCGAGGAGCTGTTGGAATCCACATCCGCGAGCCGAGGCGAACTTCACCAGGCGATCGAGGTGAGTGAAAAACTACTCTCCGAGCTTCGCCATGAGTGCGCAAAAATCGTTGAGCAAAAAGGTCGGGAGGAAGTGTCCGCCACGAAGATTGGCCTTCGTCTTGAAAACTTGAATGAGATGGTGATGGAGCGCCATCAGTTGGAATTGCAGCATTTTCGTCCCGATGCCCACGCGCTTCTCGCTTGTTTGCAAGAGCGGTCGAAGTCCTACGAACGTCAGGAAATGCGTCGCGCTGAGCACGAAGGCGGCACTTTTGTTTCCAGTTTTTCTGAGGGGGCGGAAGATGCGCTTCCCGGCGAGTCCGGTCCCGATTGGAAGATGCTTGAAAAAATCGTCATCGATCTCAAACGGAAAGTCGACTCCATGGGCCCAGTAAATATCGATGCTATTGAAGAGTATGATGAACTCGAGGACTTGCATAACAACTTGCGCACCCAGCATGATGATCTGGTGAGTTCGAAAACCGAGTTGATGAATGTCATTGAGAAAATCAACGTCGAAACCAAAAAGCGTTTCACGGCCACCTTTGAACAAGTCGCTAAAAACTTCAAAGGCATGTTCAAAGTGCTCTTCGGTGAAAAGGCGATTGCCAACCTCGTGCTTGTGGATGAAAACGATCCTCTGGAAAGTGGCATTGACATCATTGCCAAGCCTCCGGGTAAAAAGCTGCAATCCATCAGTCTGCTCTCCGGTGGCGAGCGCTCGATGACCGCGGTGGCCCTTCTGTTCTCGATTTTCCAAATCAAGCCCAGCCCGTTCTGTGTGCTGGATGAGTTGGATGCGCCGTTGGATGAAGCGAACATCGGTCGATTCCTCAAGGTGCTGGATAACTTTATCGATAAGAGTCAGTTTATCATTGTGACCCACAGTAAGCGCACCATGCACCGAGCTGACATGATTTACGGTGTGACCATGGAGGACTTTGGTGTTTCTAAGCCCGTGGGCATGCGCCTCACCAGTGCTGATAATGCCAATAAGGGAGAAGCTAAAACAGCGGCGCAAAAAGCGGCTCTTGAATTAGACTCGTAATTTTCGAGAGACTGGTGAGTGATAAGTTTGATCATTTGCCATTATCCGGCAAAGCGCATGGATT
>CAYNNY010000152.1:0-3131 GCA_964398555.1 uncultured Verrucomicrobiales bacterium
ACAATAAGTTGCCGGACAACTTAGAGGACAACTTAGAGTGATGAATCTGTTACAGAACTCTCTACTTTTTCGACTCTCTTCGCACGCCTCGCTCCCCCCCATTTGCCGAAAGCCACACATATCTTGTTTCATCTTGCCCCGCACATCCATTTCGGATAGTGACATGTCATCTCGATTATGAAAATTGGCATCCCGAAGGAAATCTACCCTGGCGAAAAACGTGTCGCAGGTTCGCCCAAGCTCGTAAAAAAACTCATCGCTCTCGGATACGAGGTGAATGTAGAAGCTGGCGCTGGCGAATCAGCCCACGTCAGTGACCAACAATGGATCGATGCCGGAGCCGCGATCATCGATAACTCCGTCGAGCTCTGGCAGAGCGCGGACATCATCGTCAAGGTGCGCCAACCCGACCCAACAGAGGCCACTCTCCTCACCAAAGGAAAAACACTCCTCAGCCTCTTCTGGCCCGCCCAGGAAGAGGAACTGCTCAACAGCATCGCCGCTCAAGGAGCGAACGTGCTCTCGATGAACTGCGTGCCCCGAATCTCCCGCGCCCAAAAATGTGACGTGCTCTCATCCATGGCCAACATCGCCGGATACCGCGCCGTCATCGAAGCCAGTAACAACTTTGGACACTTCTTCACCGGACAAATCACCGCCGCCGGAAAAGTCCCCCCAGCCAAAATCATGGTCATTGGAGCCGGAGTGGCGGGCCTCTCCGCCATTGGTGCCGCCTCCAGCATGGGCGCGATCGTTCGCGCCTTTGACACCCGACCCGAAGTCGCCGACCAAGTAGTGAGCATGGGTGGCGAGTTTCTCTACCTCGACTTCAAAGAAGACGGCACCGGAGAAGGTGGCTATGCCAAAACGATGAGTAAAGAATTCATCGAGGCCGAAATGAAACTCTTTGCCGAGCAGGCAAAAGAAGTCGACATCATCATCACCACCGCCCTGATCCCCGGACGCCCCGCGCCCAAGCTCATCACTGCCGAGATGCTCAAATCCATGAAAGCCGGCAGCGTCGTCGTCGATCTAGCCGCCGAGCAAGGTGGCAACTGCGAACTCACCGAGCCAGGGAAAATTGTCATCCAACACGAAGTCTCCATCATCGGCTACACCGACCTCCCCAGCCGCATGGCCGGACAATCAAGCGAGCTCTACGCGAACAACATCGGACATTTGTTTGACGAACTCACACCAGACAAAGAGGGCAAGATCAACCTCAACTTCGACGATGAAATCATCCGAGGAACCACCATCATCAAGGAGGGAAAAATCACCTGGCCACCACCAGCCCCCAAGCTGAGCGCAGCCCCGCCAGCCGCTAAAAAAGAATCACCCGCCCCGGCCCCACCCGAGCCTAAGCCAAGCAAATCACTAGGCAGCGTCATCGGACTAGCCCTCGTAGCCGCCGTCATTCTAGGAATGGGTTACCTCCTCCCTCCCGAATCTAAATTCCTAGGTCACTTCACCGTATTTGTCCTCGCCTGCTTTGTCGGTTGGCAAGTGGTGTGGAATGTCTCCGCCGCCCTGCACACCCCGCTGATGAGCGTCACCAACGCCATTTCTAGCATCATCATCTTAGGCGCATTACTCCAGATAGGAAGCAGCAGCCAAATCGTCATAATTCTAGCAGCCATTGCCATCCTCATCACCACCATTAACATCGTCGGAGGATTCCTCGTCACCCACCGGATGCTTGCTATGTTTAGAAAAAACTAAACACCCCACCTAACTATCCTCCACTTTCTACTAACTACTACTTACTTCAAAATGAACGAAGGAATTATCACCGCCAGTTACATCCTCGCCAGCGTCCTCTTTATCCTCAGTCTAGGCGGACTGAGCAATCAGGAAAAAGCCCCACGCGGCAACCTCTACGGCATCATCGGCATGCTCCTAGCCATCGGAGCCACCCTCTTTAGCTCCTCCATTGGAAACTTCTCCACCATCGCGATCACAATGGTCATAGGCGCTGTGATTGGCGCCATCCTTGCTCTCCGTGTCAAAATGACCTCCATGCCCGAGCTTGTCGCCATGCTTCACAGCTTCGTCGGACTCGCCGCCGTGCTCGTTGGCTTTGCCACATTTCTCGACGCCTCCCACATCCTCCATGGCACTGAAAAAACCATCCACGATATAGAAATCTACCTCGGCATTCTTATCGGAGCCGTGACATTCACCGGCTCGGTAATCGCTTTCGGTAAACTGAGTGGAAAAATCGGGGGGCGTCCCCTACTTCTCCCTGGACGACACATCCTCAACATCGCCATCCTCATTGCATGCATTTGGTTAGGAAATATGTTTATCACCGCAGATAGCATCGAGGCAGGAATGATGCCCCTGATCATCATGACGGTGCTCGCCCTCATCTTTGGCATCCACATGGTCGCCGCCATCGGTGGAGCCGATATGCCCGTGGTCATCTCCATGCTCAACAGCTACTCAGGTTGGGCCGCCGCTGCCACAGGATTCATGCTTTCTAACGATCTCCTCATCGTCGTCGGAGCCCTCGTCGGCTCCAGCGGAGCCATCCTCTCGATCATCATGTGCCGTGCCATGAATCGAAAATTCATCAGCGTCATCCTCGGCGGATTTGGCACCAAAAAATCCACCAAATCCTCCGGAAGTTCTACTGAAGAACAAGGCGAAGCCGTCCCCATCACCGCCGCCGAAACGTCTGAATTACTCACAAATGCCAAGTCCATCGTCATCGTCCCTGGATACGGCATGGCCGTCGCCCAAGCCCAACAAACCGTCGCCTCCATGAGTCAGAAACTCCGCGACCAAGGAATCGATGTCCGCTTTGCCATCCACCCCGTCGCCGGACGTATGCCCGGTCACATGAACGTGCTCCTAGCCGAGGCCAAACTGCCCTACGACATCGTGCTCGAAATGGACGAAATCAACGAAGACTTCCCCGACACCGATGTCGTGCTCGTCATCGGAGCCAACGACATCTGCAACCCATCTGCCGAGACCGACCCCGACAGCCCGATCGCGGGCATGCCCGTCCTCCAAGTCTGGAATGCCAAAGAAGTCATCGTGCTCAAACGCAGCATGGCCACAGGATACGCCGGAGTGGAAAACCCCCTCTTCTTCCGCGACAACACCCGCATGCTCTTCGGCGA
>CAYNNY010000152.1:3231-6357 GCA_964398555.1 uncultured Verrucomicrobiales bacterium
GCTTAGGCTTCTCCCCCTTGACCGTTTGATATTCAAAAACCTTAACAGGTTTGACCCCTGCGATTTGAGAGAAAATATAAATGCGCAGTGTCATGGCATCGTCCCCGTTGTAGCCCGGTAGATTTTTAACCGTGTAGCGGATCTGATTCATGCCATCGTGCACACCGCCGATAACCACTTCCGATTGCTGCGTATCCTGAAATCGATGTGAGCTGACCCGATTCACCGTCGCCTTCACCTCACGCCCTGGACAAAAACTGTAAACTTTGGCGATGTATTTAGGCTGATTCACCACAATCGGCTTATGCGGTCGCTTGCCACTCGGGAGAAAGGCCTCACCATCGACGTAGTTAAGCTTTCCAGCCTGAAGCTGAGAGCGGACATCCTTGAGGCCGCCGAGATTCACAAACTCAGCGGAATCATATTTCCAGCCCGGGCCATCGTGCACAAAACTAAGCACCAATAAATTATCGGTCGGCTCTCCACCGATACCAAAATCAACTTTGCCAAAATAGACCAGCTTGGCTGTTGCCCCCTTGCTGCGGGCGCGGATCAGCTTCAATCCCTCCAAGCTCGGCGGAGCGCTGGGTACTTTAAAAATATCGGACGGAAATTTTCCTTTTTCCGATACGATACGGTTCTGAATCGCTATCTTCCGATGGGCCGCCGTGATCAGCTTCCATCCGTTATAATTTTTAGCCACCATCGCCTTGCGCCAGTAGAGGTAAACATCCTCAAGCGACTTCGAAAGTGCCGGTGCCTCTTGCTGAGTCTTAGCCAATGTCTCAGGTGCGGCTGACAAAGTCAGCAGCGCGACGGCGATCAGTAGAAATAATTGCATACGTTGCATGGATTCCATTGGACAATAAATCGCACAGAGGGCAAACCCTTTTTTGTCAAAGCCCCAACTATTTGCGCCCCTGACCTCGATCCCTTCTTTGCCTGATGACCTCCAAAAACCTCCTGACTCAGTCAACCACCCCCCTTAGTGCAGAGCGCACGCTGGAACTACTCAACGGATCCTACCCCTACATTTACCAATCCGAAAACGGGATCCAGCTCACTGCCTACTGCTTTTTCCCAGAAGGGCATCAGCCGACACAATCAGCAGCCTCCCCTCCTGACCTCGTGCTTCTCCCCGCGATCGTCTTTTTCCATGGTGGCCTTTGGGATGTGGCCATGGTCACTCAGTTCTCGCCGCACGCCATGCACTTTGCCAGCCGTGGCATGATCGCCATCGTCGTCGAATACCGGGTGGAATCATTACACCAATCCAGCCCCGAGGACTCTTTTGAAGATGCGCAAATGGCCATGCAATGGCTGAGACACAATCATGCAGAGCTCGGTATCGACCCCCAGCGGATCATCGCAGCGGGCGCGGCCGCAGGTGCCTACATGGCACTCTCACTCGCCATGCGTAAAAAACTCCCCGTCATCGATGGCTACAACTCGCAGCCTCAGGCGGTGATCGCCATCAGCGCCGTGGTGAGCACCCATCGGCGCAGCATCGATCTAAAACGATTCCCCAACGCCAAACAGTCCACACGAAACAATCCCTACCTCACCGTGCGGAGAAAACTCCCCCCCTGCTTACTGGTTCATGGCAAATCCGACACCATCGCACCCCACTACCTAGTCGAAGATTTCACAAAAAAAATGCGCCGCAAACGCAACCAGTGTGAGCTGATCGACTTTGACGCCTGCAACCATAGCTTTTTCAACTTCAACGTCAGCCCCAAGCACTTTGAGATCACACTCAACACCATGGACGCTTTTATTTGCCAACTCGGATACATCGAGCCGATGGATTACTCATTGTAAAAACAATGAAATAAACAGAAATTCGACTCATCATATCAGAAATCATAAAAATTCCCAGTCTCTCATCAGTTTCATGTTGCATCCAAGCCCGCTTTCATCAATGATCGCGCTCGTATGAGCGATCAACCATTAGCAGGCAAAACAGCCATCGTCTTCGGCGTAGCAAACAAACGCAGCATCGCGTGGGCCATCGCCCAAGCATGGGCAAAAGCTGGAGCCACCCTGATTTTTAACTACCAAGGGGAACGTCTGAAAAAGAATGTCGAGCAACTCAGCGCAGAATTCGGTGAAGACACCGCCCTTTACCCCTGTGATGTCACCAGTGATCAAGAGCTTGATGAGTTTTTTGAAAATGTTAAAAAGCACACGGACAAAATCGACCTCGTTCTTCACTCCGTTGCCTACGCACCCAAAGAAGCGCTCATGGACGACTTTTCCAAAACAAGCCGTGAAGCATTCTCCATCGCTCACGACGTCTCAGCCTACTCACTTATTGCTATCGCCCAACGCGCCAAAGGCATGATGACCGACGGCGGCAGCATCATTGCCATGAGTTTCTACGGAGCTGCCAAAGTAGTGCCTCACTACAATGTAATGGGAGTGGCAAAAGCCGCTCTCGAAGCCAGCACCCGCTACCTTGCCGCCGATCTCGGCCGGAAGCAAATCCGCGTCAACTGCATCTCAGCCGGCCCCGTGCAAACACTCGCTGGCCGTGGCATCTCAGACTTCAGCAAACTCTTCAAATACTACGAAGACCACGCCCCGATCGGCCGCACATGCACTCCAGAAGAACTCGGCCACACCGGCGTCTTCCTCGCTAGCGATGGAGCAGCCTCGATCACTGGCCAGGTTATCTACGTGGATGGCGGCTACGAGATCATAGCCATGTAACTTTTTCACAGAGGACGATGCCTTAACAGGCTCGCCCTCTCTTTTTTCACCCTACTTGCCCCGCACTCAAATGTCAGATTGGTTTTACGGAAAAGACGGAACTCAACACGGACCCGTTTCCGAACAGGAAATGGCAAATCTCACAGCCTCAGGACAAATTGATGCCAACACCATCATCTGGCGCGAGGGTATGGCTGACTGGCTACCGATCAGCCAAGTGCCTGAGTTCCAAACAACATCACAGCAACCCTCATCCGTCCCGATTTATGCGCCAGGTCAAGCGACCTACGCTGCGGCCCCACTCCCCGCCCCTATTCCAACGGACGGACTCTCCATTGCCAGCCTTGTTTGCGGCATCCTCGCCTTGTTAGCCTGTTACATCTGGGGCCTCTTTGGATTAGCTGCCGTGATCTG
>CAYNNY010000152.1:6457-7891 GCA_964398555.1 uncultured Verrucomicrobiales bacterium
CTCACAACAGGAGCATTCACCTTCGCCCTCATTTGCCTCTATCTGATCATCAGAATCACCCTTCTCGGAAAAACAGCACCAACCATACCAGACATCCGCCTCCGCTGGCTCTGGACCGGAGCCGCAGGCATCCTTCTCTTTGCCATATTACGGAATACAGAAACCTTCTCGTTCCTGGCACCGTAGAGACCTACCTCGATGGCATGAGTTGCAAGACAAAACCCTTCAAGTATTCAGTCTCAGGAATCGCAGGCAACACCGGGTGATCTAAGCGCTGGCCATGACTGGCAATCATTCTCAAACTCCGTTTGGCATCCACCGAGGCCGATACAATATTCTGCAAAAACAACTCACGCGTCGCATGGTGCGAGCAGCAATACGTCGCCAATATACCATCGCGATCCAATAGCTTGATCCCGCGAAGATGGATTTCCTTATACCCACGCATCGCATTATTCAGCGTTTTTTTGTTTTTAGTAAACGATGGTGGATCGAGAATCACTAGATCGTATTGGTCTTCGCAGTGTTTGAGAAAATCGAAGGCGTTATGCTTTACGGCATTGATCACCACACCATTGAGTTCGGCATTGCGCAGAGTGGCGGCAATCGCAGGTTCAGAAGAATCCACCGCTGTAACACTCGCAGCACCCGCTTTCGCACAGGCGAGCGCAAAGCCTCCTTGGTTACAAAAACAATCGAGCACACGCTTTCCTTTTGCCAGTTTAGCTATCGCCGTATGGGCATCGAGCTGATCAAGATACAGACCCGTCTTCTGACCATCCAGCAAATCGATCTCAAATTTCACACCTCCCTCAACCGTCGGAGCCTCCACGATAAACGGCCCCGGCTTTTCGCCGTGCAGCATTGTAATTTCCACCTCCAGCCCTTCAGCAGCTAACATCGGGGAATCATTTCTCAAAATCACCGACTCAGGGGAAAGTAAGGATACCAGCACCTCGGCAATCTCCTCACGATGAAGGTACATCGCCAAGGTCAAAGTCTGCAGCACCACATGATCGCCATAACAGTCGACAACCATGCCCGGCAGGCCGTCCGACTCGCTCCAAACCAATCGTGCCAATCGTGGATCAATCCCAGAGCTCTCACGCTGGGCAATCGCCTGACCGATACGTCGTTCAAAAAAATCTTTATTAAGACTCTGCGTCCTCCGTGAAATCCTCCGGGCCACAATTTGCGACTCTGGGTTATAAATCGCCGTTCCCAGCGGCCGATCTCGAAAGTCCTTGAGCGTAATTACATCACCCGGATTGGGATTTCCAAATGTTTTCTGAATTTCAGACGCATAGACCCAGTCGTGTCCGTGAAATATGCGTGATCGTGGTTTGATGATAATTCCTGCCATGGCAAGACCGTTGAAACATGGTTTTTTAAAAGTAGCAAGTAGCGATCCTATCCTCAAAGATCACTCTCCTT
>CAYNNY010000153.1:0-7738 GCA_964398555.1 uncultured Verrucomicrobiales bacterium
TCAGCACCATGACTCCATTCAAATCCATACCACCCCTCCTCTGCGCCGCCATGGTGGCGACTCCGCTCATGGCTCAGGCTCAATCTGACAGCAAAGACGCCAAAGTCATCATCCCCGAACCCGTCGCCACCGATACTTGGGAATATAAAATTGCCCCTTACGCCTGGCTCTCAGGCATGGAAGGGAAGGCGGGGATCAAAGGGCAGGTTGTGGATGTCGATGCGCCCCTTGACGAAATTCTCGACGTGCTCGACTTCGCGGGCTACCTCGCCTTCGAAGCCAACAAAGGGAATTGGGGATACTATGCAGACCTTCAGTATATCAAACTCAGCGGTAGCGTGGACGGCCCAGGCGGACCTCTCATCGATGAAATCAAGATGGGACTCGAGCAGTTCAGCATGGAGGCGGGCATCAAATACCGAGTTTTCCACAATGAAAAAACATCGCTCTGGCTGATGGCCGGAGCATCCTACACCTATTTTTACACCGAGCTAGAAACCAAAGGAGTAGCAGCCAACTACATCGACGGCTCAACCGACTGGATTGACCCCACCATCGGGCTCTCCCTAACCCACCAATTCAATGAAAAATGGAATGCCCATGTCGTGGGTCAAGTTGGAGGATTCGGCGTCTCATCCGACAGCACCTGGCAGGTTCTTGCTGGCATTGGCTACAAGCTCAATGACTGCTGGTCTCTGGTCGGCGGCTACCGCCACGAGTATATCGACTACCAAGACGGTGGATTCACCTACGATCTCGACATTGGAGGGCCCATTCTCGGAGCCACCTATCGTTTTTAGATCCAACGCCAAACCATCTCTAATCGACCGATTAAAAAGCACACTAAGCCTCTGGCTAGCGTGTTTTTTTATTTTGCTTGATTGTGTTTAGACGCCGGAAAGGTTAGCTTGCCTACAAGACACCATCTAAATCGACCGACCTCCGCCCACAATGAGCGAGAACCACACCAACGAAAATGAAGAAAACAACCCACGGCACAGAAAACGCCGCTGGCTAAAACGTTTATTTTTTATAGGTTTATTTCTCAGCTTACTCCTCGGAATTGCCCAAGGTCCAGGCTTACGTTTTTTCGCGGAAAAAGCCATTACCCAGGGACTTGATTCCGCAGGACTCAAAGGAACATTCAGCGTCGAAGGAAGCCTATTCTCAGGCCTAGAGCTCAGAGGAGTCAAGCTAACAGGAGGCGGCCCCATCCGCGAGCTTCAGTCGGATTACCTCGGAGTGGACTACCGACTCTCCGAACTCATTCACGGAAAAATCGATGGCCTCCGAGGCGACGGACTCCATCTGTGGGTGGACATCTCAGCCAACCAATCCACAGAATCCACCGATGAAACAATCAGCCAACCCGAAGTGGTAGCCACAGAAGAAACTGCACCCGCGCCCCCTCTGGATCTGGAAAAAATCCGTCAGATGGTCTTACCCATCAAGCTTCAAGTGACCCATTCATCCGTCAAGATCAGCCGTGATGACCTCTGGCTCTGGCAAGCCCAAGATATCTCCATCACTCATGACTCCGGGGACGAGGACTTCCATCTCACTCTCGGGAAATTCATGGATATGGATGAGAAGGTGATTGAAAATCAGGATGTCATTCTCACCTGGGGCCACAACCTCACCGCCATCAAAAACTTCCCCATCCGGACAGACACCCAACTCACCCACGTGATTTGTAAATGGGAGGGGACGACCCCCAAACACATCGAGGCCAAGATCAACTGGGAAAATGGCGACTTCAGCGTCAATCTGGACGACCTGAAAAAGGCCCGCATCCAACTCACCCAAGGAGAGATCAATCTGGAAAAACTCGGACTCATCATCGGCCATGAAGGAGAACTAAGCGGCCAAGTCACGAGACTTCAAATTTCCGTTGCCGATATCATGGCACCGCCCACCACCATGCAGGCCAACCTACTCATCTCTGGCAAAAATCTCCGCTGGCAGGAAAGGCAAATTCAACAACTCACCATCGAAACCTCTCTCAAAGAGTCCCATCTTGAGCTCAATGCCCAACTCAACGTGGCCAACGAACAAGCCTCTGAAATGAAAGTGCTGACAACACTCGCCTCTCCAGAAAGCATCACCGCTCCCGACTGGGCAACATGCTGGCACAATCTCAAAGCCGAACTTGAACTCACCATTCCAGACCCGCATGCCATTGCGGTCTGGTCGGGCTCACCGCATCCCGTAGGTGGATGGCCCACGGGCGCACTCCATTTCTTTGCCAAAGGCCACATGGATGGCGAGTCACCCGGAGACGCCTCCGCCCAAATCGAATGGAAATCCCCCCAATGGGCAGGCCTTGCATGGCAACAACTCCACCTCACCGGCAAATGGGATCACGAAAAACAAATGGTCGCCGTCACCCTCAATGCCACCGAACTTGCCAGCGGCAAAGTTACCGCCTACGGGGAATACACCATCGAGACCCAACACTACCAAGGCAACGCATCGATCACCAACCTCGATCTCGCCAAACTCCGGCCCATCCTCGATCTTTTCAAACAAGACATCCCCCGCGCAGGGATCGTTAACTTGTCATGGGACGGAGAAGGTCACGGAGCTGACGTCCTCACCTATCAAGGCAAGCTCGACACCACCATCACCGGCCTGGAAACCGAGCCCGACGGCGCCCCGCCCACCGACATCACACTCACCGCCAACTATGCCAAAGGACTCGAATTACAAATAGATAAACTCCAACTCAATCGAGACAAATTACAGCTCAATGCCGCCGCAACGTGGAAGGATCAACTTCTCCACATCTCCCAACTCGAGCTTCACGATCAAGACGCCCTCCTCATCGCAGGTCAAGCGAAGCTCCCCCTATCGCGTGAATTATCAGACCTCGATTCCTTTCTCAAACAGCCAGGTGATATCGATCTCAAGTTCAATATTAAAAACCTGCCTCTCGCAGAGATCTACCGACTACTCCCCCAGCCCACCGATCCCGCAGTCAGCGGCAAACTCACCGTGGACCTCACCCTCTCAGGCACACTGCTCGAGCCATCGATCCAATTGACCAGCTCAGCCAATCGCATCCAAGCCCTCGGTAACGATCAAATCCCTATCACCGATGTCGCGCTCAATTTAATAACCCAAGAAGGCAAGATTTCTTTAGACGGAACGCTGAAGCCTGACGGCCATCAAGCATTGATACTCAAAGGAACGATGCCATTTGAACTGAAAAAATGGATCGACGCCCCCGAGTCTCTGCTAGAGGAACCTATCGATGCGCTGTTGGATACAAAAACCATCAAGCTGGCCCCCTTCGCCAAATACCTTCCACACATCCACAAGTTAGAAGGAACATTCGTCACCACCGTCGAAGCAAAGGGCACTCTAGGAGCACCCACAGTGAATGGAAAAACCAGCCTGAAAATAACCAGATTAGACTCCATTAAAGAAGCCATTCCAGACCTTCGCCATGTAAACATTGATATTCAATTTACCGACAAACAAGTCGTCATCAAGCCATCAGGTTGCCTTGCAGCAGGAGGAAAATACACCCTCCAAGGAAAGATCGACATCCAAGACATCACCAACCCAGAATTTGACATCTCCCTCACCGCCAGCAAATCTCTTCTATGGAGAGATGATTCCATGATCGTCCGCGCCGATGCCACCCTCACCCTCAAAGGACCCTACGAAAAAGCCCAAATCCAAGGTGACATCGGCCTTGTGGAAAGCCTCTTTTACAAGGACATCCAAATCATCCCACTCGGAGGAGGAACGAGCACCTCATCCGGCCCAGAAAAAGCCGACCTCCCATCCTTCATCATCGCGAAAAAAAACTCCGAAGAGGAATCCGCCATTCCCAAACCTTTTGATCAATGGACCTTGAATCTTCGAGTGAGGACGAAAGAAGATTTTCTCATTCGTGGCAACCTCGCCAAAGGCAACATCAACGGTGACATCAAGGTTAACGGCACACTATCCGATCCCAAACCAGACGGTAAAATAACCGTTAAAGAATTAAGTGCCAGTCTTCCCTTCAGCCGACTTCACGTCAAAGAAGGCAGCGTCATCTTCACGCCTGACAATGGACTCGACCCCCAACTGTCCATCAAAGCAACCTCCAAAATAGGATCCTATGATGTAGCCATCTCGCTCTATGGCCTGGCCTCTGCCCCTAAAACACTAATGAGCTCAAACCCGCCCCTCCCCGAAAATGAAATCATCTTCCTGCTCGCCACAGGAAGCACTTCGGAGCAACTCGCGGACGGAGCATCCGCCACCGGCAAGGCATACCAATTGTTAGTCGATAGCGTCATCCGCTCATCACCGGGCAGATTCAAATCCATTATTAACGCCATCGCCGAGCTCAATGAAAAAGTAGATGTCAACATCGGCGCATCCGATCCCTTTACAGGACGAAAGTATAACTCGGCACGAGTTGAAATCACAGACCGCTGGAATTTCGTCGCCTCAATCGATCTCGATAACAATACCCGAGGGCTCGTCGTTTACACCATCCATTTCAAGTAATGCGCCAAGGAAATAACCATTGCCTTCATCCTGCCACCAAGAGAGCTGCCTCTTGGGTGCTAACGCTGCTGGCTGGCCTATGCCTCTATGCGCCCCACTCTCTGCGAGCAGCAAGCCCAACTACACCCAAGATCCCTGGAGCTCCAGCCAAAGAACTCAGCCAAGAACTCCAAAAAAAAATCAGCCAAACAACCAAAAAATCGACCGCCGCGCCAAACAAAATAACGAAGATCAAGATCAAGGGCCTCACCGCCATGTCCGAGGAGCAGGCCCTGGATTTGCTGGGAAATAGAATCGACTACGTCCAGAATCATCGCCCCAGCCCCTCCCGTGCCGACGATGCCGCTTTTCTACTCGAACGCATCCTCCGCAACCAAGGACTGCCTGAAGCCGAAGTGGATTGGACCATCCCCAAGAAGAAAAATAGAATTGTCCTCACCGTCACCCAAGGCCCCTCACGTCATCTAGGTGAAGTCATCGTCTCCGGCATTGATCAAGCCCTCCAAAAGCAGCTGGTCACCTATTTCAAAAAACAGTCCATCGGCTTCAACCTCCTCAGCAAGGGAAAGATCCCCTATATTCCGAGCTTAGTTGAGGAAGCGGTGGATAGTGCCATCATTTACTTGCACTCTGAAGGCTACTGGAACGCCGAAGTCAAACTCACCAAAACCACCGTCCTCGCCGATCAGGGCCTAGTCAATCTCCACATCACCGTGCACACAGGTCCTTTGTATCGGCTAGCACCCTCCGAGCTCCTAGGCCCCAGCCCGATCGACCTCTCCCTCCTTCGCCAGCAGTTGAGCGCCTATCTCGAACTCCCAGCCAACACCAAAAACATCAAAGCTGCCCGCAAAACCACACTCAGCTATTTTCTCGACCAAGGCTACGCCTTTACTGAAATCCAAATGGACAAACTGCTCGTAGGCCAGCACATGCGCCTGATTTTTATCATCACGGCAGGCAACCGCTACCAAATTGGAAAAATCAACATCGTCGGTCTGGAGCGCACTGACCCCCAACGCCTCCATCGCCGGATCGATAAAGGCTCAGGCCCCCTTTACAACCCCGAGCTCATCGAAGCCCATCGCCGCAAGTTCATGTCCACCGGTGCCTTTTCCTCATTTTTGATCGAAACCCAACCGCGCACCGATGGCACCATCGATATGACCCTGCGCATCCAGGAAGGACAAGCACGGAGCGTTTCCAGCCACCTCGGCATAGGCAGTTATGAAGGTGGCATTTTTGGACTCTCTTACCGCGATCAGAACTTCCGGGGGAAACTACAAACCCTTTCTCTCTCCGGTGAATTCTCAGGACTAGGTCTCCTTGGCCAGGCCAGCATCAACGACCCCATGCTCTTTGGCACCGATCTCAATGCCACACTGAGAGCCTTCCTCCTTTCCCACGATCTCGAAGGCTACAGCAAAGTCGAAGCCGGTCTGGGTGCTGAACTTCTCTGGACCATCAACCATCATTACTCATTACGCTTCTACGGCAGCGCCATCACTACCCAGACCAGTAGCGATGGCTTGCCTGATTCCGAGTTAGGATACACAGACTACAGTGTAGGGCGCGTGGGCTTCAGCCAGCGACTCGACTTCCGCGATAGCCCTGTCAACCCACACAAAGGGTTCTACGGTGAGCTGCTTACCGAAATCGGCACCGTCACCGGAGGCTCTGCCATTCCCTATTTTAAAACAGAGCTGCGCACCAGTTACCGCCAGCCGATCAGAGAAGCTGATTTCCTCGTCATCACCGGCCGGGCCGGCCTCAACTTCAACAGCAACCAGAGCGATTACCCGATCGATCTTCGATTTTTCCTAGGAGGCCCCGATAGCGTCCGCAGTTTCCCCGAGCGGGAAATGGGTCCAAGCGTGAACGGAGACCCCGTGGGCGGCGAGGCCTACTGGATTGCCAGCCTAGAATATAACTACAAAATCAAAGGCCCAGTTTATATGAATGTCTTCGCCGATGCCGGCTCCTTGGCAAGAGACACGGATGGATTCCAGACAGCCGATGTCAATTACGCCTCCGGTCTAGGCTTCTGGCTCGACCTCCCGATCGGCCCCGTCCGTGCCGAATACGGCTACAACCTCAACCGCAGAAAAGGCGAACCCGCCGGCACCTTCCACTTCACCATCGGCATCAATTTCTAAGTTGCCGCCCCGCATGCGGGGAGCTATAAAAAGTCATGAAAAATTCACACCTCCTCGTTATCCTTCTGACGGGCCTGCTTACCGGAGTCACATCCGCCCGGACGTGGGTCAATAACAAGGGAGTAGATGTAACTCTCCACCCTGAGGTCGCGCTTCTTGCCTGATTCTTACCAAATTGACATCGTAGAATCATGCTCAAAAGACACCGTTAATTCGGAAGTTAGCATCTTTATTCTCTCCATCATTGCAGGACAGCCAAGGGTGGGATTTGCCTCTGCGCCAGCGTCAGGACGTGGATTTCAGTTTCGTCTCCGCATATGCCAAGCGTCGTTTCCCAGTTCATTTTCAATAAAACTAGCAATCGCAGCAATCCCCTTTTTTAGCTGAGTAACGTCCATAGTGAAAAAGGGCATCACGGTAGACTTCTTCAGAAGACGGGACACCTCAGAAAATCGAGCAGGATCATAAGGTCTTCTTTTGAGTGCCACTTCACCGTCAACCTCATACGAGTAATGATCTTCACCCCTCACTCCACCACATTTTTGCGTAATGCCCTCATCGTGTAGAGGCGATCCGAACGATCCTGCCACCCCACCTCTTTCATCGGCCGCGCCCCACTCTTCCGCTTTTCCCCAAACCGATCTCTCGCTTTCATAAACACCTTGTCCACAAAGCCCCGCGTCCCAAACACCATGCCATCGCTCAGATAGCGCACTTTACAACGCAGAGACTCGCCAAAGCTGAGCTTCCCACCTCTAGCCAACACTTTTTCTACCTCTTCTCGCTTAAATCCTTTGCGCACACAGACTTTTTCCTCACCGCTCCCCGGCCGTGATACAAACACCTCCTCACCATCCGCAAAGAGCATCATCCGATACCACGGCGCGCCTTCTTCCTCCCACACCACCCCAGATTTCTCAGCCGATACCCTACCGCCCGTTTCCTGGTCGAGCTGCATCACCCGGCACAACCCCTCGCGCGCTTTCGCCCGCCACCGATCAGCCTTAGGCTTCATCGCCTCGCCATAGCTACTCCATCTGTAATCCTCAGGCCTCTTCACCATCCCCGCACGC
>CAYNNY010000154.1:0-7685 GCA_964398555.1 uncultured Verrucomicrobiales bacterium
CTGATGATTTTTTAACTAATAGGTGATCACCGCAGGTGATGGTGGCGCGTCTTCCGGTGCCACTTTGCATGTGGAGTTCTACCGGGATTTTGCCGGGGTGTTGGGCGAGGATTTTTCGGATCGCGAGAAGGTCATCTTCTCCGTGACGCGCAGTCCAGAGGCCAATTTGCACCGCTCCGTTTTTGGTTTCGGCTTTGACTTTGAGCCCTTTGATCTGTGATCCCGTGAGGCGTAGGGATTCGGTGCGTTCATCCACTTGGACGTTGGCTTGGAAGCGGATGGCGCTGCCGGGCTCCAGCAGGCCGGCCTCGTTGGCAGGGCTGTAGCTTTCTCCCCAACAGACAACTTCGCAGCTCCCGGTGAAGTCTTCGATATGAAGAACGCCAAAGGGCTTTCCTGTGCGGGTCATCTTGTGTTCGACGTGGCGGATCATGCCAGCAAAGGGGAAGCGGGCGCGCTTTTCCGTGAGGTCAATCTGGTCGAGTAGGCCTAGCTTCTTGAATCGGTCAGAGTCGATCACTGAGCGAAATTTATCCAGCGGGTGACCGCTGGTGTAAAATCCTAGTAGAGCTTTTTCGGTAGCTAGACGTTCGTCCTTCGTCCACTCCACCATGTCTCTATTTTCAGAGATGCGTTCATGGGTCGGCGCGGCGCTGGCAAAATCCATGGTATCGAAAAGTGAGACCTGGCCTTGGGCGCGGTCGCGCTGAGCAGAACTGGCGGAGGAAACAACCAGCTCAATGCGGCCAAACATCCCGGCCCGTGTTTCCCCGGTCCAATCGAGGGCTCCGGCCTTCACTAGGTTTTCGAGGATGCGTTTGTTGACGCTTTTGGAATCGAGCCTATTCGAGAAATCATCCAAGGACTCAAAGTCCCCGTTTTCCTCCCGCTCAGCCACAGCGGATTTCATGGCGCCTTCTCCCACATTTTTAATGGCCGCGAGTCCGTAGCGGATGGCCATTTTCCCAGAGGGGAGTTTTTCCGGGGCAAAGCGAACCATGGATTTGTTAATATCCGGAGGCAGGACCTCGATATCCATGCGGTGGCACTCTGAAATAAAGACACCCATCTTATCGGTGTCCTTGAGTTCGTTAGATAACACACCGGACATAAACTCAACCGGGTAGTTTGCTTTCAAATACCCAGTCCAATAGGAAATATGACCGTAACAAGCGGAGTGGGATTTATTGAATCCGTATCCGGCAAACCCAGCGATTTTATCGAAAATCTGGTTCGCCAGTGTAGCATTGATGTTGTTGGTTTCCAGCGCGCCTTTGACGAAGGTTTCGCGCTGCTCGGCCATGACCGAGGCTTTTTTCTTACCCATCGCCCGGCGAAGAATATCCGCACCACCGAGGGTGTAGCCCGCTAGGAGCTTCGCTGCATTCTGCACCTGCTCCTGATAGATCATGACGCCGTAGGTATCGCCACAGATCACTTCCAGTAATGGGTGTTCATAATTCACGGGCTTGATGCCTTTTTTTACCTCGATCATTTGATCGATGTATTGCATCGCACCCGGGCGATAGAGGGCGAGAAGGTCAATGATGTCCTCGATTTTTTCGATTCCATATTTGCGGCAGGTCTCGACCATACCACCTGATTCCAGCTGGAACACGCCCATGGTTTCGCCCTTGTTGAGGAGGTTCAGGGTAGGTTGATCATCCAGATCCACGGTGTAGATATCGAAATCCGAGGTGTGGAGACGGATGTAGTTCACCGCATCCTGAATCACGGTCATGTTTTTCAGCCCAAGAAAATCCATTTTCAGTAATCCTAACTCGGTGATCGAGTTCATATCGCACTGCGTGACTACCTCGCCTTCGTTTCCTCGTGTTAGAGCGCAGTGTTCATCCAGATTTCTATCCCCGATCACGACTCCCGCAGCGTGCACTCCGGTATTGCGCTTGAGGCCTTCGAGCTTCAGGGCATAACCCCAGAGTTCTCGCCAGGTGCTGCTGTTGTCCACCACGTCACGAAGCTCTTCCTTGCTGTCATACTCTTCCTTGAGTTTGATGCCGGGTTTGGTTTCGATCATTTTTGCTAGTTCACTGGCATCGTTAAATCCGATACCCATCGTGCGGGCGACATCGCGGATCACACTCTTCGCGCCGAGTGTGCCGTAGGTGATGATGTGGGAGACGCAGCGTTCGCCATATTTCTGGCGCACATATTCAATCACTTCCGGGCGGCGGTGCTGACAAAAGTCGATATCGACATCGGGAGGGCTCACCCGCTCCGGGTTGAGGAATCGCTCGAAGAGCAGACCAAAACGCATCGGGCAAATATCGGTGATACCCATGGTGTAGGCCACGAGAGATCCGGCGGCCGACCCCCGTCCTGGGCCCACGGGAATTTCTTGATCACGAGCCCATTGAATGAAGTCTGCGGTGATCAGGAAGTAGGAGGCAAAGCCAAGTTCGTTGATGGTTCCGATCTCGTAATCAAGTCGCTCATGAAGGACGACGAGCATTTCCTCTACCGATTTCTCCTCACCATCGGCTAGCGCTTTGAGCACTTTTTCAGGATACCGGTTCGTAAGTCCATCGAAGCAGACTTTGTGAAAATACTCTTCACGCGGGCTGCCGTCCGGCGAATCGAACTGTGGGTATTTTTCTGAACTAGTCGGATCTAACACCATCTCCACATTGCACTTCTCTGCGATCGTAAGTGTGGCATCGCAGGCACCGGGGAAGTCCGCAAAGAGGGTGCGCATTTCCTCGGGTGTTTTAAAATAATGTTCTACCGGGTAGCGCTTGCGGTTTTCATCGATGATTAATCGCCCCTCACCAATGCAGATCAGCACGTCATGGGCTTCCGCATCTTGCTTATGAAGGAAGTGTACGTCGTTGGTGGCCACCATTTGGATGCCGAGTTCTTCGGAAAATTCCTTGAGTTGGCTGTTGAGCATTTGGTTTTGCTCCAGCATGTGGTCATTGAGTTCGAGGTAGAAATCCTCCGCACCAAATATATCCCGAAGTGCGATAATCTCATCCCGGGCACCATCCGGGTGATGGGCGAGAATCCACTCATTGACCACGCCGTTGATGCAACCGCTCAGGCAGATCAGGCCCTCGGCGTATTTCGCGAGCTGCTCACGATCCACGCGCGGCTCACCGAGGTAGTCACCGTCGAGGTGTCCTACGGAAACCAGCTTGACCAGGTTTTTCCATCCGGTTTCATTTTTTGCGAGAAGCGTGAGATGGCTCGAGTTTTTGCGGTCGGGGACTGTTTTTTTATCGTGCAAGGACGCCGGCGCGACGTAGACCTCACAGCCAAGGATCGGCTTGATTCCGGCGCTGTGGGCGTTTTGATAAAATTCGACAGCGGCGTAGAGATTGCCGTGGTCCGTCATGGCCACGGCGGGCATGCCCAGCTCCGCTGCGCGCGCGACTAGAGCCTTGGTCCGAACGGAGGAATCTAGGGTGGAATATTCGGTGTGGACGTGCAGGTGAACGAAGGAATCTGACATATAGCGGCGCGAGCTTAGATGACTCTGGCGGCTTGGCAATCCGGATCTCCACGGATTTTTTAGGGGTTGATATTTTAGTTTGAAACCACGGATTCACACAGATCTACACAGATGGTTGATCATTGGCCCTCTTTAGCACGATGCTCGACAGGAAGCCGACAACTTACAAAGTCGTCCTACTTTCTTTCCTACAAATCCTCGGCATTACGCTCGGTCGACCACCAGTCTGAGTTCCAAGACTCGTGCATTTCCTCGGCACTGGGAGTTTTGACAGGGCGGACGATGCGAAATCCGATGTGCTGGCCACCGGTGTGATACCAGACACTTTTAGGCACTTGGGGGTCGATATTTTTGAGCTCTTTATCCGATCCTTCGCGGGAGGCGCTGCGAGTGTCTGTCGTTGCGCTATCCCAGCTCCCACCACGCACGCTGCGGGGGTAGCGGGTCACGGGTTTATTCCATGGGTTCACGGCGCCGTCTTGGATCGTTTTATAAAACTTGGGGTTGTATTGGTCCCGCACCCACTCGGCCACATTGCCGTGCATGTCATGAAATCCCCACGGGTTTGGCTTTTTCTGACCTACTTTCTGATAGGTGAAGTTCGAGTTCCCCTCGTGCCATGCATAATCATCGAGCTGTGACTCGTCATCGCCAAACGACCAAGCGGTGGTGGTGCCGGCGCGACAGGCGTATTCCCACTCGGCCTCAGTGGGCAAGCGGTAATAATGACCGGTCTGGGCGCTGAGCCACTGGCAAAACTTGCTGGCAGCGTGCTGGGTCATGTCCATTGCAGGGTGATCGGAATCATTGATGAAGCTGCCGTTCAAAAACATATCGTGATACTGCGGTGTCGGCTGGCAGACGATGGTCGCGAGATCGTCTTTTTTACTGGGCGAAATCAAAGAGCCATCCGAATTGCGGGCTTTACCATTCTGATAAAATGCGGTGTAAAGACCCCAGGGGATCTCAACTTTCGACATCCAAAATGGCTCAATCTTGACCTTTTTCTGAGGACCCTCCGCCGATTCGCGGCCTTTTTCAGATTTCGGAGACCCGAGCATGAACTCGCCACCCTGCACGGGTAACATTTCCAGCTCCGCGCCCTTCACCTTGGGCATGGTCTCGGAGTAGGCTTTGAGCTCGGACTTGGCCGCCGCGTCTTTTTGCGTAATCAAGGTGTGCACCTTTTTACTGACCTCGAGCCGTTGGGCATCGGTCAGGGATTTAGCATCGTCGGCCTGCGCGGGGATCGCCAATAAAGCCATGCAGGTCAACAACTTGGCACAAGATGGCCATACGCTGGCGGTGGATTGATCAAAGTGAGATTTCTTCGTCATAAAAATAGAGGCATTGCTTCTTCAACGCCCCGAAATACTAGAGCCAGGGGCTCGTTCTTTCAAAAAGTTCAGGTGCTCATTACCACCAGAGCACAGCGCAGAGCAACACGGCGATACCGTAGCCCAGGCCGCCGAAGGTCAGCGCCCGATAACGACCATCCGTTTTCAGCGCCCAAGTAATAGCATCGCGCATGGTGTATGGCATACCCACCCAGAACAGCCCCTTGAAAATCATACCGTAGGCAAATAAGGGCAGCAGCAAGCGAGATGTCTGAGGCTCAAGGTAAGCGGCGTAAAGCAAGGGCGCAGCCCCCATCAAAGCAAGTAATCCGATAGCGCGCACGGCGAGAAACTCCTTCACATGCATGATCATGCCAGCGGCGGCGATCGGCACCAGGATACGTAAAATCGGCTTTGCCCGGTCAAACTCGCCGAGATTCATCTGAAGCTTACTGAGAATACCCAGCCCGTCCGGCGCGATCAGCAGCCAGAACCAAGCCATTCCAATCCCCATCAGCCAAGGACCCAGCACGCGATTGCGTGGCAGTTTCCGAAAGAAATCCTGACTCTCGACAGGCTTCATCAGCATCCAAACGTGCAGAGCGATCAGCCATGCGGCCAGGACATAGCCTGCCATGTTCAGGCGTATATCTTCGTAAACGTGCATTGCGGCGGATGGTATGAGGAAAATCCGATCTGGAAAGGCTTATTTATCACTCAGCTCAAAACAGCCGTGCCGTAAAGCGAAAAGCCTGTGGTGTCCTCGATTTCCACATCAAAGATCTCACCAGTCATTCGCTCGGCATCGCCATCAAAGATCACAATTTTGTTCTGACTGGTGCGCCCCATCAGGCGTTCCTTGTTGGTTTTTGATAGCCCGAGGCAGAGAATTCGCTGACGAGTGCCGACAAGTTTTTCATTTTTACGAATCGCTAACTCGTCACAAACTTTTAGCAACGCCTGGTTGCGCTCTTCTTTGACTCGCTCGGAAATCTGGCCGTCCATTTCAGCGGCCGGCGTATTGCGGCGTTTCGAGTAGCGGAAGATAAAGGCGTTATCAAAGTTCAAGCGCTTCATTGTATCCACAGTCTTCTGGAAGTCCTCTTCCGTCTCACCCGGGAAGCCAACGATGACATCTGTCGTGATCGAAATATCAGGGCGAGCCGCTTTTATATCTTCGCAGATTTGAATAAATTTGGCGTTTTTATACGGCCGCTTCATCTGCTTGAGAATGTCATCGCTGCCACTTTGCATGGGGAAATGGATATGACTGCAAAGTTTGGGCAAATAGATAAATGCCTTCACAAGATCGGCCCGGAAACCGATGGGGTGCGGCGAAGTGAAACGAATACGCTCCAGCCCTTCCACCTCATGCACCGCTTCAAGCAGCTGCACAAAAGGAGACTTGCCATCAACCTTGGGAAATTCCGTGCGCCCATACAGGTTCACGATCTGGCCGAGCAAGGTGACTTCCTTCACCCCCTTGGCGACTAACTCCTCACACTCGGCCACGATATCCGCCATCGGCCGACCGCGCTCGCGTCCCCGGGTATCGGGCACGATGCAGAACGAGCAGCGCATATTACACCCCTGCATGATGGAAACAAAAGCCGTGCTTTGATTCTTTTGGGTCACATGGTCACGGATCGTGTTCTGGCTATCAGCTTCTTCAGCGGTATCGCAGACATTTTCGCCGGTCAGGGAGAGGGAAGGATTATCCATCCGCTGCTCCATTCTCCGCCTGAGGATGCCATCCACATATTCAAAGACCTTGTGGTATTTCTGAGTGCCCACCACCACGTCCAGGTGCGGGATGCTTTTGAAAAGCTCCTCGCCCCGACTCTGTGCCATGCAGCCCATGTAGCCATAAACGACATCTGGGTTCAGCTTGCGATAACGCCCCATGATTCCCATTTTTCCGAGTGCTTTCTGCTCAGCCTGATCACGGACACTACACGTATTGACCAGAATGGCATCAGCCTCCCGCTCTTCCTTGGTCACTGTGTAACCACCTTCGACAAACATCCGAGCCACCTGCTCGGAATCCCTTTCATTCATCTGTCATCCGTATGTCTTGATAAATACCTTTGGCATGGGAGGGACAGATGTAAGAGAGCGGAGGTAAGAAGCAAGACTTTTCAGCTAAATTACAACCCTCTTGGGTGCCTGACGTAGTAGCCTTTCGCGCCTCGGCGCTCAGGCTTCCAGCGCGGGCCCGTGGAATTCCAAGTGCCTCCGGTATCAAAGCGCAACCCGGCGATCGTCATGAAAACATGACCCTTGCGGACGTAAATTGTCACCCAGTCGCCATATCCCTTTTTCCCATAATCAAAAAAACCATCGGACACCAGTGGAGCATCCAACTTCCCTCCCGCATGCAAGACATGGGAAACAGCTCCCGAGCAGTCGTAGCCATTGGCATAAAAACTCCGGTGCCCGCCCCCGTAAACATAAGGATGACCCGTCAGCGCATTCGCCGCCTCGATCATGCGCTTCACCCGGCGCGGAGCCCTCGGTGGGGCCTGTGCCTTTCCGTCCTCACCGATGTAGGCCGTTTTTCCATACTCAAACCGATGCACAACATGCCTCTCCTTTGCCTTCAACTGAGAAGAACACGAACTCAACAAACAAGCGCCCAGCGAACACAGCAATGCACAGCATAAAGGAAAACTTAGCTGCCCACTCATGCTGAAATCTTACCAAAGTTAAGCACATCCGCCAATCACTATATTTCTCTCTTACGCGACTAAAAAAGAACTTGCGAAAAGGGGTCAAAATTCTTAGGATCCGCACGTAATTCGCATAGCTAAAGCACCGCTAACGCAAAACCGCAAAACCGCAAAACCGCAAAACCGCAAAACCGCAAAACCGCAAAA
>CAYNNY010000155.1:0-7579 GCA_964398555.1 uncultured Verrucomicrobiales bacterium
TTAGTCGGTCTTGATTTTGACGAAGGCCTTCATGAGGAAGACACAGCCGAGGAGTGAAACCACGCCGAGGCCGATGCCCCATGGCATGTTGCCATAAATGAAGCTGCCGATACTGAAGAGGGCGCCGTAGATGACGACGGAACCGACAAACACACAGAGAAGTTTGAGAGGCATTTGCCAGTCGACATCTTCTTTGCCGTTGAGGTCAACACCTTCAGCTTTGGCATCGCGGAGGACTTTGGCCCAACCGGGGCCACCGGGGTGGCACTGGCGATAGAAGTCGTAGAGAACTTCTTTGGCGACTGGCTTGCTGAGGAAGGTGCCGAGTATCCAGGAAATGGTGACGACAATGACCATCAGCATCAGTTTAACCGAGAACGTCTGCCCAGCCACCTCGGGGTGGTAGATGTAGATGCTGTCGTTTTTGATGATGCCACCGAAGGAGATGTTCGCGGAGTCAAGAGTCTTGAGTTCGCTGCCTGTTTTTCCTTTGGCTTCGAGTGGTTTGTTGATGGTGACGAGTAGTTTTTTACGGAAGTCCATTTTGAAGGACTCCAGATTAGCAGCCCATGCGGGTGCGGTGGTGACTGCTTTGACGGCGGCTGTGTTGGCCGCTGTGTCAACGATGGCTTTGATTAGCTCGTCAGTTTTAGCCTTGGCTGCCACGTCAGCATCGCTTGGCTTCTTGGCATCGGCGGCTTCAGGTGTTTTTTCCACCTTGATGATGGCATTGGGCGCTTTGAGTTCGATGTAGGCTTGGGTGAGTGCTCCGACGGAAAGTGAGCCTTCGATGTCGGCCTTACGCTTGTAAGTGGTGGCGTAGAGGTCGTGAGCATCGAGGCGTGCTTCTTCGTCGCTTTTGTCAGCGCTGCTCCAAGCTTCTGATGCTTTCTCGACTTCTGTATCAAGTGTCGCAATGGTCTTCGCTCCTTCTGCTTTCGCAGCATCGATAAACGATTTGAGGGCAGGGTCTGTAATTTCCTGCACCTTGCTTGCAACGGGAGAGCTGTCGATGAACCAGTTCAGCACACCAGAGTCACCAGGGCCGAAGACGAGCCAGACGGCCATCAAGGATGCCACGATCATGGCTACGATCTCGGTCATGGCATTGATACGCCACCAGAACCAGCGAAGCAGGTAGATGGCACCAGTGCCGGCACCGGAGAGGAAGAGGAATTCAAACCCCTGCTGGGCGGAGTCGAGGACTGTGAGGGAAAGGGTGCCTGCGAAAACCATCAATCCGACGGTGCAGATACGGCCCATGCGAACCATCTCTTTTTCACTGGCGTCTTTTTTGACAAACCGCTTGTAGAAGTCGTTGACGACGTAGGATGACCCCCAGTTGAGGTGGGTGCCGATGGTGGACATGTAGGCGGCGATCAGGGATGCGACGATGATTCCGAGCCATGCTGATCCTTTGAGGATTTTCGCCAGCATGGCGGGGTAGGCGATATCGTCTTTGAGATAGACAGGGTCGATCTCGGGGAACTGCGCTTTGATATCGGAAAGCTGTGGAAAAATGATGAGCGAGGCGAGAGCCACGATGATCCATGGCCATGGGCGCACAGCGTAGTGCATGAAGTTGAAGAGCATGGTGGCTCCGATGGCATTTTTTTCATCTTTGGCGGCAAGCATTTTCTGGGCGATATATCCGCCACCTCCTGGCTCGGCGCCGGGATACCAGACGGCCCACCACTGGACGGCGACGGGGATGATCAGCAGAGGAATAAAGGACATCCAGTTGCTGAAGTCTGGCATGATGCTCAGTTTTGGAATCACAGCTTCATGGTTAAGTAGGCCGGTGAGGCCTCCGACGGAGACTCCGGTCATGGGATCTGAATAGTTCACCGCAACATAGGCGGCGTAAACGGCGCCCACCATAGCGATGCCGTATTGGAAGAAGTCCGACCAAATCACGCCTTTGATACCTCCGAGTGAGGCGTAGATGACCACGAAGACAGAGGCACCCACGATGGTAACAAGTGGTGTAGTGCCGAGCATCACACCGCCAATTTTAATAGCGGCGAGTGAAACCGAGCCCATAATTAGGCCGTTGAAAAAGACACCGAGGTAGATGGCACGGAATCCACGTAGGAAACTAGCACCTTTACCGGAGTAACGGAGTTCGTAGAACTCGAGGTCAGTCATGACATTGGACCGGCGCCAAAGTTGGGCGTAGATGAACACCGTTACCATACCGGTGATGAGAAATGCCCACCAGGCCCAGTTTTTTACCACGCCGTCTTCACGGACAAATTGGGTGACGAGGTTAGGGGTGTCACAGGAGAATGTGCAAGCTACCATGGAGATTCCGAGCAGCCACCATGGCATGCCCCGACCACCGAGGAAGAATTCTTGTGAGCTTTTACCGGCGGTTCGTGAGGCTTGCCAGCCGATGCCAAGGACGATGGCGAAGAAGACCCCGATGATGGTCCAATCGATGGGTTGCAGTATGCTTGCTTGTATGATCATAGCGTTGTTGAGGTGTCAGAATTGACGTTGGAACGGAAACTAGGGAAAGAATGTTGGGAAGACAATGGTAAAACTTGTGATTTTTGGGGTGAAATTTGTGATAAAGGGGACAAGTTTGTTATTTTAGGATAAACTCAGAGATTTTCCGAGTTCGAGTCCGTTGACGATGCAGTCGCCGACGGAGATCCCGCCCCGATAGTTGCCCGCGAAATAGATTCCCGAGTTGTTGTTTTCGCAGAGTTCGAGGGCGTCGATGATCCGTTGGTATTTGAGATCACACTGGGGGATGGCATGTTTCCACGGGCTTCGCTGTCTGAAGGTCGGTTGTCCTGAGATGCCTAGCAGTCGATTGAGCTCATCGAGCACGACTTGGTCGCTGTTTTCTGCATACCGAGGATTGAGTGTGCCGCCCATCATGCAGGTCAGGGTGACGTGTCCGTCGGGAGCTCGGTCATCGAACATGCTCGATGAGAAGAGAACTCCGAGTAAGGGTGATTGTTCTTCGCGTTTGATCAGCATACCGAAACCGTCTAGCGGGTGGGCGATGTCTTCCCGCTTAAACCCTAGCACCAGGCTGGTCACTGGCGGTGATGCCAGTGTGGTGAGTGGTTTGAGCGTTTCGATGATATCGGCGGGAAGCGGGAGATCGGGGAGTTTGTGGTGAGGGATGGCGACGACGAGTTGCTGGTAGATGCCGATGTGGCTTGATCCCGAAGCGTCGGTCCATGTGAGGTGCCAGCGATGATCCTTTCGTTCGATGGCGGTGATTTGGCAGTTCAGAGAAAGCGCATTGGGCGGCAGGTGATCGGCGATCGCTTGCGGCAGTGTGTGCATGCCGGATTGAAATGAGATCATTTTTGCCGGGGAAATTCGATTCGGGTTTTTGCCGATGGGGCCCCAGCCAAACTGGAGGGCGATGGCTCCGAGGATGAATGACCCGTAGTGGTGCTCCAGGTTCCAGAGTCGAGGAAAGGCGTGTCGGACGGAAAGGTTTTCCGGATCTCCTGCATAGATGCCACTGACAAATGGGCCGGCGGCACTGGCGAGCATGTCGGGGCCGAGTCGGCGTCTGACAAAGCTGGCGAAGCTTTCTTCGCCTTCTCCAGTGTAACGACCGATAAAGGGCTCGAGGGCAAAGCGAAGTTTGCCGGTGGTTGAAAAGAGAGGGGTGCGAAGCATGCCGAGCGGGGAGTCTGGCATGGCATGGGGGGAGCCATCCTGGACGATGTAGCGTTTTTTGGCTTCATCTCGGGCGATGATGGTTTGCTCAGAATGATCGATGGTGAGTCCGACGTCGTTGAGTAGCGTGGCCACGCGTTGATCCTTGACGAGAAGGCTGTTGGGGCCGTGTTCGGCTAAGTAATCGTGGTCGAGTGTGCTTTGTAGTGCTCCCCCAACTTGATGATGGGAATCAAAAATCTGAATGGACTTGCCTGATTTTTGTAGGGCATGAGCGGCGCAGAGTCCGGTAATTCCGGATCCGAGGATGGCGGTGTGAGCGGTGGTTTTCACGCCCTCAGTGAAACATGCGGGAGGGTGTTTTGACGACTTATTTTTTTGAGGTAGTTAGGAAAATGTTGGGATTGTGAGTGATGAGCTGTTTTTTTAAATTTTTTGAGCTGGGTCTTGGTTTTGCACTTTTTCGGGGGAACTTTTGTGATTTATGTCCAATTGATGTATTTTTTCTAAATATTGATTGTGAAATACTCAGATATTCTAGGTTGACAATTAGGGGGGTATGTCTAAGAATCTCACTCCGCAACCGTTACTATTATGATGAATTCGATCAATGGCCTAGATGGCACACAAGAGTTACTTATCAAACTACTAGAGCAGAACCCAGACGACTGGGGGATGCGCAAAAAAGTGGTTTGGTTTCTCTACGAAGCTGGATATTTTCGTGAAGCTTCCAAAGTCGTTTGGAATGCCCCCGAGATTCCACCCTTGGATAAAGAGATTATCTTTGCTGCCCGTATTGTTTCCAAAGGTCAGCCGACAAGGGCAATGCGGTTGCTGAATGCCGTGGTGGAGCGTAATCGTGCCCAGCCAGAAAAGAATCTGGAAATGGCTAAGGAACTCGTGAAGGGCGGGATGCCATTGCAAGCGGCTCGTTTTTACGGTGCAGCTACGCTGAGCGACAGTTCATTGATTGATGAAGATTTTGAGGTGTGTCTGATTACTGCTGATGCCGATGAGGAAGACTGGAACTTGATTGTCCAGAGTGAAGAATTCCCATGGGATGGACCTCTTGAGCTTACCGAAGCTAATCTCGCTTGTGACGATGAGGATGAGCAGTCAACTGAGGATGCTATGTTAAGTGGGCTTACCCAGCCGGTTCCATTGAAAGCTCCTGTGCAGAATAAGGCGCAGAGCATGAAGGATACGATCAACGACGAGGAGAAGGCTTTGGATCTTCGGAAAGTTAAGAAACCTCTACCGCTCAATCCGGATAAGATTTCGACCAAGGCCGTCACGATGTCTATTCTGAATCGTGTCGATGAGGATGAGGATGAGGATGAGGATGAGGTGGTCGATGAGTCAGCAGAAGTCAGCGATGATATCGCTGCGGAAGTGAGTGAGTCAGATGTAGAGGCCGAGGATGTCTCCGCTGAGCAGGAGGAAGATTCCGAGGATGTTGTTGACATTGAGTCATTTGAGGCATCGAACGATGATGCTGTGACCGAGGCTGATGAGCAAAGCTCCTTTAATGTGGTCGATTCTGAAAGCCTGGATGAATCAAGCGAGGTGTCAAACCTTGATGACGACGAAGCCGAGGAGGAGGACTTTATGCCTGAACCTGTTGCGGCAAAGAAAGGCGTTTTTTCTTCCTTGATGGGCTTTTTGCGCCGCTCGAAGAATGTCGAGGTTGAAGATAGTGATTCTGACATCTTCGCTGCTTCAGATCCGTCGGAAAGTGAAGTTCAATCGAAGCCGATGATTCAATCGGTCGTTAAGCCAGGCTTTATCAAGCCGGCACCTATTACCGCAATGTCAGCAAGTGCGATAACGCCTATTGCTGGGCCAGTGAAACCTAAGCCTGTTCCTGTCCCATCAGAGGTTAAGGGTGTGGGTGGTCGCAAGTATGGTCAGCCTGAGGCTCTAGATTGCCGCACGCGTTTGGTTGCTTTGGCTCCTCAGGATGGATCAGCTTTCTTTAATGAGCTGAGCCAAAAATATGCTAAGCTGCCAAGTGGTAAAATGCCTGAAGTTGTGGTGATTGCTCGCGATGAAGCCGAGATCGATTACATCGCACTCGTTGAGAAGGCTTGCAGTAATGACAAGGCGATCAATCTGGATTCTTTCTCCCAGCTTCTAGGTTTACATGCTGCCATGACCGAGGCTGACTGTCATGAGTGGGTTGCGGATATGAATCTCCTTCGCCAAGGCTTTGGTGATGCGGTGCTTGCTACTGTGGTCTCCAAATACAGCGTCTCTGAGTGCCGTGATATTCTAGGTGCAGTTTACCGTAGACCGGCAACTAAGGCCGCGGTCTAATTTTTAGAACTTCTGTATTTTACGCGGCAACGGCCATCGGCCAGTCGTTCAAGTTGGACGAGCTGGAATCGACGTGATTGCGGTAAATATCCATCCCCTTTTCCGAGCAGGGTGGATGGGTGGAGACCACCCATAAGTTGGGTGCCGTCGATGATGATCTCAAGATGATCCACGGTATCATTTTTCGCCGATGAGCATAGATCCTCAGGGGGCATGGCGCATTTGCCATCCGCTGAGATGGTTGGCGTCAAAGGTTTGTCAGATTCAGGTTTGTCAGATTCTGGTTGCAAAGTGTCTTGATTATGGTCTTTTGCTTTGGAAATACAAGTGAACGTTATGAGTGATCAAAAATTGAATATTGTCTGTTATTTGCGACCTTCTGTGATGGGCGCTTTGATGATGCCTTCGGCTGTTTCCTTTTTCAGTCGGAGTTGGCCGCAAGCGGCATTGATGTCGCCTCCTTTTTCGATACGGAGCGTGGTGTTGATGCCCGCTCCGGAAATGATGTCGCGGAATTCGTAACAGCGCTCTTCAGATGGGCGTGACCATTCGAGGCCTTCGACCGTGTTGTAGGGGATCAGATTCACTTTGGCATTGATGCCTTTGGCTCGTTTGGCGAGAATGGTCGCTTGCTCCAAGGAGTCGTTCACCCCCTCAATCAGGATGTATTCGAGTGAGATTTTTTGTTTTTTGTGCTGGCGCCAGTAGTGGAGGGAGTCGAAGAGGTCTTTGATTGGCCACTTCTTGTTTACCGGCATAATGAGATCCCGCACTTCGTCGGTGGCGCCGTGAAGTGAGATCGCCAGGCGGATAGGCACGGGGAACTCGGCGAGTTTTTTGATCGATGGTGCGAGTCCGGATGTGGAGACCGTAATGCTGCGGGCTCCGATGTTGAGGCCCCAGTGGCCAGTGATCACTTCGAGAGCCTTGATGAGGTGTTTGAGATTGGCGAGGGGTTCGCCCATACCCATGAAAACGATGTTGTTGATGGTTTCGCCGGTGAGTTTTTCCACGCTGAGCATTTGCCCGACGATTTCGGCGGCGGTCAGATTACGTGTGAGTCCAGCGAGCCCTGAGGCGCAGAATTTACAGCCGTAGGCGCAGCCGACTTGGGAAGAAACGCAGATGGTTTTGCGTGATGATTGTTTGCCTTTTAGCCCTTTATTGGCGGGAATGAACACGGTTTCGACATAACGGCCATCATTGAGGCGGAAAAGAAATTTGCGGGTGGTGTCCTCCGATCCCTTGGTTTCGACGTGTTGCAGGTCGTTGATGTGGAAATTGGCGTCCAGCAGTTCACGCAACGGCGCGGGGACGTTCGTCATTTCCTCGATGCTGTCCACCCGCTGCTGGTAAAGCCATTCAAGCACCTGCTTGGCACGGTAGGGCTTTGCTCCGTTGGTGGCAAAGTAGCGCTCAAGGTCCTCCTTATTGAGGCCGAGCAGTGACGGGGTATGGGTGGTAGCGGACACGAAGGGCTTTTATCATGAATCGGTTGAAAGGCACGGGTTTTCTCGGGATGTGAGCTAGTCCTCCTGTATGCCGGCGCGGGGCTTGCGGACTCTACTTTGGCACAACGCGGTGTAACGCGGTGTAATGCGGTGTAATGCGG
>CAYNNY010000156.1:0-7452 GCA_964398555.1 uncultured Verrucomicrobiales bacterium
TGTGCCTTTTGTCGCCTCAAATAATCAACCCATGGAAGAAAGAAATAGGGTGTCTAGGGTTATGAAAATGCCATCATTTTTTGCGTAATGACATGGACTTGCCTTCCTGCCAGGCACTACAATACGCGCGTCTAAAATTATGTTCAATTTACTTAAAATGCCACAAGGTCGCAGGCGTGTCGCTGGTGTTGATCTGCGTCAGTCTTGGAAGAATGGGAGAAATCGGAAGTCGCTGGTGAACGTCGATCGGCTGGGATTGGTATGGATGGTGATTTTGATGGGGGCTTCTCCAGCCACGGCGGAGACGCTTAGGCCGACGCAACCCAATATCCTTTTCTTTTTTTCCGATGATCACAGTCAACAGGCGATCGGAGCTTATGGGTCAAAAATTGCGACCACACCAAACATCGACCGGATTGCTAATAGTGGTGTTACCTTCACAAGTAGTTTTGTAGCGAACTCGATCTGCACGCCATCCCGGGCGACCTTGCTGACGGGTCTGCACAGCCACAAAAATGGGGCGAGAACCTTAGGTGTAAGATTGCCAGTGCAGCAGACACTTCCTAAATTACTGAAGGCTGCTGGATACTCCACAGGTATCGTTGGCAAGTGGCATTTAAAAAGGAAGGCTTCGAATCCCACCAGTGCCGGTTTCGAGACGTGGGATATCCTAAACGATCAGGGTAACTACTATAGCCCAGATTTCTACAATCAGGACGGCGTTCATACCAAAATTACTGGCGCGTTTGTCTCGGAGATTACTACAAGCAAAGCGCTCGACTGGCTCGATAACCGAGATGTCAACAAACCCTTTTTTCTGATGGTCAACCACAAGGCGACCCACCAGACGTGGACACCCTCGCCCGCCCAGATGGCGGACAGCGCTACCTTTGCGGCATCCGAAGCGACGGATCTCTACGAACCTCCCGCCTTATGGGACGACTACTCCACCCACAATGCGATCAACCCGCAGCGATCGAGAGCTATTTACAGCACGCCTGCCAACTTGAGGGGGCAAACGCTTAAAGAATACTACCGCATGACCGTGGCCCAAAAGACCCAGTTCGATGCCGTCTATCTGTGGCGGCGGGATACTTGGGATGCCAACAAAAACACGTGGTCTGATGTTGAAAAACGAAGATTCCGCTACAATGTGTTTGTGAAGGACTACGTCCGGGCGGGCGACACCATCGATCAAAGTGTCGGCCAAATCCTTGACTATCTCGAAGCGAACAATCTCGATGACAACACCATCGTTATCTATTCCTCGGATCAGGGATACTTCCTGGGTGAACATGGCTATTTCGAGAAAAGGATGATGTATGAAGAATCGTTTTCGAACCCCTTCATCATGCAGTGGAAGGCAAATGCCAATATCATACCCGATTCAAAAGTCGATGGGTTGATTCAGAATATCGACTACGCTCCGAGTTTGCTCGAGGCTGCCGGAGTGACGGTTCCTGTTGCCACTCCCATGCAGGGCTTGAGTTTCCTTCCCTTGATGGAGAAACTTTCCGGTGAAGACCCCCTACCTTGGCGCGATGCCCTCTACTACCACTATTCACAAAATGACAGCGGTTCTGGCGCGGCTCCCCCGCATTACGGCGTGCGGACTGATCGTTACAAGCTGATCTATTTCTATAAGAAGGGAATATGGGAAATGTTTGACCTGCAATCCGATCCCACCGAGGTGGTTGATCGCTACTGGGACTTCAACACTAACCCGAAAACTCACAATCTGGTCGTTGCCCTGAAAAACCGCCTCTTGGAATTGCGGACGCACTATGAGGATGCCGAGGGTGGCAGTTTTGCCATTGAAGACATTGAGGCGATTCAGCCTTCCGTGCCCGCCGCACTCGTCCATGGGAGCGCTGGGGGGGATGCCTTTGATCTGATTCACGAAAACATCTCAGGTGCCACTTATCAGCTCATGGAGTCCATCGATCTTCAAACTTGGGAGAATGCTGGGCTTCCTTTTTCCGGAAATGGCGGGGGCATTTACACACATAACTTGACGGTGCCCGAGCCAAGGAGGTTCTTCATGATTTATCGCACGGCAAGCCCGCCTCCACCAGCCGCGCCGTCGGTATTGCTTTCTGGCCCCTTTGCTGAAGAGACCGCCTACACGGTGAGCGTCATCTTCAGTGAAGCGGTGACGGGTCTGGCCATCAGCGATTTTACGGTGGTCAATGGCACTGCCTCTGGGGTCTCTGGCAGTGGCGGGAGTTACACCGTGACCATCACGCCGACGAGTACTAGCGATATTTCAGTCACCCTCCCAGCCAATTCCGCAACCGATCTCAACGACAACCTCGGCAACACGGCATCGAACACACTGGTGACTCAATACGGAACGGTGACAACCACCCCGGTGACATCGGGACTCTATCTGCAGCTCATCGCGGACGAACTTAGTCTTCCCAATGGTTCCGCCGTTAGCTCCTGGCCTGATACGGCTGGCAGCGGCAACACTCTCACTGGCTCGGGTGCCACGTTCAACGCTGCCTTTGCAAACGGACATGCTGCCGTGCGCTTTGCCGGTGGGGCTGGCGATTTTCTCTCGGACACCTCCCTGGCTGGCAGCGTGCCCGATACCGATGCTCTGACTCTCTTTCTCGTCGGGCAGGTGCTAACGACGGCGACGACGGATCAGGAATGGTTTTTCCAAGGCCGGGCAGCAGGGGGCAGTCGGCTGCGGATCGTCAAGAATGCCAAGAAGACGGTCTGGGCGACTCGCGTCGGGGGGGGCGCCGGTGTTAACACCTCCAGCGTCGTAAATACCGCCATGGGAATTTTCAGCGTTCGATCTGGATTCCCAGGCACGAATGATGTGCAATTCCGCCTCAACGGCACGCAGATTGGCACGGCTTTGAATGGAAATGGATTGAACTTGGGTGTAGTGCAGCTCGGCACCAACCTCAACGGCGACATCGCCGAAGTCCTCATCTACAACCGCGCGTTGAGCGACGCCGAGATCACTCAAGTTAATAATTACTTGAGTGCCAAGTATGCACCGTAACAGTATGCATCCCGTAATGCCTAGGGGGCTAAGTCCAAGGCGCAATTTTTTGACTCCCCACACCTGTTTTCGTAAATGAAATGAGGATGTGGAGTTTTTTCTAGCTAATGTCGCGGTCATTGGGGGATGGAGCACGCTGGGGAGCATTAAAAGATGCTCTATCTCGCGGCACTCCGAAGGAGGTTGTTCCGAGGTCTGCCCGTGCTCATTTTTTTTGGAAATTGAGTTCGTGGTTATGAAAATGCCATAATTTTTTGTGTAATGACATGGACTTTCCTTCGTGCCAGGCACTATGTTCTCTCGTGTCTAAAAATATGTTCAATTTACTTAAAATGCCACAAGGTCGCAAGCGTGTCGCTGGTGTTGATCTGCGTCAGTCTTGGAAGAATGGGAGAAATCGGAAGTCGCTGGTGAACGTCGATCGGCTGGGATTGGTATGGATGGTGATTTTGATGGGGGCTTCTCCAGCCACGGCGGAGACGCTTAGGCCGACGCAACCCAATATCCTTTTCTTTTTTTCCGATGATCACAGTCAACAGGCGATCGGAGCTTATGGGTCAAAAATTGCGACCACACCAAACATCGACCGGATTGCTAATAGTGGTGTTACCTTCACAAGTAGTTTTGTAGCGAACTCGATCTGCACGCCATCCCGGGCGACCTTGCTGACGGGGCTTCACAGCCATAAAAATGGGGCGAGAACCTTAGGTGCCTCCTTACCAGTGCAGCAGACACTTCCGAAATTATTGAAGGCTGCGGGATACTCCACAGGCATCATTGGCAAGTGGCATTTAAAAAGGAATGTCTCGAATCCCACCAGCGCTGGTTTCGAGACGTGGGATATCCTAAACGATCAGGGTAACTATTACAGCCCGGATTTTTACAATCAAAATGGTGTGCATACCAAGATTACGGGGTCATTTGTCTCGGAGATTACTACAAGCAAAGCGCTCGACTGGCTCGATAACCGAGATGTCAACAAACCCTTTTTTCTGATGGTCAACCACAAGGCGACCCACCAGACGTGGACACCCTCGCCCGCCCAGATGGCGGATACGGCTACTTTTGCCGCATCTGAGGCAACGGATCTCTATGAGCCTGCCGTCTTGTGGGATGATTACTCCACCCATAATGCCATTAACCCGTTGCGATCTACATTTGTGGATCGCACTCCTGCCAATCTGAGGGGGCAGACGCTAAAAGAATATAATCGTATGACTGCGGATCAAAAGACGCAATTCAAAGCCGTCTATCAATGGCGGCGAGATTTCTGGGACGCCAACAAAGGCAGCTGGTCTCGGGTGCTTGGAGGGCCTGGGCATGAAGCACTCCGAAGGTTTCGCTACAACTGTTTTGTTAAAGACTACGTGCGCGCAGGCGATACCATCGACCAGAGTGTGGGGCAAATCTTGGATTATCTTGAGGCGAACAACCTCGATGATAACACCATCGTTATCTACTCCTCTGATCAGGGTTATTTCTTGGGTGAACACGGATATTATGAAAAGAGAATGATGTATGAGGAGTCATTTTCTAACCCACTTATCATGCAGTGGAAGGCGAATACGAAGATTACCCCCGGTTCGAAGGTTGATGGTCTTGTTCAGAATATCGACTACGCCCCATCCCTGCTCGAAGCTGCTGGGGTCGGCATCCCTGCGGACAAGCCGATGCAAGGGTTGAGTTTCCTTACATTGATGGAGCAGTCCCCCGGCGAAGATTCCATTTTATGGCGTGATGCCCTTTACTATCATTATTCTCAAAATGACAGCTATTCCGCCGCCGCCCCCCCGCATTATGGAGTGCGAACCGATCGCTACAAGTTAATCTATTTCTACAAAAAAAACGTATGGGAGATGTTCGACCTTCAATCCGATCCCACCGAAGTGGAGGACCGGTACTGGTCGTTTAATACCAACCCAAGAACCCACAACATCGTTGTCGCTTTGAAAACGCGGCTATTGGAACTACGGGCTCATTATGAGGATAACGAGGGGGGGAGCTTTGCGATTACCGACATCGAGGCCGCTCAGCCTTCTGTGCCAGCGGTGATCAATCATGGGAATGCAGGAAGTGGTTCCTTTGATCTTACCCACGAAAACCTCTCTGGTGCCACTTATCAGATTATGGAATCCTCAGATCTTCAAACTTGGGTGAATTTCGGAAATACCTTTGCTGGGAATGGTGTGGGTGACTACACACACCACTTGAATGTGCTCGAACCAAGAAGATTTTTCAGAGTCTATCGCACGGCGGGACCTCTGCCACCCGTCGCGCCATCTGTATCGCTTTCTGGTGCCTTTTCCGTGGCGGCACCCTACACGGTGGATGTCACCTTCAGTGAATCGGTGACGGGGTTGTCAGCAAGCGACTTTACCGTGACAAACGGTATAGCCTCCGTTGTATCTGGGAGTGGTGCTGATTACACGGTAATCATCACACCTACCGCATACGGGGATGTTCTTGTCACCTTGCCCGCCGATACTGTCACTGACGAAAATGACAGCCTGATGAATACACTATCCAACGCGCTGGTCACGAGCTACGGGGAGAGCCTCTCCACAACTCCGGTGACCAACGGGCTCTACTTTCAGCTGATTGCAGACGAGCTGGCTCTATCTGATGGTGCGGCTGTGCCGTCTTGGACAGATCAGGTAAGCTCCAATGTGTTGACTGGCTCCGGTGCTACATATCATACAGATTTTTCCAATGGTCACGCCGCTGTGCGCTTTACCACTGCTGGAACATTAAGTGATACTTCTCTTAATGCTACGGGTCTACCGGATACGGATAACGTCACGTTATTTCTGGTTGGAAAAGTTCTTAGTTACACCAACGCGCAAAGGTATTTTATGTTTTCGCAAACCGGTGCTACCAATGACCGATTGCGTATTGCCTCAAGTAGAACTACTGACAATTGGGCAACCCGCGTAGGGGCAGGTGGAGGTATCCCTTCATCCATCCCTGTTACTACCACGGACTTGAACCTATTTACGGTTGTTTCAGGAAAGACGGGTGGGAATGATGTGAGCTTGATGCTCAATGATTCATCTGTCGTCACCGGAAGCAGTGGTAACGGTTTATCTATGGGTAAGGTACAGTTAAGTAGCAATCTCAATGCCGATATCGCTGAGGTTCTTATCTACAATCGAACCTTGAGCGATGCCGAGATCACTCAGGTTAATAATTACCTAAGTGCCAAATATGCCCCTTAAGATTCTTTTTAGGGTCGCGGTAATAAAAAAAATAGGGTGTCTGTTCTAATGGACTTCAAACCTAGTCCTTAATTGCTTAAGTTCCTTTTTTAATTTTTTCATCTCCTGTGCATATTCTGGGTGGTTATAAATATTTTTCATTTCATGATGATCGTTTCGCAGATTGTATAATTCCCATTCTGGATTTTCTGTCGCTTTATAAAAATGGATTAATTTATTGTTTTTCGTTCTGACACCACGGTGTGCCGGAACTCCATATTGTCCGTAGTAATGGTAATAAACTGAGGTGCGCCAATCTTTCGGGTTCGCTCCTTTTAGAAGTGGACGAATGCTGACTCCATGAAGTTCCTCGGGAATTGACCCATGAGCATAATCTAAAAAGGTTGGCGCGAAATCAAGGATTGAAACCAATTGATGGTTAACCTTCCCTGGTTTTATTTCTTTCGGGTAACGCACCAGCAATGGTAAACGCATGGAGGGTTCATACATCCACATCTTATTAAAAAGCCCATGGTCTCCTAAAAAGAAACCATTGTCTGCGGTATAAACAATCACGGTATTCTTCGAAAGTCCCGATTCATCGATATAATCAAGCAAACGCCCGATATTGTCGTCGAGTGCAGCCACCAATCTCAAATAGCCTTTAAAGAACGCCTGGTATGCCCAGTATTTGTGTTCCTCAGGAGTGAGGCCTTTGGGGGCGGCTTCTAAAATGTGTGCAGGAATAATATGCTCTAACTTGGAAAATCCACAGACCCCATTAAGTAACCTTTTGTTTTTACCTTCAAAACTGTCGTTAAATGTTTCGGGCAATGGTAAATCTTCGGTATATTGATTTTTATATTTTTCGGGATAATGATGTGGGGTGTGGGGGGCTTTATGGTGCAACATCAAACAGAAAGGTTGATGGCTCTTCCTGTTTTTTAGCCAATCGATAGCTTTATCGGTAATAACTTCGGTAAAATAGCCTTTCTGCAAAACGCCGCCTTTTTTTCCATTTTTCCACTTTTTTCCTTTTTCTTTTAATTTGAAATTGAAAAAGCCACCCTGTCCTGGAAGAACACTGTAAAAATCAAACCCCTTTGGTTCAGAAACCAAATGCCATTTTCCAAACAGAACTGTTTCATACCCTGCTTTTTGGAGAAGCTCAGGAAAGGTAACCTGTGTGTTGTCGAAGGTGTCTCCGTTTAATTTAAAACCATTTGCGGCACAATGCTT
>CAYNNY010000157.1:0-7442 GCA_964398555.1 uncultured Verrucomicrobiales bacterium
TCATAACCTTCGGATTCTTGATAAACGGCATGCCAAAACGAAACAACATCCATACGCGACTGCCTATCGACAGTGAATCCAGAAGTAGCGGATTCATTGCCAACGCCAGGAGTCCATGCATGAACGGCTCCGCTGAAACAAGCTGACAGAGCAACTGCCAGCATGGTGTATGTAAGGGTGGTTCCCATCAGATCATTTAAAATACTATCCAGGGGGGGGAAGGATCACTATCCTAGGCTACTCTCCCGTCGATTGTCAAACACAAAGCTCACACCTAACCTCTTCACATCAAGCAATTAAGACCAAGAACCGCTTATTTCACCAGCCGCCGAAGACATCACACCATGACCAAAAATAACCAAAAATAATCAAAAATAATGACTTTTACAAAAAACAAGAACCAACGCCTCTATTACAATTTTCATCACCCTCTGATTCATCATTCTCCTCTTGACCTTACCGACTTAGCACCTAATAGTCGCGCGCCTTGCGACGCAGAGGCCTATGCATTTTTATGCAAAAACGTATCTCTCTGATTATCAGCGCCTCGTAAAGGTCATAACGATCTTGCCTACCTGCTGACAACTGCCTCACATCGACATTCACTTTCCAACCCATTTTCAGCCATTATCTCTTTTTCATCGAACATGTTTTCAAAATTTTTTTCCCTCAAAGCCCATGACATCGGCATCGATCTAGGCACAGCCAACACCTTGGTGACTGTCAAGGGGCAGGGCATTGTCCTCAGGGAACCCTCGGTGGTCGCCATTCACTCCGGCACCAATGAAGTGCTGGCCGTAGGAGACGACGCCAAGCGGATGCTCGGACGGACGCCCGGCAACATCGTCGCCATCCGTCCACTCAAAGACGGCGTGATTGCCGACTTCGACGTAGCCGCAGCCATGCTTCGCTACTTCATCACCAAGGTCAACAACGGTCGCCGCCGCTCCAATCCACGTGTCGTCATCGCCGTCCCATCTGGCATCACCGAGGTAGAACGTCGTGCCGTGCGCGAGTCCGCCGAAGAAGCAGGTGCCCGCGAAATTTTCCTCATCGAAGAACCCATGGCCGCAGCCATTGGAGTCGGACTTCCCGTGCTCGATGCTGGCGGAAACATGATCGTCGATATAGGAGGAGGCACCACCGAAGTGGCTCTCATCTCCCTCTCAGGCATCGTTTACAGCCGCAGTGAGAAAACCGCTGGCGACAAAATGGATGAATCGATCATTCAATACATGAAACGCGCCTACAACTTACTCATCGGTGAACGCACGGCAGAAGAAATCAAAATTCGCCTCGGTTCAGCCACACCACTACCCAAGGAAATCAGCATGGAAGTCAAAGGCCGCGATCTCGTGGCGGGACTCCCCAAAACCATCACCATCAACTCAATGGAAGTTAGGGAAGCCATGGCGATCCCCCTCGCCACAATCGTTGATACCGTGCGCACCACCCTAGAGCGCTGCCCACCTGAGCTCGCAGCCGACCTTGTCGACCGAGGCATCATGCTCGCTGGCGGAGGAGCCCTGCTGCGTGGCCTCGATAAACTTCTGCACGAAGAAACCGGCCTCCCGGTTCACGTCGCCGAAGACCCGCTCAGCGCTGTTGCCGAAGGCACAGGCAAGGTTCTCTCTGAGATCTCCGTCCTACGGCGCGTGACCAGCGTCCAATCTCGATAGAAGCTTTGATTACCCCCAAACTGGATCATGAAGCCGCAAAACCTGATAGCTCTACTGCTGTTTCTCGCGGGTGCCGTTTGGGCACTCACGCGTAGTGAGTCGTCAGTGCGCCAGATCCAGAAGAGCTACTATATCGCGATCAGCCCCTTCCTCAAAGGCGGCACCAATCTCGAAACCAAGGCCAGCGAATTTCTCAACGAAGCCGAACACTCGGAAGCTTGGAAAATCCGCTACGAACTAGCCAAAGAAGAACTTGATAAGAAACGGATGGAAGTCGGACAACTTCGAAAAATCGAAGCGGAAAATGCACGCCTCAGCCAGGCGCTCAAATTCCAGCAAGAAGCCCCCTTCCACGTTTTAGCCGCCAAAATCATCCGCCGCCAGCCTTCCACCTGGTGGCAAACTGTCACCATCAACCGTGGCGAAGCCCAAGGCATCGGCGTTCAACTCCCGGTCCTCTCTCCGGAGGGACTGGTAGGGAAAATCGATGCCCCATCTGAAAACACATCCACCGTTATCCTCATTACCGATGAAAAATGCCAAGTGTCGGCCAAAATCGACGGCACACCGGAAGTCGGGATATTAAGCGGACAACGAGGCCAAGCCGGAAACGCACCTGCGCTCCGACTCAGCTTCCTGTCGAAAGACGCCAAAATCAAACCCGGAAAGCTGGTATTTACCACAGGCCGGGGAGGCCTCTTTCCGCCAGACATCCTTCTAGGAACCATCAAGTCGTTCGAATCCGGACCCTTGTATGGAGAAGCTCTTGTCAAGCCAGCGGTGGATATTGCAGCACTACACACAGTGTTTGTAAAAATCCCAAACTCCCCGGAGTCTCCCCGCTAATCTGACATCAGAAGTGATCAAATACACCATCAGCATTATCCTACTTATCCTCGCGGCCTGCATGTTTCAGCAGTTCTTGCCGGCGATCGGTGGACTCTATGGCGCTAGGGTGCTGATCTTCCCGCTGGTTTTCCTCTGCTCTTCGGTAACCGTAGAGATCCCTACCATGCTGGGACTCGCCTTCCTTTGCGGATTTCTCTGGGATGCCCAGCACAGCCTTGGCCCACACGGCGGCGATCTGGAAAATTACCCGAATCCCGTGGAGTCGATCCACTTTGGCTACAGCATCGTCCTCTACGGACTGATGGGCTTCCTCATGCAGGGAATCCAGCCACTTTTCAGAAAAGGAAAATGGCACCTTTCTTCGATACTGACAGGTATCGCCATTTTGCTTTACCTCATCGCCGAGTATCTTTTAATCAACTTCGTCCGCGGAGACTTCACTTTCCCGGCCAACGCCCTCTACCGTATCTATCTCACCAGCGCACTCACCATGCTCTTTTCCCCCATCATCTTCTGGCTCCTCACTCACATTGCGGAGGCCTGTGACCACACCATCCAATACCAAGGACTCAAACGAGAATCCCGACTCACCCACCTCCCTCCTACTCCGTGACTTTGTGATTCAATCACCGAATCACTCACCCACCACCATGGAACCTCGCTATCGCTTCAGACTATACCTGCTTACCGCCCTTATCCTCGTCGGGTTCGGTACGCTGCTGTCGCGTCTCTACGAGTATCAGATCACCGAGCGCGACTACTTCCGCAAGCAAGTCCCCTCAGACTACACCGTCACCATCCGCGAGCCAGGCATCCGGGGTGACATCACGGATCGCACTGGCAAAGTCATCCTCGCCAAAAACCAACGAAACTACGAAGTTGTCTTCAACCTCGATGAAATCCGCAGCGACTACAAACGCTACCTGATCGAAAGTCAGGGGAAAGACGCCGTCAAAGACTTCCGCAAAATCAAAACCCACGTCATTGTTAACGACTGGGTGCGTCCGCGACTCGCCCTTCACGGGCTCGATAAAAAATACCGTGCCAGTGCGCTGGACACCCACTACATCACCCACGGCGGCATGGTCCCCTTCACCTTCCGTGACGACCTGACCTACGATCAATTTGCCTATTTCGCCGAGCACAACCTCGAGCTTCCCGGCGTCGAAGTCCGCGTGCGACCACGCCGCAAATACCCCTACGGCTCGCTGGCCTCTCACATTCTCGGCTACGTCAAGCAGTGGGAAAAAGGTGCCATCACCCCAGAGGAAAAACGTAAATTTAAACACTACACAGGCGACAGCAAAGGCATCGCCGGAGTGGAGGCCACGATGAACCGCTATCTCACCGGAGCCGAAGGCACACGCACCTTACTCAAAAATGAAAAAGGCAAGGTCATCCGCGAAACCGACCGCAGAAAACCCGATGTCGGCTCACGAGTCGAACTCACCATTGATGCCCGGGTCCAGTGTCTCGTAGAAAACGCCCTGCGCCACGTCGGCCGCGCCGCAGCCGTCGTGATGGACCCCAATACAGGAGAAATTCTCGCCATGGCATCGGTGCCCGATTTCACCCCAGGCTTCTTTGTCCCCAGTATCGACTCCGATGCGTGGAAAAACTACAACACCAACAAAGCGCACCCACTGGTCAACAAAGCCATTAACAACTTTACGCCCGGCTCCACCTTCAAACTCCCCACCGCCATCACCGCAGCCATCCACGGCCACTCAGCGGATACAGAATTCTGCCCAGGCTACGTCGCCTACGGCAGCATTCGAATTAAATGCTGGAAACATGCAGGCCACGGCACACTCGGAATCGAGGAATCAGTCCAACGCTCATGCAATGTCTATTTCATGAAAATCGCCAATGAACTGGGCAGTGAAAAAATGGTCAGCGGCTATGAACTTCTCAATCTCGGACAAAAAACCGGAGTCGAACTCCCGTCGGAATCCCCCGGCATCATCCCGGGTAACCACCACTGGCGCCAAGTGCTCCGGCCTGGGAAATCAGTCACCCCATCGATCACCGGCATGATGGCCATTGGCCAGAGCGACTGCGCTACCTCCCCGCTCCAAATGGCCGCCATCGTCTCGGCCATCGCCAACGGCGGCAAATTTTACAAACCTCGCATCGTCAAACAAGTCGTCCACCCTCACCAAGGGACTCTCGTCCGCAATACCCCTAAACTCAAAGTCGACCTCATCAAAGAAGGACTGCCACCCGAAGCTCTCGAACACATCCGTCAAGGCATGTGGATGGCCGCCAATAAAATCGGGGGCACTGCCCGCCGAGCCTCGGTGAAAGATCGTGACGTTTGCGCTAAAACCGGCACCGCCCAAACCGTCGATATGGGACTCGTCGCACACGATGCCTGGACAGTCGCTTTCGCCCCCAAAGACAACCCTCGCTATGTAGTGGTCGTCGCCGTCCACCGAGGCGAACACGGCGGCACCGTAGCAGGACCACTCGTTCACCTCATCCTCCGCGGACTCTTTGCCAAAGAAGACGGCATCAAATTACCTCTCGTAAGAATGACAGAATCCCAGGGCGACTTCGACGTCCGCGAAGAAGTCACCCTTTCCGAAGAAGACGATTTCATCGATATCGCCTACGAACAACTCGCCCAATCTGAAGATGACAACGCCGGAGAAACCGGTAACGAAATTTCTGAAATACCCAATACCCAACCCCTCTTAATAACCCCAGCCCCTCACATACCCAAACCAACAATCAACCAAAAACCTGACGCTGCCGGCTCCAGAATTCCAAGAGCCATCATCGTCGAAGAATAACCCCTCCCCTCCGGCTCACCAGAGCCGCACAACCCAATTTCCAATTTTCAATTTCCCAATAACCAATTTTCCAATAACCAATACCAATTTATCATGATCAAAAAAATCAAAAATGCCCTCGGCATGAACACTCAAAAAGGCCTCGAAGGAACCTCACTCATCATCAACGCCGAAAAACTCGAACGTCGCGTCGCCCTCGTCGAGGACGGCTCGCTGGAAGAATATAACCTCGAACGCGAAGGCGACCTCAACATCGTCGGCGGCATCTTCAAAGGCACCGTCAAAAATATCGAACCCGGCCTCAAAGCCATGTTCGTGGACATCGGACTCGATAAAAATGCCTTCCTCCACTTCTGGGATGCCATCCCAGCCGCCCTCGATGGCGGACTGGAAGAAATTCAGCGCGAAGGTAAAAAGAAGAAAAAGCAAAAGCGTATCAGCTCCAAAGACATCCCGAGCATCTACCCCCAAGGCGCTGAAATTATGATTCAGGTCTCTAAAGGACCCATCGGCAACAAAGGACCACGCGTTACAACCAATATCTCATTGGCCGGTCGCTACCTCGTCCTCATGCCCTACTCTGACCAATTTGGTATTTCCCGTAAAGTTGACGATCCCAAAGAACGCCAACGCCTCCGCCGGATCATGCAAAAACTCCAAGTCCCCGAGGGCATGGGCATCATCATGCGCACCGTCGGCCAAGGCCAGCGCGCCCGCCACTTCGTCCGCGATCTCGCCATGCTGCTCGAGCAATGGTATGCCGTAGAAGACAAACGCGACAACAACCCACCACCACTCTGCGTCTTCCGTGAGCCCGACCTCATCGAGCGCAGCGTGCGCAGCTTCCTCACCGACAACCTCGGCCAGGTGCTCTGCGACAACGAACAAACCACCGAAGACATGCGCGAGATCGCAGGTCGTATCTCCCGCCGTGCCAAACGCCGGATCAAATACTACCCAACCCGTCGCTCGATTTTCGAAAAAATTGGCATCCAGAAACAAATCGACGAAGCCTTCCAGCGCCAAGTCTGGCTCAGATGCGGAGGCTACCTCGTCATCGATGAAACCGAGGCCATGATCACCGTGGACGTCAACACCGGACGCAACAAAGGCTCTAAAAACGTCGAGAAAATGCTACTCGAAACCAACATCGAAGCCGCCGAAGAAGTCGCCCGTCAACTCCGGCTCCGCAACATCGGCGGACTCGTCGTCGTTGACTTCATCGACATGCGTCACCGCCGTGACCAACAGGCTGTTTACCGCGCCATGCGCGAGCGTCTGAAGCGCGACAAAGCCAAAACTCAAACGCTGCAAATTTCCTCGATTGGTCTCATGGAAATGACGCGTCAGCGCCTCCACGAATCACTCCGCGATAGCCTGCTTGAGCCATGCCCATACTGTCACGGCCGCGGTCGGGTCAAAACAACCATGACCATGAGTGTGGAAATTCAACGCGCCCTAAACACCGTTATTCTGCGTGGCGAAGGCCAACTTGGCGACCTCATCATCGTCGTCAACACCGAGGTGCTCAACCGCTTCAAAAAAGAAGACTCCAACCTCTTTGCCGAGCTCGAGCGCGGCCACAGCGGCCGCCTCACCTTCCGCACGGATCCATCGCTGCACCGCGAGCACTTCGCCATCATCGATGCCAAAACCGACAAACCGCTGCATCAGGCATAATCCACGATAGGCACCCAAAATGCCCGAACCAAAAACCATTAAAATTGACGAAATCCTCCCTGCCGAAAGCGGGGAGGATCACTCAACGAGCACCCGGAAGTCAGCCGACCCCACCAAAACATCAGCCAACTCAGATCAACCCTTCCCCGATCTAACTTCAGGACTCGGATGGAAAGCCCGCCTCACCCTAAATACAACCCAGGGGTTTCTCTTTATCCGCAGTAAAAGCTGGGGGAAATGGGTTATCGTGCCACTCGTTATTCTGATCGTCATCCTCGTCATCCTCCTCGCGATCCCCGCGATGATCGCCCTCATTTTCCTCTCCATCCTCCGCTCCATCTTTCGGCCCCAGCGGAATAATTAATTGATGAGCGCCCCATCAACCCAAGCCAATAAAAATCCCGTTAACCCTATCCAGCGCCGCAGGCATCATCCCAAG
>CAYNNY010000158.1:0-7325 GCA_964398555.1 uncultured Verrucomicrobiales bacterium
CTGTCGTGCGTCAGTTCATGCCTACTCGTTGGGCTGATCTGCGATAGGCAATACCAGCCAACAAAAAAGACACCTCATGTGAGGTGCCTTTTGTTTTGAACGAAGGGCTACAGCCTTGTTTTTTACCCGTAAACCGGCCCGTAGTTCTGGCAGGCGCGGAAGTCGCCACCTTCAAGGTCGGCGGTGCCGTGAGCCGCCCAAGATGAGGGACGGAAGATACGATCTCCACTGACGTTGTGCATGTAAACCGGAATACGAAGCATTGACGCCAAGGTGATCAGGTCGGCACCAATGAGACCGTAGCTCATCACACAGTGGTTAGCTCCCCAGTTATTCATCACGGAATACGTATCGGCAAAGGCACCTTCTCCCGTGAGAGTTGGGCAGAACCACGTTGTTGGCCAAGATGGGTTGGTGCGGTCATCGAGCGTATTATGCACATCCTCGGGAAGCTCAACGGTCACACCTTCAGCAATCTGAAGTGCTGGCCCGAGTCCTTTCACAAGGTTGAGGCGCGCGATGGTGGCAGGCATCCCCCCCTTGGTAGCGTAGCGAGTGCTCATGCCACCTCCTGGGAAATACTCGGTGATCGACGGATGCCATGTGGTGGCATCGAGACAAGCTTGCACTTCCTCATCGGTAATTTCCCAATGCGGCTTCATCGCAGGCTTACCATCCTTCGTCATCTGTCCCGTGCCATCGAGAGCGGCCGGACCGGAGTTGATCAAGTGAAGTAATCCGCTCGAAGCTGCACCTGTCAACTCATGACCGGAAACACGCTTCACAGCATCGGGCGACCAGTAAGTGCGGAGGTCCGCGAAAATCTGAGCCGTGTTAGTGAGCAAGTGACCAAAGAGCATGGTCACGGCGTTGAGGGCGTCATTTTCTGTGGCAAACTGATAGGGAGCACGCTTGCCATTCCAGTCGAATGACGTCGTTAACATCGCCTCCATGAAGTCGCCATTCGGGTAATGGTCCGTCCACTGCCGCTGACCTTGGAATCCACCGCAAATCGCATTGCGCCCGTGGGCTTCTTCGCCGTAGCCCAGCTCGGCAAGGCGATCGTTGCCCACCATGAGGTCGCGGGTGATGAGTGCCATTTTGACGGATGTTTCCCACTCTTTATCGAGAGTTTCACGCGAACGTGTAGTTTCAGGAGAGTTGTAGTCTTTGCCTTCGGGGCAGTTTTCTTTCACCCATGCAAAGGCTTTTTCATATTCCTCAGGGTCATAAATACCACGCTCAAATCGGCGGGCAAGCTCGGTCATATCCACGGCCTCCACACGCATGCCGAGGTAGTCTTGGAAAAAATCGGGATCCACCACGGAGCCGGCAATCCCCATTGAGGTGCCACCGAGCGAGAGGTAGGATTTGCCACGCATCAGCGCAACAGAGATACCCGCTTTGCAGAAGCTCAGGATTTTATGAGCCACATCGTCAGGGATGGAGGTATCGGAGGACTCCATCACATCGCGGCCATAAATACCAAAGGCCGGAAGCCCTTTTTGAGTGTGACCGGCAAGGGCGGCAGCGAGGTAAACCGCGCCAGGACGTTCGGTGCCATTAAATCCCCACACTGCCTTTGGCGTATGAGGGTCCATGTCCATCGTCTCGGATCCATAACACCAGCAAGGCGTCACGGTGAGGGAAACACCCACGTTTTCACGTTTAAATTTATCAGCACAGGCAGCGGTTTCAGCGACTCCTCCGATACACGTATCCGAGATCACACACTCGACAGGTGAGCCGTCAGGGTATTTCAGGTTTTCAGATATAAAGGCAGCTGTTGCCTTGGCTTGGTTCATCGTTTGCTCTTCGAGTGACTCGCGGACACCGCCGAGACGGCCATCGATGGTTGGGCGAATGCCGATTTTAGGCATGTTTTCTTTATTGAATACGGTTTTCATGATTTGGTTGATTAGTTAATGGGTTGACTGGTTGATTAGGACTTGGGATGATCGTTTTTTCACCGCGAATCTTGCGGATCTGGCGAATTTTTTTCTGGGGTGGAGTGCGGATGGCTTGCCTCCGCTTTGTGGGTTAGTGAGGCTTGCCTCGCGTGGTGCGGAGCATAGCGGATATTTTGATGTGCTTGGGATGTTGCCTGCGGTGCTAGACAGAATTAACAGAATTTTCTTGGGTTGTGGACTTGCCAAATAACTAATAACTAATCCAGTCCTACAACTTAATAAACCTCTCATAAGCATCATTCCACGCTTCTTGATTTTGAGGAGTAAATATTTTTGTTTCCATGGAATGCTCTACAATTGCACGGCCGGCTGTGATATCTGGAATTTCTCCCATGGCGACCATCTGAGTGATAATGTTGCCGCAAGACGTCGCTTCCACAGGACCGGCAACCACGGGAATCCCTATGGCGTTAGCGGCGGCTTGCATCAGCATTTCATTTTGGACCCCCCCACCCCCTGCATGGAGTTGATCAAAACCTCCCCCTGTTACCTTCTCTAGCATCTCCACCACCTGACGATATTTTAAAGCCAGACTTTCCGTGGCAATTCGCAGGATCCTCCCTTTGCTCTCCGGCACCTCTTGACCCGTTTTACGGCAATACTCCTGTATTTTTTCAGGCATGTTGCCCGGCGCAGCAAAGCTCGGATCGTTCGGGTCAATAAAGGCGGTGAACGACTGGGCCTCCTCGGCGAGACGCGCCAGCTCAGCGTAGCTCATCTCCTCTCCCTTCTCCGCCCAGTAGCGTTGACTTTCTTGAATAATCCAAAGACCTGAAACGTTGTGTAAAAGCCGAGTCGTTTTGCTCACCCCCCCTTCATTGGAGATGCCTGCGGCCAATGCCTCCGGCGTCGCAACCGGAACTTCGGATTCCACACCGAGAATGGACCAAGTGCCTGACGACAGCCACAACCCACCACGCTTCATAGGCAACCCCGCCACAGCACAAGCTGTATCATGCCCCGCCGACGCTACCACTTTGACATCTTTGGACGCCCCGGTTTTTTCAGCCACCGCATCAGTAATCGGACCAAGGACCGTGCCAGACGATACAATATCCCCAAACATCTTGCGGGGAAGCTCCAGAGCATCGATCACCTCCCACGCCCAATCGCGCTTGTTGGGATTATACAGCTGACTCGTGCTGGTAATGGTGCGCTCATTTGCCTGCACTCCACTCAGCCAGTAAGCGAGAAGGTCCGGAGTAAAGAGAAGCCGATCAGCGATGGCCATCCCCTCGTTCCCTTTGATTTTTTCAGCCAGCAAATGCAGACTGGAATTAAAAAAGGCAGGTTGAATTCCAGTGTGCGCGTAAATTTCAGCCATCGGCATGCGCTCTTCCAAAGCCTCTTGCATGCCTTCACTCCTCGGATCACGGTATTGATGATGCCCGCCCAAAAGATTCCCCTGCGCATCGAGCATCGCATGATCACAACCCCAAGTGTCAGCAGCCATCGAGACAATGGCATGGCCGTATGTCTCCACTGCTTTACGAACTCCTTCAAGAATCGACTCAAAAAGACCGATGGTATTCCAGTAGCTTCCACCATTGATATCCACTCCGGCATTGGAAAAACGGTGCACCTCCTCGAGCTCCAACGTAGCTCCATCATACTTCCCTGCGACAACACGGCCCGAGCCGGCTCCTAGATCAATGGCGAGATATACCTGCATAGATTTTTTAGTTGGTTTTATTTGGGGTTTTTAAATTAGGATATCAAGCTGAGACCACCTCCACTCCCATATTTCTCAGAGATTCTAAAATACTAGGATCGGCCTTCTTACTCGTAATCAAGGTAGTGAGGTCGCTGCACTTGGCAAAAAAGAAGGAGGAACAGTGCCCGATCTTCGAGGCGTCTGCCAAAAAGCAAACATCTTCCGCCGCCGCAATCACATGCTCTTTAAACGCGGCCTGTCTGGAATTACCCTCACTGATCCCCCTCTTTAAATCAAGACCGTTCCCCGAAAAAAACATCCTGTGGATATTATAACGGTGCAATGTTTTCTCCGCCGCCAGGCCTATAAAGGAATGAGATCTGGCCTCATACAGACCACCCGTGCAAATCAAGTCAATGTGATTAATCCCGCCCAGCGCCGACACCACATCATGCGAGTTGGTCACCACGGTGAGAGGAAAATCAGGTAAATACGGCGTGATCGATAACGAAGTAGAGCTCGCATCAATAAAAATAGTCTCATTTGGCTGAATCCTCTGAGCCGCCGCCTTGGCAATCTCGTTTTTTTCATCACGGTTAATCAGCTGCCGCTCAGTCAGAGAAAGCTCCCGAATCGCACGTTTGGGAGGAATTACGCCACCATGCGTCCGCACCACAAACCCTTGCTTTTCCAACAACTCAAAGTCCTTGCGGATGGTTTCATCCGTTACACTCAAGCTCGAAGCAATGTCCTTGGTCTTCAGGGAACCTTCCTTGGAAAGGATTTTTAATATCTGGCGGTGGCGTTCTGCAGCTAACATAATAATTACACGTAAATTCTTTGTATCGGTTTGTTTTTTTAGGAAATTCTTCGTTTTGCGTTGACTTGTCAATCAAAAGCTGAGAAATCTGCTTCGTCATCCACAATTTCATAATGTCCGCACCCCAGAGCAACAACACACCCCGCGCCGTCGTAGAACACATGGTGCGCGAACAAGTTTACCAGGAAATGGGCCTTCCCCTTCCGGCTCAAGCCAAAGCGCCGAACGGATTCGTCGTCAATATCAGTGCCCGCCACTGCCACCTGACCCAAGAAGCTGTCGAAGCACTCTTCGGCCCCGGCCATCAGCTTACTCCGAACAAATCGCTTTATCAAAAAGGAGCCTATGCCGCCAAAGAATCCGTCACTCTGATCGGCCCACGCAGTCGAGTGATCTCCAATCTCCGCATCCTCGGACCCTGCCGTGAGCTCAACCAGGTCGAACTAGCTTTCACCGATGCCATTTCGCTGGGATTCGATATCCCCATCAAGATGTCCGGTGATGTCGTAGGAACCCCCGGCTGCATGCTAATGGGACCCAACGGATACTTTAAAATGGACGAAGGCGTCATCCGAGCCCAACCCCACGTCCACATGCACCCCACCGATGCCGCATTCTACGGCGTTAAACACCTCGACACCATGAAGATGAAAGTCCACAGCGAGTGTTCAGCCACCTTCAACAACATCGTTGTCCGCGTAGACGAAAGCTTCAACCTCGAGGCCCACATCGATACCGATGAAGGTAACGCCTGCGGACTCAAACCCGATACTTTTTGCGAACTTATTAAATAACCACCACAATCAACCACAACCAAACTAATACTATGAACAAAGCCCTAGGAATGATCGAAACAAAAGGCTACGTCGGTAGCGTCGAGGCAGCTGATGCCATGTCCAAAGCCGCCGATGTAGAAATTGTCAAACAAGTCCAAATCGGTGCAGGATTCCTCACCGTCCTCATCCAAGGTGACGTCGGCAGCGTTAAAGCAGCCATCGACGCCGGAGCCGAGGCCGCCGGACGCGTAGGAGAACTCGTCAGCGCACACGTCATCGCACGTCCTGCTCCTGAACTCCTCAAGCAGTTTGATATCTAAATCAAAGTAGCGAGTAACGAGCAGATAGTAGTTAGCATACTACATCCCCACTCAACACTCGCCCTCCTCTACTAATTACCAACTACCAACTACTAACTACTCATAAAATTATGGCTAAACAAGCACTCGGAATGATCGAAACCAAGGGCCTCACCGCTCTGATCGAAGCATCGGACGCCGCAATCAAGGCTGCCGACATCACCATGACCGGCTGGGACAAAATCGGATCAGGACTCGTCTGTGGATTCTTCACCGGTGACGTTGCCGCTATCAAAGCAGGCATCGACGCAGGAGCAGAAGCCGCAGCGCAAGTTGGCGAAGTCAACTCCGTCCTCGTCATCCCCCGCCCTCACGAAGAACTCGGCCAACTCGGCCCATGGATTAAGTGATTTCAAATCCGCAATCCGCAATCTGCAATCCGTAATTTCCCATGCACATCCTTATCGCCAACTTGGGCTCAACCTCATTTAAATACCGTCTCTATCAAATAGACGGCGAGAATGAGCGCGTGCTTGCCTCTGGCGGGTTTGAGCGTGTAACGAATTATTCGGAAGTGATCAATGAGGCGCTCACCACCCTCATCGAGCAAGGCCACCTCCACAGCATCGAAGACATCGATGCTGTGGGCTTTAAAACTGTGCTAGGCAAAAATCTCAGCGGCTGTGTTGAGGCGGATGAAAAAGTGATCGCTGCGCTGGAAGGCTTCCGTGAAGTGGCCCCAGCTCACAACCCGCCCTACGCAGAAGGCATCAAACTATTCCAGAAACTCCTGCCAACCGCCCGACTCGTCGCGCTGTTTGAAACGGCATTCTATCAGTGGATCCCCAAAGCCGCCTCACGTTACGCCGTGCCCCAAGCATGGCACGAGGCCGGTATCCAACGCTACGGGTTCCACGGCGCTAGTCACAAATTTGTGGCTGAACGCTCAGCAGAACTACTCGGCCGCGATGACGTCGCCGAAGTCGTGCGCGGACTCTATCAAAATGGCCCGCAACCTGTTTCTGGCACCCCAGTCCGCGTGATCTCCTTCCACCTCGGTGGCAGCAGCTCCGTTACTGGCATCCTCAACGGTGTCGCCATCGGAACAAGCATGGGGTTTTCACCCCAGAGCGGATTACCCCAAAACAACCGCGTCGGCGATCTCGACTCCGGAGCCACTCCCTTTGCGATCAAAACACTGGGAATCTCCATGGAAGAAGCGGAAACCCAACTCACCACCCAAGCGGGTCTGCTCGGAGTATCAGGAGTCAGCAATGACCTCCGCGATGTCCGTAAAGCTGCCGCTGACGGCAACAGCGACGCTCAACTTGCGCTCGATATGCTAGTGCACTCCGCCCGCCAATGGGCCGCGAGCTACCTCTTCGATCTCGGCGGCCTCGACGCCCTCGTCTTCACCGCCGGCATCGGCGAAAACAACCCATGGCTCCGCGAAGCCATTTGCGCAGGACTCGAAGGATTCGGCGTCACACTCGACCCCGAAAAGAACAACGCCTGCCAAGCCGAAGAAGCCATCATCAGCACCGCCGACTCAGCCGTCAAAATCATCGTCATCCCCGCCAATGAAGAACTCGTCCTCGCCCGCGAAGTGAACAGGAAAGTAGCCACGCGCTAATCCCCCCCAATATTTAAACTCCAAACTCTAAGTTCTAAACTCCAAATCAAGCACCCCAACCGATAATCAACTTCGCGTCTTTTCGCATATTTTGCGGACACCAATTGAATTATCAACCCCACGTAAAAGGCGAAGCCTCACGTGGCAGGCTAAGAAAATTCTGAAAAATTCTG
>CAYNNY010000159.1:0-7315 GCA_964398555.1 uncultured Verrucomicrobiales bacterium
ATGGGAATAGCGTTACTTTGTTCGCTATGATCTTCTTGGGGTTTGGATTGATCAGAGATAGGCAGTCGGGCTCCGATGATCATCAATTTACCAGAAAGGCGGTTTTGTGAAGTTTCCGGTTTGGTCGGTGAGGACATCCGAGTCTCCTGTAATAACAATCGCAGCATCGTATTGGTCTTGGAAAGCGTCAAGAAGAAGATGTGCTCCCAGATTGACATCCGATCCCTTTTCTTCGGTTTTGTATATTTTGATAAATGGAGGCGGAGGATTGACGACTTTCGCCATAGTTCCTCGAGTTCGGAAATGCCCCTCGATGATTTGAAGATGGGGAATTGTTTTGAGGGCGCGGCGTTTTTTATTGGCTCGGCCAAAGGTGAGGTCGAGGGCTTCGGGGTCGGAGCCGATGGTGGAGGTGAGAGAATAGATCCGGTGATTTTTAGGATCAGGGAAACGAAGATAAGTGCCGCTGGATCGGGTGAATTCCGAATAGATCTCAATGACGTGGCCTACATCACAAATGATGAGAAATGGAGGCCGTCCTTATCAGCTTCTTTAGGCATCGGTTCCATGTCTAGGAAGCCAGATAGAAATAACCATCAAGAAACCGGCCAATAAAGCATTTTTTTAATCAGCCAAGTAAGATCTGACACAAGTCACCCTTCAGAAAGACTAAGGTCGCTAGCTTTTCGTTGGACAACTCTGCCACCCCATTAGAGACTCCCTCACATACTTTTTACCATGACTCAGAAATCCAAATCCACTCGTTCCGCTCGCCCTGCTTGGAAGAAATCCATGCCCAAAGCCCAGTTCGAATTTATGCGCGATGTGCTCGCCGCACCTAGCCCGATCGGCCTGGAAGCCGCCATGTCCTACGGCGTTCTTAAACCCGCCTTTGAAAAGTTCATCCCCAAGTCCTGGGCGATCCATCAGTTCAAAGGCAACGCAGGACTCGTCATCGATACCCATCCGGGCGAGGACGACCGCACCTCGGTCATGATCATCGGCCACGCCGATAAAATCCGGATGCAGGTGCGTAAGATTGATAAAGATGGAAAAATCTGGATCAACACCGATTCCTTTCTCCCCTGCACACTGATCGGTCATGAAGTGAAGCTCTTCTGCCAGGATCCGAAAAAGCCTGCCAACTATCGAGTGATCGAGGGCGGCACCATCGAGGCACTTGGCGCCATCCACTTCTCCGCACCTGCACAGCGCACAGGAGAAAAAGGACTCAAGCCCGAGATGATCTATCTGGAACTGCAAATGCACGGAGAAAAATGCAAAGAGCGCATTGAAAAGCTCGGCATCCGTGCTGGCGACCCGATCATTCTCGACCGGCCGATCAAGCGAGGCTTCTCTGATGATTCCTTTTACGGCGCTTACCTCGACAATGGCCTCGGCTGCTTTGTCGTGACGGAAATCGCCAAAATCCTCGCGAAGTCGAAGCTCAAAAATATCCGTATTTTATACACCATCGCTACCCATGAAGAAATCGGCCGCTTCGGAGCCACCGCCATCGCCGGTGAGTTCAAACCCGATATCCTCATCGGATCCGATGTCAACCACGACTACGACGCAGCTCCCGGCATCGGAGCCAAACGCATGAATCCCCTCGCCATGGGTAAAGGATTTTCCATCACCAAGGGCTCTATCACCAGCGAGTATCTGCATAACATCATCGAGACCGTCTGCCAGAAAGAAGACATCCCCTATCAAATGGACTTTTCGGGTCGGGATACCGGAACCGATGCCATGGCCGCCGCGCTGGCGGGATTCGACTGCGCCGCCACCTCGATCGGCTTCCCGATCCGGAACATGCACACGATTTCCGAAACTGGCCACACCGCCGATGTCCTCTCCGCCATCCACGGCATGGTCGCCGTATTCCAACACATGGACAAGATGAACCGAGGGAAGGGCATCAAACGCGAAGACCTCAAAAACGGTCACCCTCGGCTCGATAACGCGAAGAAATAGCTATCATCGCGACTCGAGATACGAGCACACATACTGGCAAGTGCCATCGGTCACCTCGATGGTGAATCCAGCATTGGCGGCAATGTCAAAATACTCGCCAGTGGAATACTCATTGGAAACATCACTTCCATCCAAGGTCACCGAGCACTTGCCATCGGTGATCTCCATCCGCTCAGCGGCCTGGGTGTCAAAATGGTAATCTCCGGAGAAAATCACTCCGAAGGTTTTTGTGGTGCCATCTTCAAGGGTGATTCCATGGGAAACTACTTTTCCATCAAAATAGATATTCGCTTTTGCTTCCGCCGTTACGTTGGTAAATTGCATGTCGCGATCAGTATCTCCTCTTCTTTCCATGGCAAGTGGATAATGGTCGGATAGGGCAGCAAGGCTTCGCCGAAAGAGTTCAAAGCGACTGGGACGGCCGCTCTACGCATCAAAAAAGCCCCGCCGTGCACGGGGCAGGGCGGGGCTTGAGAAGTATTTTTACTCGCTGTGAGTGCTACGCACTGATGCTGTAACGAACGAAGCGGCGGATGCTGAGTGTGTCACCGAGTTCCTTGCCTTTGGCAGCGAGAAGCTGCTTGATGGAAAGGTCAGGGTCCTTGACGAAGGCTTGGTCGATGAGACAGGCTTCGGAGAAGAACTTGTTGATCTGGCCAACGAGGATCTTTTCGATGATCTGGGCAGGCTTACCAGCGGCTTCGAGCTTCTTACGGTTGATGTCGTTCTCTTCTTCGATGGTGGAAGAGTCGATATCATCACGAGTAAGTCCAGCAGGATTCGTCGCTGCGATGTGCAGGCAGATGTCGCGTGAAAGAGCTTTGAAGGCGTCTGTGCCCGCGGTTTCTTTCTTTTCAGCTCCAATCTCAAGCATGACACCTACTTTGGCGCCAGCGTGAATGTAGCTGGAAACGCCACCGCAGCACTCGGCTTCGTAGCGGATGAGCTGCTTGATCTTGATCACTTCACCCAGTTGGGCGAACTTAGCGCCGAGTGCGTCTTGCACAGTGCCGTCAGCGAGAGGAAGCGCCGTGGCGGCCTCAGGATCGGTGACGTCAGAGTTGAAGACAGTTTCGGTGATTTCGGCGACGAATGCTTGGAAGCTTTCGTTTTTGGCGACGAAGTCAGTTTCGCAGTTGGTCTCGACAAGCACTCCCTTGCAGCCGCAATCGGATACTTGGGTAGTGATGATGCCTTCGGAAGTTTCGCGGTCGGAGCGACCAGCGGACTTGACGATGCCTTTTTCGCGAAGAAGCTTCACAGCGGCTTGGACGTCGCCGTCCGTTTCGGTGAGAGCTTTTTTACAAGCCATCATTCCTGCGCTGGTGATATCGCGGAGTTCTTTAACTGCAGATGCGGTAATTGCCATGGTAGGTAATAGTTGTTGGTGATTAGTGATTGGGAAATAGGGGGAGCTGGCGGCTTGGGGCCGCCAGAGCCTATTTCTAAGAAATTAAAATAATTAATCTTCTTTGCTTGCGGAGACTTTAGCAGTGGCCACGGAGTCCACGAGGTTCTGCAGGAGCAGACGGATGGAGCGTGTTGCGTCGTCATTGCCGGGGATAGGGTAGTCGATCACACTTGGATCAGCATTACTATCAACGATGGCGATGACGGGGATGTTCAGGCGGCGAGCTTCGGCAACGGCGATGGTCTCACGTGCGGAGTCGACGATGACCATGGCGGCTGGAAGCTTCTCCATTTCACGCACACCACGGAGGTTACGGAAAAGTTTGTTGCGCTCACGACCGAGGGCGGAGAGTTCCTTTTTGGACATTTTCTTGAAGTCAGGTGACTTCTCGATGTCTTCGAGATACTTCAGACGCTCAACAGAGCGGCGGATGGTGGAAAGGTTGGTGAGTGTGCCACCCAACCAACGGTGGTTAACGTAGTGCTGGCCAATGGCTTCAGCAGCTTCTTGCACGGCGTCTTGCGCTTGGCGCTTACAACCAACGAAGAGGATCTTCTTGTCTTTGCTAGTGAGCTCACCGAGGAAGGCTGCCGCTTTATCGAGGCAAGTGACGGTCTTTTCAAGATCGATGATGTAGATCCCGCCTTTATTCTTCATGAGGAAAGGCTTCATTTTTGGGTTCCACTTGCGGGTCTGGTGTCCGTAATGAACGCCAGCGTCTACCATTTCGTTAATCAGTTCGTTGATCATTATATTATAGTTGTCCTCCCTTAATTCAGGGTGGCTCTGGGTATTTGGGAAATCTGCCGCTTCTTGTTGCTCGGATGAGCTAAGTCCTTCAATTTCCCGTAGTTGTTAAGGCGGCGTGGCGAAGGCTGGCGGGTTCCTAGAGGGTGAACCCTTGTTTGACAAGCTAATTTTGGCCGTAGCGAAAAAAAATGGGGATTTACTACAACGAGGCGAGCTGATACTCAATATTACTTCAATATTTGGCTTAGGGGTCTGTCAGCTGATCTTCAGTGATTAGCAAGTTCCGGCCTCTTCTTTTTTGAAAAAAGATGAAAAAGAGGAGTGACTGATGCGTATATCCACTTCACTCTCTGGTTCTTTATCGAGACACCCCGCCTATGACTTCTATGAAATATCCATTTTTCCTCCTCGCCCTCTCGTCACTTTCTTTATCGGCAGCTCCAGCCACTCTTTTCAACGGCAAGGATCTTTCCGGCTGGAAAGGAGCAGGATACTCGGTCAAGAACGGCGTCATCACGTGCAGCAAGAAGGGCCGCAACCTAATGACGGAAAAGGTCTACACCAACTACGTCTTTGAGTTTGAGTTCAAACTTCCTCCTGGCGGCAACAACGGCCTAGGGATTCATTACACCGGTAAGGGAGATCCAGCCAATAATGGCATAGAAGTTCAGATCCTCGATAACACAGCACCCAAATACAAAAAACTGAAACCCTATCAATTTAACGGCGGGCTATATTACCTCCAACCTGCCAAAAAGGGATTTCTCAAACCTGTCGGCAAGTGGAACAGCGAAAAAATCACCGTCAACGGCCCACACGTCACTGTGGAGCTTAATGGCACAGTCATCAACAAAGCCAACCTCGATGATCTTGCTAAGTCTCACCCCAAACATCAGGGGGTGAAACGCCGCTCGGGCCACATCACCTTCTGTGGTCACGGCGATCCGGTGCAGTTTAAAAACATCCGCGTCACGGAACTCCCCGGAACCACCAAAGCCGTTTCGGTCGCCCCGATGAAAATTGGCAACGATTTCACCGGCTACACATCTCTCTACAATGGTAAGGATCTCACCGGATGGAAACAAGACCCAGGACACGCCGACCACTGGCAATCGCGTGGCAAAGTGATTCATTACGATGGACAATCCAAAGCGAAGGACAAAAACCTGTGGACAGAAAAATCCTATGGCGACTTCATCCTCGTCTGCGACTGGCGATGGGCTGGAAAAGCGCACGGCAAGCGAAAGCGTCCGCTCCTTGATCCCGCTACCGGCGAAGCCAAAAAAGGCCCCGATGGCAAACCGGTCATCGTGTTGGTCGATGAACTCGACAGCGGCATCTACATGCGCGGCAACTCGAAGTCGCAAGTGAATATGTGGAACTGGCCCGGCGGCTCGGGTGAAGTATACGGCTACCGCACCCAGAAGAAATACCCACAAGCGATCCGCGCCGCTCTTACACCCAAAGTCAAAGCAGACAAACCCATCGGCGAATGGAATCGTTTTATCATCACCATGAAAGGTGACCGACTCACCGTAGAGCTCAACGGCCAAACCGTAATCAGCAAGGCCCAACTTCCCGGCGTGCCGAAGTCCGGCCGCCTCGCACTCCAACACCACGGCAGCGCCATTGAGTTTGCCAACATCCTGATCAAAGAACTCTAGGAGCGCCGAGCCCCCAGCTCGGCGCAAATCTTAATCAACCCAAGCTCCAAACTAAACATCCGCTATGCTCCGCACCACGCGAGGCAACGCACGATTCCTTCCCCAGTCCGACGGAGGAGGACTGCATATCCGCATAGAGTGAGCGGGCGAACTCAACCATCACTCACCCACAACTTAAACAACAATGAACCCAAGCAATGTATCCCGCCGTCGATTCCTCACGCAGCTAGCCGCAGGAGCTGCAGCCGCTCCCCTAGCCTCCAACAGCCTGATGGCCGCAGCCTCGGCCAATGGCAAACTGAACCACGCCAGCTTCGGAGCCAACGGCATGGCTTGGGCGGATCTCTCCAATCTAAGCACCCACCCGATGCTGAACTTGGTTGCAGTGGCCGATGTCGATACGAAGAATTTTGCCCGAGTTAAAAAGAAATTCCCCAATGTCCGGTGCTATCAGGACTGGCGCGAGTTACTGGAAAAGGAAGGCGACAAGATCGATTCTGTGAATGTCTCCACGCCCGACCACATGCACGGCCCCATCGGCATGACGGCGATGAACATGGGAAAACATATCTACGGACAAAAACCGCTCGCCCAAACGATCCACGAATGTCGCGCCATGACGTTGAAGGCGCGCGAAAAAGGAATCGTTTCCCAAATGGGAATCCAAATTTCGTCATCCTCCACGGAGCGATTTGCCGTGAAAATGGTGCAGGATGGCGTGATTGGAAAAATCAAGGAAGTGCACAGTTTTTGCAATAAAACTTGGGGCGATATGTCTGCCTTGCCTGACCGAAAAGACGCCGTGCCAAATACCCTAGACTGGGACAAGTGGTTAGGCGTTGCGGATGACCGACCCTACATCAAAGGCTATTACCACCCTGGTCAGTGGCGTAAGCGTCGCGACTTCGGCACCGGAACTCTCGGTGATATGGGATGTCACATGTTCAGCGGATGGCACAGGGCACTAGATCTGACAGCACCGCTCACGGTGTTTTCCAGAGGCAAGACCGCGAGCCCCCACAACTGGGCCGTGGATGAAATTATCGATTACATCTATCCGGGCACGAAATACACAGCTGAGGACACGGTCAAAGTCACCTGGTATGATGGCTCAGCCAAGCTGCCCAAAGAAGTGCTAGCGATGATCGAAGGTAAAGATCCCAAAAGCGGAAGCGTTTACATCGGAACCGAAGGAGTGATTGTAGCGAAGCACACCAGCACACCGAAACTCTATAAAAATGGGAAATATGAGAGGTTTGACTTCCGCAAGCTCAAGCTCAAAGCGAGAAATCATTACCACGAATATGTCGATGCCTGCCTCAAAGGAGGGAAGGCCTCAGCTAACTTTGACTACTCCGGACCCCTAACCGAAAGCGTATTGCTTGGAACCCTGGCAACATGCTTCACCAAGAAAAAACTCGAGTGGGACACGGCGACGATGAAGTTTAAGAATTCGCCTGAAGCCACAGCCCTTGTCAAACGCACAGTCCGCAAAGGCTGGGAGGTGGCTGGG
>CAYNNY010000160.1:0-7270 GCA_964398555.1 uncultured Verrucomicrobiales bacterium
TGTTTCAGGTCGGCACTTGATTTCTCATCCCATCCGTGGTTGGTTCCCTCTGTGTTACAAATTGTCTTCAACGAAATCAGCGCAGCAGAAATCTCCAGAATGGAAACGATGGATCAACTCGAGCTGCTTGATGCCTTCAAGGTCACTGAGGCGGATCTGACCAATCTCGATGGGGATCGCTTTGGTAAAATCCTCCGAGACGGCAAAACCCTCTACCGTTTTCGCACCGACGACTGCCGGATTTACTTTGAAGTCCTGGATGGCTCCGTGATCGTGCACCGCGTGCTGCATAAAAACTCTTTCTCCGATTTTTTGTTCCGCTCGCAGATGCCCATCGCTGAAGATGAGGAGTTATCCAAGTCCAAGCACTTTTGGACACTCATTGATGAAGGCCGCAAGGCAAGAAAAATGGATCGTTGATTTTCCGCGTGTTGCGCCATTGAAAGATGACACCGAAGGGGTGTCCGAGAGTCCTTCCAACATTCGTTCTTTTCATCAAGAACAGCGTATGATAGATATTGAGTCGTTATGACTAAAAAAATTGTCCACATCGTTATTTTTCTCATCGTCGCCGGCATTGTTGCCACCACCTTTATCAATGTGGATAGTGAGGACGAGGCCACGGCCGTTATGCAGCTGCCAGTCTTGATGTTAGCTGGACTCTATGCGGGCATCATGTTTGTCCTCTATGTCCTGCCCACCATTACGGAAAAGGCCACTACGGCGGTGCTGGATTCCGGTGAACTGGTGGAAACGGACCCGCTTCACGATGCTCGCGCCGCCTACGCACGCGGTGATTATGAGGTCGCCATCGAGGTTTATCGAAATTTCACCACGGAAGACCCCTACAACCGACTGCCATGGGTGGAAGTTGCCAAGATCCAGCACGATAACCTGGAAGATCCCGAGGCGGCAGCGGGCACCCTCCGCGAGGCCTTGGAAAGTCGTGAATGGCCGATCAATGACGCTGCCTATTTCATGGGCCGCTTGTCTGAAATTTATCTTAATGACCTTGATGGCCAGGAAGCCTGCATCACGATCCTCAACCAGATGATCGAGCTCTTCCCTGAGACTCGTCATTCGGCAAATGCCTCGCACAAGCTCAATGATATCGCACGGGCGAATGAGGCAAATGCTTAATGGCTAAGGGCATTATCGGCTAAGGTCACTGCCCGAATCCTCCTCGCATCCGCTCGAATCAGGATCAATCCATGATGCGCTCCATTCGTCGGCGCCTCGCGCTTTTTCCTCTCTGGCCTCTCCTCGTCGGAGTCATTGCGGGCGTTTGCCTGAGTGATCAACTCGGTCTGAAGTGGTGGCTTGCGGGGTCGGTTACTCTTTTTTTCTTAGCGCTCATCGCGCGTCGGCTCCCCGTTAGCTGCATGGCCTTGGGGATCATCCTCGGCTACGGGCTCCATGGGCAAACCGTTAACCATCAACGATCATGGTTGGATCACACCCCATCAAGGATTTCCTCCGCAGGGGTGAACTCTCACTTGGCCCCTTGCTTGGTAAACATCCATGGCATCGTGGTGGATACTGGATCTAGTAATGTCGGCCCGTATTTAGTCCGGATCACAGAGGTGGAGGACGCTACCCCGTCTGGTAGCCAGCTCCTTCCCGTTGGTGTCAGGGTTGTGCTCATTCCACGAGATGCCGAGGCGCAAGCTCTGCAATACGGCGATAGAATTGAAGCCAGCGGCTCTCTCGAAGCCGTTGCCCCTTTACGCAATCCCTACGGATTCGACCGCGCCCGATGGAGGCACCGACAAGGGGCGGATACCGTATTGACGACCTACCGCCCGATCATTCATCACGGAGTGAGCGCCGCGCACAAACCCGTGCGCACGATGTCCCGATGGAGGCTACATTTACGCGATAAAATGACCGCAGGTCTAGATACTGACTCCGAGCAAGCTCAGCTTATCCGAGCGGTAGTTCTCGGCGAACGTCCACCGCGATCGACAGGGATGATCGAAGATTTTCGCAACAGCGGCACCCTGCATGTCTTTGCCGTGAGCGGGCTTCATGTCGGGATGGTCGGGCTTCTTATTGCCTTGGTTTTAGGTCTCAGCAGAGCGCCCCGCTGGCTGATTATCCTGCTCACCATCATCGGCATGATCCTCTACGCTGGCATCACTGGACTACGTCCACCAGCGGTGCGAGCGGTGATCATGGCCACTGTGTATTTATCAGGATTTTTGATTCAGCGTCGCCCGAGCTTGATCAATAGCCTAGCGGCAAGCGCCATCATTGTATTGCTCTGGGATGGACACCAGCTCTTTACCCCAGGGTTCCAGCTTTCTTACGGGGTTTTGTTTGCGATCGCTCTGCTCGCGCGGTTCTGTTCCAAATGCTTTAGAAAAATAAGCCAGCTCGACCCCTTCATGCCTCGGCTCCTCCTCACCACTTGGCAAGAACGCCGACTCGGCTGGCGCGAAAAAATCCAAGCCTCCCTCTCGGTTTCCTGTGCCGCTTGGCTGGGTTCATCGCCCCTCATCTGGCTTTATTTTGGCATCGTCACACCCATCTCGATCGTCGCCAGCCTACTCTTGATCAGCATGGTTTTTACCATCCTTGGTCTGGCCATGTTTTCACTCTGCTTAGGCTCCATCTGGTCACCTGCGGGTGAAAAAATTAATCACCTCAACGCTATGGTTGCCAGCCTCACCCACGGCACTGCAGCTGGATTTGCGCGCATCCCAGGCGGTCACCTGAATCGTCAATACCTCCCGAGTCAACGGCCTCAACACGGACGGATCATTGTTTTCGATGTCCCCGATGGCGGAGGCGCTAACCTCATCGATATTGGTGGTGGGGTCCTCCTTGACAGTGGTAGGTCCAGGCACTTCCGCTTTGATGTCTTGCCCACACTCAGCCACCTCTCCATCCAGCCTGACTCCCTGATCATTACTCACGCCGATTCTAACCACTGCGGCGGCATGAACCGCTGCCTCACCCTCTACCACCCGAAACAAGCCATCATTCCACGCCTAGACCAGCTCAGCCCGAGCTATCGCCGATTCATCAACAAAGCGCAAGCCGATGATTGCCGATTGATCACACCTCACCTGGGCCAAACTTTCCCGCTGGACTCCCTGGACCCGAGCACTTTTTTAGAAATTCTCCACGCCCCCGCCGAGCTCGATGGCGATGGCTTGGCAGACGACACAGGTCTGATCCTCCTCCTTCACTGGCGCGGTTGGCGGATCCTCTTCACCGGCGATGCCGGGCTGACCACCGAATCCCGCCTCCTCGATTCGGGTATCGATCTTCATGCCGACGTCATCATCATGGGCCGCAACCGCGATGACATCACGGGTCACCTCGCATTCATCGATGCCGTCTCTCCCCGTGCCATCATCTCGAGCCACGGTCAATTTCCGGAAAATGAACGCATCCCAAGCGATTGGCAGGAAAAAATCGCCAAGCGAGGCATCGTCCTCTTCGATCAAAAACTCACCGGAGCCGTCACCCTAGATCTTGATGACGACAAGCTCACCCTCACTCCAATGTTACCCACAGCCACGCCACTCACCCTCGAACAGTAATTTCATTGGACAAACCTTACGATTCACCTCAATTTCTCGCTACAAAAACAACCACTTTCACGTCATCGTCAAAAAAAACTTCAGCCTCCTGCTTGCGCTACGTTACCTCAATCCGCTGCGCACCCATGTTTCCATCATCACCCTGATCTCTCTCGCAGGGGTCGCCACTGGCGTCATGGTCCTCATCGTCGTGCTCTCCGTTTTCGGTGGATTTGAACAGCTCGTCAAAGATCGCGTGCTTAGCTACACGCCGCATATCATGATCCAGCGCATCGGCCCCTGGCCTGATCCTGAGATATTTCCTGATTACAATGCCGAAGACGAATGGCGGGCCGTAGAAGAGTCGATGACTGATCTCGATGGCGTGGAAAGTGCTTACGCTCTCGTTAACGACCACGTCCTCCTCGACCGCGCTGGCGCCGTCGCTCCCGCCACCATGCAAGCGATCGACACCACCAACACATCCCAGGTTGACTCCCTCCAGAAACTCATCAAACCGGATCAAGGGACCGCCGATATGGGGTTCGGAGAAAATGCCGTCATTTCATCGCTCACCGCTGAAAAATTTGGCATCAGCGTAGGCGATACCATTCAGATCCACACCAGCAGAAACCTCCAGCAAATCCAACCGATCCTTGAACGTATCGGCAGTGATTCCTTTGCCGATACCCACGCCGAGCAGCTTTCACAGATCAAATCAGACATCAGCGCCATCGTCACGATCAAAGACGATCAGGAAGCGGTCTCCATCCTCGATCTTCAAAACCTCTACTACAATCAGCTTCTGCCACTCAAGGATTACAACATTCGTAATGCGGAAGAATACATTATCGAGTCGGTTCTTATCCATTTGGAAAAAAGCACTTCCCGCACTACTCCATCACCAGATACAAGCGGCGACTTCCTCTTTGAAAAAGGGCATATGGCCAAGGCTGTATCCATGTTGGACGGTCTCGGAAAAGTCGACATCCAGCACGAAGACATCACCAATATCAAGGAGATGAAAACCGTCGTCCTGCCCAAGGACCTCTCCGTGATCGGGATATACCAAGCCACCCGCCACGCCATGAGCCCGGATGTTTTTGTGCCTCTGCCCGTCGGTCAAGATCTTGCGGGTCTCGGCGATGGCGTCCGTGGCATCGCCCTCCGCCTTGACGATCCCTACCATGCCCAACAAGTGCTGGATGAAGCGGTCATGGGCAACCTTCCGAAAAATGGCATGTGGGCTGCCCGCACTTGGATGGAGGATCACCAGCAACAGTTTGGACTGATTAAAACCCAACGCCAGCTTCTTACGTTTTCGCTCTCGTTTATCATGCTCGTTTCCGCCTTTTCGATCATGGCGGTGATGTTCACCGTCACCATCCAGAAGAGACGCGAAATCGGCGTCATGAAAGCTCTCGGGGCTGCTCCTGCGCAGCTTGTCCGCGTCTTCCTCTATCAAGGAATCATCATTGGCTTCTTCGGCGGTGTCATCGGCCTCGGCCTCGGCTGGATCGTGATCAAAAATCGTGCCATCCTCCTCGATCTTTTCGCCTCCTGGGGGTTCGATCCTTTCCCGTCTGACTTCAACGGCTTCGACGGCTTACCCGCCATCATGCGCATGGAGGAGTTCGTTGCCGTTTTTCTTTTTGCCTTTATCATGTGCATTGTCGCCACCTTGATCCCAGCCATTGCCGCTTCCCGCAGCGATGCCGCTAAATCACTCCGCAATATGTAGTTTTTTTAAGACGTAAGAATCAAGAAACCAGAACCAAGATTTCCAGACTAGCCCATTCAAAAAACGAACCTATCATGAAATACTCACTACTTCTCCTCGCCTTGACAACGAGCTTCACTGGTCTTCTTCAGGCTGAGTTGAGCCGGGCTCCCTACCTCCAGCTCGCCACGGACGACGCGATCCACATCGCATGGCGGACGACTCATCACAGCAGCCCCACCATCCGCTACGGCACCTCTCAAGATCAACTCAGCCTCAAGTCATTGAGCAAAAATATCATCGTTCGCAGAACCGCTAAAGAGGGAAAAGGCGAAGTGGGTCTCTCACCCTCACCGCTTCACACCGCCCCCATAGGAACTTATCAGTTCGAAGCCAAACTCACTGGCCTCAAGCCAGACACCCTCTACCACTACGCCCTCTACGAAGGCGATAAACGGGTGACACCCAACGACGGCGGCTACTCCTTCCGCACCCACCCCGCACCCGGCACGAAACGGGATCTCTACTTCTGGGCGGCTGGCGACTCCGGCACCGGCGGCGTCCATCAGAAAAAAGTCTATCAGGCGATGCTTGACTACACCAAAGAGCAGAAGATCACGCTCGATATGTTTATCCACGTCGGCGATATGGCCTATGGCTCGGGGAAAGACCGCGAGTTTCAAAGTAACTTCTTTGAAATCTATCAGCCCACCCTGCGCAACACCGTCTGCTGGCCGGCCATGGGAAACCATGAGGGCTACACCTCCAAAGGAAAAACCTGCATCGGACCTTACTACGATGCCTACATCACCCCCACTCGAGGAGAAGCCGGCGGCGTCCCCTCCGGCACAGAAACTTACTACTCCTACGATTACGGTCGCGTCCACTTCATCGTTCTCAACTCCCACGATCTCGACCGCCGCCCTACTGCCGCTATGGCGCAGTGGCTCAAAGAAGACCTCGCCAAAACATCCACGAAAAAAACCGACTGGCTCATCGCCTTCTGGCATCACCCACCTTACACCAAAGGCAGTCACGACAGCGATAAAGAGAAACAACTTATCGAAATGCGGCAGTATATTCTGCCGATTCTCGAATCCTCCGGAGTCGATCTCGTACTCACTGGCCACTCTCACATCTACGAGCGCTCCATGCTCATTGATGGCGCTTACGACACCCCGACCACCGCCGAAAACCACGTCTTTGACGATGGTGATGGCGATGCCCAAGGCGACGGCGCTTACCAGAAAAGCCCAGGGCTCAAACCCAACGAAGGCACCGTGCAAATTGTCACAGGTCACAGCGGCCAAGGCCTGCGCCGCAAGGGATACTCACCGATCATGCGCCGCAGTATCCTCGAGCACGGCTCCTGCCTGATCAACGTCAAAGGCGACACCCTATCGGCCATCATGCTCAACAAAAATGGCGAGCTTGCCGACGAGTTTCAAATTCATAAAAAGAAGCCCGTCACACCCACTCGCATTGCCAAGCCATGGAAACCAGGCGTACCAACACAAGGAACCTACCTAATCGCCAAAAATGCCCAGTGGAAATACCTCGCTGGTAGTGACCCCGCCGAAGGATGGCGCAAACCCGCCTTTGATGACTCCTCATGGAAAGTGGGAAAAGCTGGATTTGGCTACGGCGATAACGATGACACCACCCAGCTCAACGACATGCGCAACCAATACACCCGCGTGTATATCCGCCGCAGCTTTGATCTGAAAAACCTAGCCGATGCCAAAAAACTCTGGCTCTCGATCAGCTATGACGATTCCTTTATCTTCTACATCAACGGTAAAGAAGCCATCCGACAAGGCGTGAGAAAAGGCCGGGGAAAAGACGCCAGAGGCATCGCCCAACACGACGCCCTCGATAAATTTGAACACTTCGAACTCGAACCCTTCGTCACCCTCCTTAAAAAAGGTAAAAACACCATCGCCATCGAAGGTCATAACCGCTCACTCAAAAGCTCCGACTTTACCCTTCACCCGACGGTTATTCTGAAGGCTAAGTAGGT
>CAYNNY010000161.1:0-7267 GCA_964398555.1 uncultured Verrucomicrobiales bacterium
ATCACACGGACTGTCTCGCGGCCTTGATGGTATTGGAAATCAACATCGCAATTGTCATCGGACCCACGCCTCCGGGGACAGGCGTGATCGCTGAGCACTTGGCCGCCACTTCGTCGTAGGCCACATCGCCCACCAGACGGTATCCACGTTTCTTACTCGCGTCTTCGACTCGGTTAATACCCACATCAATCACCGCAGCGCCCTCTTTGACCATATCGGCGGTCACAAACTCGGGGCGGCCAATCGCGGCGACGATGATATCCGCGCGGCGGCAGACTTCAGCTAAATCTTGAGTGCGAGAATGTGCGACGGTCACCGTGGCATTGCCCACCTTACTCATCAGCAGTAGAGCCATGGGTTTACCCACGATCATGCTCCGGCCAATCACAACGGCCTCAGCCCCGGAAGTTTCCACCCCGGACTCTTTGAGTAAACGCATACATCCGGCAGGAGTGCAGGGCACAAACCCAGTCGGGTCATCCAGAACAAGTTTCGCGACATTTTCCGGATGAAATCCATCCACATCCTTCGCTGGATCGATGGCACGGACAATGGCAGCCTCATCAATCTGCGGTGGTGGTGGCGATTGCACCAGAATGCCGTGAATTTGGGGATCGGCATTAAGCGACTCCACCACAGCCAAGACCTCTTCCTGAGTGGCAGTGACGGGCAGTTCGATTTTCTTGGAATGCAGACCAAGCTCGGCGCACTTGCGCACCTTCGAGCCAACATAAACTTTCGAGGCGGGATCCTCACCAATCAACACAACGGCCAAGCCGGGAATCACCCCTTGGCTTTTTAACGCCTCAATTTCCTGACTGCACTCAGCAAGCACCTTTGCCGCCACGGTTTTTCCATCGATTATTTTGCTCATTATTTTGTTGGTTGGGTAGATTTATTGGGGAGGGAAGTCATCAATACCTTCTCGTAGAATATTTTCCACATTTTTCCGGCAAGATTCAAAAGCGTCCTCATCCAGCTTAGCTGGAATCATTATGGGAGCCTCGACGTGAATGGTCAATCGGCTGAATGGTTTAGGAATATGGAGCCGATCCCATGTCTTGGTCCGCCAACTCGATGAATAGCTAAATCGGATAGGATAGAGCGGCGCGCGCGACGATTGCGCAAGCTTCACCACCCCGGCTTCCATGTTATAACGAGGGCCACGTGGCCCATCTGGAGTGACATAGATCTGATCACCCTCTTTTAATGCACGCTTCAGCGCAATCAATGCTGCCACAGCCCGGCGCGAGCTAGATCCACGCACGGATCGCACACCATAGCAGTCGAGAAATGAAGCGATCACCGCCCCATCCTTACTGGCGCTCGTTAAAGTGCTCGCAGGTGAATCCCCCACCACCCGCCTCAAGATCAAAGGTGCCGCAAGCAGTCCATTATGCCAGAACACCCACACTCCGGGTTCATCCGGCTTCACAGAGCCAGTGACACCGTGAGGGTCCTCCACCCGATACCTGAGCGTAAGACCTAATATCTTCAAAAAAAAGGCCGCTATTTTCCCCGCCAGCACTTGCTTCCAGGCTCCCCGTATTTCCAGACTCTTACTCATTAGATAGGATCAGTAACGGGCATCACCCTAGCATTTTGAACATCGCCGTCAATGCCGACGCCAAAATTCCTCCACCGGCAATCAAACCAACAATCACATCCTTAGTCAGCGTCTTCGGACGCTGAAAAGAGGCCGAGGAAGGAAAGACAATCCCAGCATAGACCATCCCAGCCAGCAGACCGCCAACATGGGCTGCATTATCGACAAAGCTCATGCCCAAGGCTCCTATCACCCCCATCAGAACAACACCCGCAGCCAATCGGCGCCGGGCAAGACGAGGAACCAACTTGGCATTCAAACTCTCAAAAACTAACAAAAACCCAAGCAAACCCATAATGCCACCAGAAGCACCAACGGCAGCCTTATCAGGATACCAAAAAAACGAAGCGTAACCACCTACCCACATCGAGATGAAAAAGACAATCACGAGATGAGGCCATCGAGTCAAAGTCTCGGTGCGTCTTCCTAGATAAAGCAACCCCGTAGCATTCATCAGCAGGTGAACGATATTACCGTGCAGCATCGGGGTCGTCAGAATCCGCCAGCGGTCGATAGCATCAGGAAATTGCGCTAAAAACTGAACCCCTTCTTGCTTCAACAATCCAGCCCGCAAAATGGAGAGCTTCATGCCTCCGATCCCAGGACCGCTGCGATCCACAAAAAACTGAATCACACCGCAAAGTAAAATAGCGCCGACCAGAAAGTAGGTCACCGGCACTTTTTGTCGGTGCATCCAAATATCAAACTGCGCATCGGGAAGATCCTCCACCATCTCACGATTGGCCATATGCCTAAGGTGACGACGAGTTTTCCAGCCTTCGTAGACGGGAAGAAAACCAAAAATCAACAACAACAGCGCCGCGATACCCGTGAGCTGCTGCGAGTAGAGCGCTTCAATCTTTCCACCGCTATTGGTCCATGCCGCATACAAGGTCCAGATCATGACCGCGCCAAAAACGGCACTCATCCTCAAGCCATCGCTCACATCGCGATCCGCCCCCTTCCTCTGCCGTGCACGCAATGCCTTATGCAAAAATGACACCGCCTCAGGAACCATCAGCCGATCCCCGTCTGGTGTCCAAACAAGATCGATCCCATCGCGCGATGCCTTGATCTTCTCCGCGAGCGCATCGGCATCGGCCGCAAAATGCTCCCGCCCCTTGGCATCAAAAAAGCCAAACTCAGCCCCATCGGATGGGCTAGGCTTGGCTGGAAACGCATCGAACCTTGCCCACACCTGCTGAGATTCAGCTTGGGGCGTGTCGTCTGCGCTAGATTGTTTTTCCACAGAAAATTACTGATTGCCACCCTCGGTCGCAGCCTCAGGTGTGGCGGAAGCTTCCTCTTCCTTCTTTTCCTCCACCTTTTCGGTATCGGCGTCGTCCTTGACCTCGTCTTCTTTAACTTCCTCCTTGGCTTCTTCGACTTTTTCAGGAGCCTCTACCTTTTCAACTTCAGGCATCACCACAGGAGCTTGCTCCGTAGGGATCACTGGAACCACTTCAGGTGCGACCTCCTCGGCCGTATCTGCGGCAGTGGTATCAGTCATGCTTGGATTGGTGTTCTGACGCTTACCAATCAAAATGGCCAGCACGAGAGTCACCACAAAAAAGAGAGTGCCAAGATAAACGGTTCCTTTTTGGAGAACGTCCGTGGTGCGAGCACCAAAGGCTTGGTCGGTAAGTCCGGAACCAAAAGCGGCTCCAAGACCTTCTTGTTTAGGTCGCTGCATCAACACAAGCAGGGCAAGCAAGAGGCAGATGATCACGTGGATCACCAAAAGAAGATTGATCGAAATGTTAAGCCAGTCAACGGCTGCAAATAATGGTGTCATGGGCGCGGGAATATGGTGAGGTGATCCCACCTTGTAAAGCCGCGATTTGCGACTTTTGGGAATCTTTTTCTATTTTTAGCCATTTTGAAGAGAAATCAGGCATAAATTGTGCCCTCTTGGCTCGAATCACATAATATTGCCTCATGGATCTCTCACAAAAAACATCTTTATGCATACTGAAACCTTTGAGCTACTCAGGCAGCGGCGGGCGGGCAACCCAAGTCTGATCTCACAATTGAAATGCGCGGGCCGGAAGATGGTCTTCATCGATAAAATCTAAAAACCAACTCAAGCGCCCGAGAATAGCTGTTCGACTAGGCTGCTTCAGAGCAATCACAATAATTCCGGAATGATCGGGGTATAGATAACCCAAAGTATGAAAGAAATCACGATCCGCTGCTAAAATCACAGCGTTCATCCGCTGAGCTTTTTCGACAATTACGGAATCGGCAACACCTTCAAGTGATGTCCCGCGAGGGTCATAACACTCATGCCCTCGATCAAGTAGAAGCTCCTTTGCCGCCTTAGGAAAATTTTCATCAAAAAAAAACTTCATGCCACAGCTCCATAAGAAGCTTCCTGATAATCACTCATCTCGTCAACAGACGTGTGACATAGAGCATGAAAGGTCAAGCTCTCCTTAATCTCCACATCTTGATCGCAAACACCTTCACATCATGTGCAACTTATCGATGCGGCACAAAAAATGACACTCCTCTAAATCCGACGGAGAATCTCGTTTTTTTCGTTACAAACCACTTTTTCCGCCACAATCGGCGTTTCTGAAACGGCAAAGGACATAATTGTAATACGCTCACCTGCTTTAATAATGTGAGCGGCACCTCCATTCATGATGATTTTACCGGTTCCGGGCGTTCCCGCCTGGGCGTAAGTTTCGAGTCGACCACCTTTGGAGGCCGAGGTCACAAGCACTCGCTCGCCATCAATCAGGCCCACGGCATCCATCATATCCGATGGAATTTCAATACTTCCTTCATACTCTACATCAGCAACACTGACGCAGGCGCGATGGATTTTTGATTTTAACAGAATAAGCTGCATGGAGGCAACCAAGCCCCTAAAGGCCTCTTGGTCAATTTGAATTTCATGAATTCATCAAAATTATCCATTGCAATTATCAAAAATCCCCTTAGCGTCCCGCGCTATGCTCAAGGCAGGAATTGTAGGTCTCCCCAACGTCGGTAAATCCACCCTCTTCAATGCAGTCACCCGCACCCGTAATGCGGAGGCTGCTAACTATCCATTTTGCACCATCGACCCCAACGTGGGCATGGTCACCGTCCCAGACGAAAGGCTCGATGTGCTCAGCGAACTCTCCGGTTCCAAAAAGCTCATTCCCACCGCCATCGAGTTTGTCGATATCGCAGGACTGGTAGAAGGAGCCTCTGAAGGCGCTGGCCTTGGCAACAAATTCCTCGCCACCATCCGCGAGGTAGATGCCATCGTGCAAGTCATCCGTTGTTTTAAAAATGACGACATTATCCACGAGCTCGGCAGCGTCGATCCCCTACGTGACATTGAAATCATCAACTCAGAGCTAATCCTCGCCGATATGGCAGCCTTGGACAAGCGACTTCAATCACGCAGTAAAAAAGCCAAAAGCGGAGACAAAGAAGCCAAAGCCGAAGTCGCCTTGATTGAAAAACTTCTCCCCCATCTCGATGCCGGCAACCCCGCCATCTCCATGGATTTCAACGACGATGAAGCCAAACTCCTCAAGGACTTCTTTCTCCTTTCCTCCAAAAAATCCATCTTTGCCTGCAACGTCTCTGAAGACGATCTTGCTGACGCACTTCAAAACCCAGACGACCACGCAATGGTCGCCCAAGTCCGCAAGTATGCCGCAGAAACGCAAGGTGCCGAAGCCACCGTGCTCTCCGCCCAAATCGAAGAAGAGCTCGCCGAACTCACCCCAGAAGAAGCCGCTGAATTTCTTCAGGACATGGGCATTGCCGACTCCGGAGCCTCTAGCCTGATCAAAAGCGTTTACCACCTTCTCGGCCTCCGCACCTATCTCACCACAGGTGTGCAGGAAACTCGCGCATGGACGATTTACGCAGGAGACAAGGCCCCCGCTGCGGCTGGCGTGATCCACACCGACTTTGAAAAACAATTCATCCGCGCCGAAGTCATCCACTACGATGACTACGTCAAATACAAAACGGTCGCCGCTGCCCGCGATGCTGGAGTCCTCCGCGCCGAAGGCAAAGAATACGAAGTAAAGGACGGCGACGTCATCAACTTCCTCACTGGAGCATAAACGGCATCCCTTCTCACCGAAGGACGATTCTGTTGATGCTCCGCTCTACAAAGTCAAAGTTAAAGAAAATGCGTCGAGCCATCAAACGATCAGCGATCATTCTAAGCTGCCTCAGCTTCATGCCGGGAGCTGCTCTCGCCCAGTTTGTCCCCATCGATCAGGAGTTCAGCTTCGACGCCCACGCCGAGAAATTACATCTCAGCTTTCTCGATGAGCGGCGGGCAGCCATCCCCAACATCATCAACCCATTCCGCCCGCCCCCCAAAGCCCGCGTACTCGTGGACAGGCCCGAGCCCTGGGAAGACAATGAACATCCGTGGCGCCGGGGTATCACGGCCACTGTTTTCTGGGTCGGAGAAAAGGCCAGCGAACGCAACCCAACCCCTAACGATTCCAGCTCCTGGGATCCGAACTGGGAGATCAACTACGGCGGCGAAGACCATCCCGCTAACCGCAAAGGCTACCACCCCGCCAACTTCACGCCGAAACTCAACCCTTTCTACATCGCTCTTCCCTATAACGACCTCTCACCCGATGGCTCACACTTCCCCGAAGCCTCAGAGGCCATCCCCTGGTTCTGGCGCAGCTACCGTGGCGATTGGACCTCCGTTTGCAAAGGCCGATGGGTTGCCGTTCATTACCGAGGAAAAGTCTGTTACGCCCAATGGCAAGACTGCGGCCCCTTCAACACCGACGACTGGCAATACGTCTTTAAAGGCCATCAGCCCAAACCCAACCCTAACGGGAATGCAGGAATCGATGTCAGCCCGGCCGTGCGCGACTACCTAGGCATCCGCAGCGGCTACCGGGTCGCGTGGAAATTTCTCGAAAGCTACCAGGTTCCCAAAGGTCCCTGGAACGGAGTCACCTCCAAGCCTGCGGTCCGTCCCTGATGCCAACACTTCTTCCCCGTCGGCTAATCACTCAGACGTCTCGGTCGTCTCGGCTTTATTCAACAGCTTGAGGATGGAGCCAGAAGGGAAACGGGGCCAAAAGGGATTTTTGTCTCCATCGGGTAAAATAGGGTTTGAATGGTGAATGGATTTTGCACGGGGTTTTTGCTTCATGGAAAGATGGGAAACATCTTTTTGTGAAACAAAAATGATACGTGCCAATTGCCGCCAAAGGGTGACGGGTCAAGCGTTCCCGCAGTGGAGGCGCGGAAGCGAGGAGGTCGGAGTCCGATAGGCGGAGACCGACGAAGCTGCACAAGCCGGAACGAGGACAACGCTTGACGCGGCGACCTGCCTGGCGGCTCGCGCGAGAGGTGGAGGTTTTTTGCCCTGCCGGTTGCCGATGCGCGTTCTTTTGAGGTGGCTTGCAGGTGGTAGGGCGAAGCCGATGTGTGAGGCACGAACACTTCGGCGGGAGCGGGGCGCGGAGCTTCGGAGGGGCTGGAGCCAGCGGACGACCGCAAGGGAGTGCAAGCCTCTATGAGCCGCTTTGCGGGATAGGCGCAAGCGTGGGGAGCGCGCATCTATCCTGCCCCCAGGCAGGTGTGACGCGTGGTGCGGAGCAGACATAAAACCCGCGACGAAGGAGCCTGTATGCCGGACTGGCGCGGGGCGTGCGGCTTCGCACAACG
>CAYNNY010000162.1:0-1902 GCA_964398555.1 uncultured Verrucomicrobiales bacterium
CCATCATGTCCGACCAACGTAAACCTTTCCCCTTCGCTGACTTTGAACCCCAATGGCAGAAGTATTGGGCAGAAAATCAAACCTTCCGCACTCCCAACCCAGGCGATGCCGACTTTGATGCCACGAAGCCGAAATACTATATCCTCGATATGTTCCCCTACCCGTCCGGTGCGGGACTCCACGTCGGTCACCCGGAGGGATACACCGCCACGGATATTCTTGGTCGGTTTAAAAAGATGAACAACCACAACGTCCTGCACCCGATGGGTTGGGACGCGTTTGGTCTGCCCGCCGAGCAATACGCTATCAAAACCGGCCAGCACCCACGAATCACCACGGAGGCCAACATCCTCAACTTTCGCCGTCAGCTTCAATCGTTAGGCTTCGGCTACGATTGGTCACGCGAGGTCAACACCACGGACCCCCAATACGTCCGCTGGACCCAGTGGATCTTCCTCCAGCTCTACAACTCGTATTTCAACGAAGAAACCCAAAAAGCAGCCCCCATCTCCGAACTCGAAGCCAAAGGCTGGACCCGCGAGCAGATCGACGACGAACGCCTCGCCTTCATCCACGAAGCGCCCGTCAACTGGTCGCCCGATCTAGGCACCGTGCTTGCCAACGAAGAAATCGAAGAGTGGAAATCCAAAGGGCACACCGTCGAGCGCCGTCCACTCCGTCAGTGGATGCTCCGTATCACGAAATACGCCCAGCGTCTCATCGACGAACTCGATCCCCTCGACTGGCCGGACTCCATCAAGATGCTCCAAACCAACTGGATCGGAAAATCCACCGGCGCCGAAGTCACCTTCGACCTCGATGGTCACGACGTCACCGTCTTCACCACCCGACCCGACACCCTATTCGGTGCCACCTACATGGTGCTCGCCCCCGAGCACCCGCTGGTCAGCGCCATCACCACAACCGACAAGCAAGAGGCCGTCGATACCTACATCAAAGGCTGCGCCAGCAAGTCCGATCTCGAACGTGGCGACCTCAACAAAGACAAATCCGGCATCTTCACCGGCGCCTACGCCACCAATCCGGTGAACGGGGAAAAGATCCCCGTCTGGATTGCCGACTACGTCATGATGTCCTACGGCACAGGAGCCATCATGGCCGTCCCCGGTCACGACACCCGCGACTTCGAGTTTGCCACCAAGTTTGGCCTACCCGTTCTCCAAGTCGTCCAAGAAGGGAGCGTGGGCGTCCCGCCCGCACAACAAGGGAATGTGGGCGTCTCGCCCGCACAACAAGGGAATGTAGGCGTCTCGCCCGCATTCTTCAACCAAGAACAATCAGTCACCACCACCCACCACAAACTCCCCCACTGGCAACAAAACGAATCAGCCGTCTTCGTCACCTGGCGACTCGCCGACAGCTTACCTCAAGAAAAACTCAACCAGATAGAATCCGAACAAAAACTCTGGTTATCCAACAACGTCAAACCCTGGTCAAAGGAGCAAACTAAAGAATATCATCAGCTCTTTTCGGACCGCATCAATGACTGGCTCGACCAAGGATACGGCTCATGCGCATTAAAAGAGACAGAGCTTGCGCAAATCACGCTCAATGCGCTCAAGCACTTTGACCGAAATCGCTACAACCTCCACTCAGCGATCATCATGCCCAACCATGTGCATGTTCTTTTTTCGCCTAAAGACGGGCATCAACTCGGCGATATTGTCCAATCTTGGAAAAGTTTTACAAGCAAAGAAATCAATCGTAAATTGGACACCTCAGGCACCTTTTGGCAGGCTGAATATTACGATCGGTTGATTCGTAGCCAGAAGCATTTTGATCGAGTTACTGATTATATTGTAGAGAACCCTTTAAAAGCAGGGCTTTCTGAAGGTCGTTATTTACTCTATTCTGCTCAGGTTGATCAGAGTGCGGGCGAGA
>CAYNNY010000162.1:2002-7260 GCA_964398555.1 uncultured Verrucomicrobiales bacterium
GCTCAGGTTGATCAGAGTGCGGGCGAGACGCCCACGCTCCCTTCCACCGCGAATGGCTTCGCCGTGAACTCAGGCTTCCTCGATGGCATGAAAACCAAGGATGCCAAAAAAGCCATCATCCAATGGCTACGCGACAACGACAAAGGCACCTTCAAGATCAACTTCAAACTCCGCGACTGGCTCTTCTCTCGTCAGCGTTACTGGGGTGAGCCCTTCCCCATCCTTTGGGACAAAGAAACCGGCAACCACATGGCCGTTCCCGAGTCCGAACTCCCCGTGCTCCAGCCAGAGATGGACGACTTCAAACCCACTGGATCCCCCGAAGGCCCACTCGCCAAAGCGACCGACTGGATTAACTACTCGGAAACCTCCCGCCGCGAAACCAACACCATGCCCCAGTGGGCGGGCTCGTGCTGGTATTACATGCGCTACTGCGATCCCAACAACACCGACCGCTTCATCTCCAAAGAGGCCGAAGCTTACTGGAGTGGCGCGACCGTCCCGGTCGCTCAAAACCCCTCCGGCGAAGCCGCTAACACCAGTAGCAACACTGGCATGGTCGACCTCTACGTCGGCGGCACCGAGCACGCCGTCCTCCACCTACTCTACGCCCGATTCTGGCACAAGGTCCTGAACGACCTCGGCCACGTCAGCACCAAAGAACCGTTCCAAAAACTCGTCAACCAAGGGTTGATTCTTGGTGAAGACGGCGCAAAAATGTCCAAATCCCTCGGCAACGTCGTCAACCCAGACGACGTCGTGGAAGAATACGGTGCGGATGCTCTGCGTCTCTACGAAATGTTCATGGGTCCGTTAGAGCAAGTCAAACCATGGCAGATGAAAGGTGTCGAAGGCGTCTCCCGCTTCCTCGCCAAAGTCTGGCGACTCGCCTTCGTGCAAAACCAAGAAGGACAATGGGAACTCTCGGACAAACTAACCGATAAAGAACCAACGGGCGACCCTAAGGGAGCGCAAGTCACTAAAAATGACAAAGCCCTGCTCAAAGTCCTGCATGAAACCATCAAAAAAGTCACCGAAGACATCGAAAGAATGTCCTTCAACACCGCGATTTCCCAGATGATGATCTGCTGCAATACCTTTGGAAAAGCGGAGAAACTTCCCGCCCTTCTGATGCGCGACTTCTTGAAGTGTCTGAACCCATTTGCCCCTCACCTCACCGAGGAAATTCACAAGCAGTTAGGCGATGCCTTCCCAAGTGCCCAGTGCAGCCAAGGACGTATCCTCGCCGACCGCGCATGGCCGAGCTACAACGAGGCATTCCTCGTCGAAGACGAAATTGAAATGGTCATCCAAGTCAACGGCAAGCTCCGGGGAAAAATCACCATTCCCAAAGACATGCCCAAGGAAGAAATCGAAGCCCTTGCCCAAGAAGACGCCAACGTCAAGCAGCACACCGAAGGCAAAACGCTCCGCAAGATCATCGTCATCCCTGGCCGCCTTGTGAACATCGTGGCCAACTAACCATCACATCCATGCCCTCCATCCCTGGACTTGAAACCATTCATGAGAATCCCGATCTCCTTGAATACATTCAAACCAAGGAATGGGAGGGCCTGTTTGATAGCCAATCGCTCCAAAGGGCGCGGGCATACACGAAATCGGGCAGGCTTCTCAGCCTCAAGGTTCTTGCCCATTTAGAGGACGAAGACAACAACACCATCGTTGTAGAATCCTCCTTTCGCGGTAACTCTCAGAAAAATTACACCACCCACGTTTTTCTAGAATACGACGATATCTCCCGTGGAAAACTTCCCAGGTGGGAGGCCTTCTCTGAGTGTACCTGCCCTGTCCAGATTGCTTGCAAACATGGCGCAGCGGCTCTGATCGCATTGAATACTGCACTTGCGCGCCCCTCGATCACTCGGATGACCACCGCGAAAGAGCTGGAAATTTTCGAATGGCTCAAAGAACTCAAGCAGTCCCCCAGCGCACCATCGAGTGCCGCCGCCTCTCAAGCCAACAAAAACCCACCCACTCAATTTCTGGCGTATTGCCTGTATCCAAGGCCTGACGACTACGATACCACACCTCGGATCCTCCTGCATCTGGGGCGCGAGATGAAATCCGGCCAATTTATCAACACTTCATCCTCCCCAACAGCTGATATTTCGAAAGAGCCCAAATACATGCGCCCTGAGGATGCCTACCCGACCTACCTTATTAGAAAAGGCACGTATGGCTACTACGATGGACGAGGAACACCAGTCACAGGCAGTCTAGGAGGACAAATTCTCAAAGAAACACTCAAAACCGGCCGACTCTTTCTCTCCTATGAGCGATACAATAAAAAACAGCCCGCCATCAACATCCTCCTAGGCGATCCCGTCACCCCCCGATTGGAATGGGCAGCTCACACCAACGGATCAGCCACCCCCGAAGTGAATTTTTCATGTCGCGGCATGCTCCTGCCCACGAATCCAGCCTACCTCCTGAGCACGGATAACACAGAAGCACCCACCCTCCACCTGATAGATACCTCTGAGCATTCTCCGGAAACCATTCGACACTGGCAAAACGGCCCCACCATCCCAGCCAGACACCTCAGCACCATCACCCCACAGTTAGTCAAAACTCAACTCCCCACGCCCAAAAAGTTCCAACATCACAAGCTACCCAAAACCACCCCGATTCCTCACCTCAAACTCCACCGGAAAAACCCCTTCACCCACGGAGGACTCCACCTATCCGGTCAGCCAGAACCCATCATTGCTGAAATTTCTTTCGATTACGCCGGCCATTCGTTTTCCCCAGATCTAGGGACTCTACCTACTGAAAAAGCCTCATTCACCATCGTTACCGACGACAGCATGATCGAGATTGAGCGGGATATACTGAGCGAAGAAAAATACATTGAGCAGCTCATGGAGGAGCACCAAATGACACCCGCTTACGAGCACGATCCCGATGTGCACCCCAAGCACTTATCCTCAATGCTTCCCAATGCCGGACCCTCTGACTGGGACATCGTCTGGACCGCCTTCACCACCTTCTCCATACTCGACCTCCAAAAAGATGGTTGGCAGATCGACCAAGACACCTCCGCTGAATTCGAAGTCTGGGACATCGGAGAAGACCAGCTGGATACCGGGCTCGAGGAAATGCCCGACCACGGGATCGATTGGTTTCAGTTCCAATCCAGCTACCTCACACCCGAAGGAGAAAAATGCTCCCTCCTCCCTCTCCTTTCAGAACTTCTTCAAAGATTGAACCCGGACGAACTTATTCATCGGATCGAAAACACCCCGGACACAGAAAAAAGCCTCTTCAAAGACCCTGAAACCGGCAATCTCCTCACTCTGCCTGTCGCCAGAATCCTGGCGCTCGTCAAAAACATCCACGACCTCTTCGGGATGGAATCCCCGGATCAACCGCTGCACAAAATCCAAGCGGCCAACATCGCGGACGAGCTCAAGCTCGACTCCTCAAAAACCCTCCGCGCCCTCGCCGAGCTGGGAAACAACCTCAAAAACATCACCAGCCTTCCTAAACCCAAGGTGCCAAAATCCGTGAATGCTGAGCTACGCGACTACCAGCTCGATGGATTTCACTGGCTTCAGTTCCTCGCCCGCCACTCGCTGCACGGCATCCTTGCCGATGATATGGGTCTCGGAAAAACCCTCCAAACCCTCACCCACATCCAGGCAGAAGTTAGCTCACGTAGAAACAAAAAATCCCCCGCCCTCGTCATCGCCCCCACCTCCGTTGTGGGAAACTGGGAGATCGAAGCCGAAAAATTCTGCCCCAATCTCAAAGTCCTTTTCCTTCACGGACTCGATCGTAAAAGCAAGTTTGATCAAATCGACTCCCACCACCTCGTCCTAACCACCTACGGACTGCTCGTGCGCGATTTCGAAATTCTCAAAGAACACACATTCCACATCGTCGCTCTCGACGAAGCCCAGTATATCAAAAACCCAGCGTCCAAAGCCTCACAGATGGCTTGCCAACTCAACGCCCGTCACCGGGTATCACTTTCGGGCACTCCGATCGAAAACCACCTCGGTGAACTCTGGAGTCAGATGCGCTTTCTCATGCCCGGCCTACTCGGCAGCCAAGAAGCATTTAGAAAACACTTCCGCACCCCCATCGAAAAGCGTCACGACACCCAGGCGCAGGCGGCACTCAATCGCCGAGTCGCCCCCCTCATCCTCCGCCGCACCAAGGACCAAGTCGCCACCGAACTCCCGGAAAAAACCCATATTCTGCACACCATCCCGCTCAACAAACAGCAGATCGATATCTACGAAACCGTCCGCGCCTCGATGGACAAACGTATCCGCGATGCCATTAGCGCTCAAGGACTCGGCAAGTCCCAAATCATCGTGCTCGATGCCCTGCTGAAGCTTCGGCAAATTTGCTGCCACCCACAGCTGCTCAAACTTCCTGCCGCGCAAAAAATAAAACACTCCGCCAAACTCGACTTCCTCACCCAAGATCTCTTGCCCACGCTTCTCGAAGAAGGTCGAAAAATCCTCCTCTTCTCCTCGTTTACCTCCATGCTCAAACTCATCGAGGACCACCTAATCAAGGAAGACATCCCCTACGCAAAAATCACCGGACAAACTCAAAAGCGCCAACGGCAAATCGACCACTTCCAGAATGGCGACGCCCGCATCTTTATCATTTCACTCAAAGCCGGCGGCACCGGACTCAACCTCACCGCAGCAGACACCGTCATCCACTACGACCCCTGGTGGAACCCAGCGGCAGAAAACCAAGCCACCGACCGCGCCCACCGCATTGGCCAAACCAAACCCGTCTTCGTGCATAAACTCATCTGCGAAGGCAGCATCGAGCAGCGTATCCAAGAACTTCAGGCGCAAAAATCCGCGCTCGTCGATGCCCTACTCACAGCAGAGACCACCAAGCTCAAGATGGATAAAGAAACGCTGAACAATCTACTTACCCCGATAGATTAGCTACCGATTTCAGAGACTGCTTAATCACGCGATCAAAATCGTAATGTCTGGGTGAGCCGCGAAAAACGACTTGGCCCTTCACATCGAAAACCACCACGTATGGAATGGCCTGACTCTTCAGCCATGAGTTTTTTGTCCCTTGCGTTACCGTGTATTTCACCTTCTTGGATTTCACCAGTTTGTGAATCAAATTTCGAGAACTCGGCTGAGCTTCGTTCGCAATAATCACGAGACCTTTCGATCCATACCCTGGGAGACCAACAAGGGTGTGATTTTTTCTGATGTTTTTCAAGCTGCTATTTTTTCCCAAAAGTTGCT
>CAYNNY010000163.1:0-7133 GCA_964398555.1 uncultured Verrucomicrobiales bacterium
TCTATACATCTATTATGGCGAAAAAACAAGGCGAAAAAACGGTATTCCCACTCAGTGCTCCCCCCCCCCCTAGAATTGCACAAAAAAGCCACCAATTCCATCGGCGGCTAAAAAAAGTTACCAACTTGATGCAGAGACGAACTCAAAACTGACTAAAAAATTCAGTCTCTGCATCAAAAATGGTCAACAACGAACATTACCGTAAGAACACTATCCGACCCATGATCAGGCTGGACTCAGTCACAACAACCAATAAAATAGTTTCATCAAAGAGGAGATAGAAGCCTCGCGGTGATTGAACTAATAGGACATTTATCGGTTTAAATCTACTGTTATGGGATCAAACCTGCCAATTTTGTGACGAACCTCTGGTAAGGTGGGATGAAACTGTTAAAGTAACGCGTCTATGAGTTCCGCCTTTAAATTTCTCATGGGGGTTTTTGCCTTCATTACCTTATGGACACTACTCATCCTGCTGTTGACCGCGCAGCTTTCCCATGATGGATCCCCTTGGACGATCAATCTCGCCACATCCTTCCAGCAGTCGATCCCCTGGATCTTCATTAGCCCGTTAATCATTGTCTTTTCTTTATGGTTCCCCCTCATCCATGATCGATGGTGGATCAATACAGCTCTTCATCTTTCACTCTGCATTATCAGCCTTTTGTGTGTCGGACGCATGAGAAGCTTTATCCTCAGCCAATGGCCCGAGTCCGACCAAAGAGAAACGATGGTTACCACCCATTATCCAAAGTCTGGAGCCGCCCTCCAGCTCAACCAGCCAGATGCAACAGCCTCTCCAGCTCAGACCTCCGATCTCCCGCCACATGCCGATGAAAAGAAAGAAAAACCTAGCGTCACCACCCGTGTGGAAATTATCCGAAGCGTCAGCCGAACGGCTCCACTCGGGGTACCCCTCTACATTTCCATCGCCCTGCTTTGCAGTCTATTTCGCTATCGTCAGGAGGTTCTTCAGCGTGATCAAAAAGCACTCCAGCTGGAAGCTCAACTCACGCAAACCCAACTTGATTTGCTCCGTTCCCAGCTTCAACCCCATTTTCTCTTTAACTCTTTGAACTCGATCAGCTGCCTCATTCACTCCGCACCCGATAAAGCAGACAGCATGATCATCCAGCTCAGCCACCTTCTCCGCTGCACCCTCGAGCAGCGTGATGCCACATTCATCACGCTCCAGCAAGAAATGGACACCCTTTTCGCCTACCTCAATATTCAATCCACCCGATTTGAGAACCGAATCCACGTTAAAACATCCATCGCGCCCGAATCCGTCGATTTACCCATCCCGCCCATGATTCTTCTCCCGCTCGTCGAAAATGCCGTTCGGTATGGAGTGGAGAAAACAAGTGACCCCACCACCATCCATATTTCGAGCGAACTCCACCCAGACAAACTCATCCTCACCGTCACAGATGATGGGCCGGGAATCAAAGAATGCAATGAAGCTGGCACTGGCGTAGGACTGCCCAATACCACCAGCCGACTAAAAACGCTCTACCCTAAAGGCTCCACAAAAGTCACTCTCACCACAGATTCACAAGGAAAAACAAAAGCCTCGATCCAGCTCCCTACCTCACCCTAAGCACCCTCCACCATGGCATTAACCATTCTCATCATCGATGACGAAACACTGGCGCGCGCGCGTGTCCGTTCCTTTCTCAACACACACGCAAACGTCACCATTCTCGGGGAGGCCGATAACGGGTTCACAGCCCTGCAAATGATCCACGAGCAGAAACCCGACGTAATTTTTCTCGATATCCAGATGCCTGAAATGGATGGTTTTAGCCTTCTCGCCGAGCTTTCCCCCGAAGAAAGACCCATTATTATTTTTACCACCGCCTACGATGAATACGCCATCAAAGCCTTTGAGGTTCACGCCCTGGATTACCTACTTAAGCCATTTAGTAAGGATCGATTCAATATTGCCCTAGAACGAGCAAAAGAACTCGTTAGTATGCCATCAGAAATCACCCAAAAAATCGACGCCTTACTCTCGGACATACCACTCAAAACCATCAAACGCCTCTGCATCAAAGATCTGGGCCGTATGCACTTTATCCCACTTGAAAGTATCCTCTGGATCGAATCCGCTGGGAATTACGCTGAGATCCACCACGGGCAGCACACTCATTTACTGCGTCAGACAATGATGCAGCTCGAGCGGCAACTCCCACCACACGACTTCATGCGCATCAGTCGATCCGCCATTCTTCGGCTCGATGCCATTACCGAGATCCGCAGCTTCACGAAAGGGGAGCACCACGTCATCCTTACCTCAGGAGCTAAAATCAAAGCCACGATACCACTCAAAGAGCTGCAAGAAAAACTGGAGCAAAGCTAGAGCAGCGAGCCAATGCCCGAGAAATTAGGCTAATCCAGCACGTTCGAGCAACGCGGTCTGATCGGGGTCACGGCCCATGAAGTTTCGGTACAGCTCATCGGCAGGAAGTGAATTCCCTTTGCTGAGAATGCACTCGCGAAATGCCGCTCCGGTTTCAGGGTTGAGAATCCCCTCTTTTTCAAAGCGGGTAAAGGCATCGGCATCCAGGACCTCAGCCCATTTGTACGAGTAATATCCGGCAGCATACCCCGTAGGTGAGGTAAACAGATGACTGAAACGCCGCGCCATGCTTGGCCCCTCAGTAGCCATCGGCACTCGGTAGTCAGCCAGAATCTCGCGATCCACCTCATCGAGGTCACGACCTTTGAACTGTTCAAATTTAATGTGTAGATCCAGATCCAGTTTACCCAAAGCCAACTGACGCATAAAGCCTGTAGCGCTCATGTAGTTCCGTGCCGCACGCATCTTCTGATAAAGATCCTCCGGGATCGGCTCACCCGTTTCAAAATGACGGGCAAAGTTATCCAAACTCCCACGTGCCCAGCAGAAGTTTTCCATGATTTGAGAAGGGAGCTCCACAAAATCCCAAGCGACATTGGTTCCCGCCAGTGACTTCACGGTGACATTGCCCAGCAGGTGATGCAACAAATGCCCAAACTCATGGAAAATCGTCTCCACCTCACGGTGATTCATCAGTGCGGGTTGATCGCCGATCGGTTTTGTCATGTTCCCCACCATCAAACCAAGGTGTGGCTCGCGCGGCTCCTCATTGATCGGAGGAAGCCCCGTTTCAAACGAGTTCATCCAAGCCCCGCCACGTTTACTTTCGCGCGGGTGCCAATCGGCATAAAACGAGCCGAGAAGCTCCTTCGTTTTCTGATCGAACAGATCGTAAAACTTGCACTCAGGGTGCCACGTCTCAATATCCTCCCCCGTCTCGCGCTCCTCGATTCGGATATCGTAAAGCTTGCTCACAATGCTGAACATACCGGACATCACCTCATGCAGAGGGAAATAAGGACGCAATGCCTCGTCATCAAAATCATACTCTGCCTGGCGGCGCTTCTCTGCCCAATACGTAGTTTCCCACGGCTGCATCAAAGTGGGCTCCGTTCCAGTTTGCTCCGCCTTCCACTCTTTGAGAGATTCCATTTCCTGCTGAAAACGATCGACAATGCGGGCTTGCAAGTCCTCTGTGAATTTTAATGCCGTTTCGCCATCGCGCGCCATCCTCCGCTCCAAGGTCAAATCGGCAAAATCTTTATAACCCAATAATTCAGCCAGCTCGTGCCGGAGGGCTAAAATCTCCCAAATCAAATCCGTGTTATCATATTCCCCACAGCGGCCTACGGAGCCGCTCGCCTCCCAGACCACCTTGCGCAGGTCGTCGTCGTCGGCATACTCCATCACCGGTCCCATTGAGGGATACTGAAGCGTGATTCGCCACTTGGGATTCTCTTCATCACCCAGCCCTTTCGACTGGGCATCGGCAAGAGCTGCCGACACAGCGGATTCAGGCAGTCCGGCCAAGCGAGCGGGATCATCAATTACCAATTCCCATGCATTCGTCGAATCCAAGACATTCTCGCTGAATTTTTGGGTAATCTCCGACAAACGAGCCTGAACCTCAGCCACTCGGGCCTTTTGATCCGCAGGGAGCTCTGCTCCGGATTGGATAAAACTTGCGCAGGTCTCCTCGACAAATCGTAACTGAGTCGCGTCCAATTCAGTAGCGGGCTCCGATTCAGAAAAAGCTTTAAGCTTGGCCCAAAGGGCATCGTCCAATGGAATGGCCGAGTAAAAAGCAGAAACCCTAGGGAGTGCGGCGTTGAGTTCTTTCCGCTGCGCCTCGCTATTACTTACGGAATCAAGGTGATTGAGGCGTCCCCAAGCACGATCGAGATCTTCATGAGCGGTTTCGAGCGCGCCATAGGTATTATCATAGCTCAACTCAGAATCGTCCAACACCCGAATGGCATCCAAAGAAACCCCGGCATTCTTTAATGCCTGATCTATATCCGCCGCGACATGCTCAGGAATAAGTGAGGACCAGCGAATATGATAATCTTCAGCGAAAAATGGATGGCTTAGTTGCATAAAAAAAACTGCCTCGCCTCCCCTCAGAGTGCAAGCCCGAATTCCACCCCCTCACGCAACACACAGGGATCAGAAAAGAAATTTTCTCTGCTTTGAACCGCAAATTTATTCTGAGGGCTCGATCCACTCAAAACATCGGGCCGAACGATTTTTACGCACCTTGCCCGCAGGAAACACTCGACCGTTCATCGCGATATACACGCCAGGAGGAAGTGCCTGCACCGCGCCTGTGGCGCAACCCACATTAAAAACGGCATCCGTCTCGCGAAATCTTGCCGGCGCCATCGCCCCCATCAGCACAATGGTTTTCCCCTCAATCCCGACCAAGGCCTCAGCGGTTTGCGCCATCGTGTCCGTGCCGTGAGTAATGAGAATACGCGATTCATCCGCCTGTTCACAAGTGGCCCGAATCAACTCCCGATCCTCGTCATTCATCTCCAGACTATCCTTACGCAGCAATGGCAGCAAAGTGTAATCCAGCGAAACTCCAGCGCCTTGAAAAATGTGAGGCACCGTAGGCTCACCCACTTCATACTCAGAGCTGGCATCAAAATATACTTTATCGATGGTGCCACCCACCGTCACCACTAAGAGATCGACTTCATCCATAATCAGCTTTGTTTTATCAGCTTTGTTTTGCGAAATAACCCCGCTGTTTATCGCTTATAGGCATACCGAGCTGCTCCATCACACTCAGCATATCCAACCACAACATCCGCTTTTCAGGTGTTGCCTCGTCATTCAAAATATAGGACGGGTGGTAAGTTACCCGCAGAGGAACGTCTTCGTAACGATGAAACTCCCCACGTAATTCACGCACAGAGCCGTCCACTCCTAACATCGCCTGCGCCGTTGCGCCACCCAAGCAAACGATCACCTTGGGTGCCACCATCTTCACCTCTTCCTTCACAAAAGGGAGCCACACGTCGATCTCATCGCGTGTCAGCTTGCGATTACTCGTCGTTTGATTCGGCATCTTCGGCCTAAATTTCACGATATTGGAAATGTAAACATTCTTTCGCTCCGTGCCCATTGCCTTCAAAATAGCATCTAGCTTTTGCCCGGCCTTGCCAGAAAATGGCTCACCCACCCGCTCTTCATCAAAGCCGGGAGCCTCCCCGACCAACATGATATCCGCGTTCAAGTTGCCGGTAGAAAATACCATCGTCTGCCGCAGTCCACCCAAAGCCTTAGCCGGAGCCCAGTCGGCAGCCTGCTGTTTCAAACTTACCAATTTCTCCTCCTTCGTGCCCCCGGTAACCACCAGACATGCCTGCTCCTGCGGATCCGCAGCTGCTTTAGACACTTCTGTAGCTTCTACTAATCCGGACGATACCTCCCGAGTCGCCACTTGACCCTGCGCTTGCGGCTGGGTCGGTGACTGAGGAGAGGCAGGCTGAGACGGCCTACCCATGGCCCGCATGTAAAATTCGCGTAACATCACCCGGGCATCATCATCCACGTTCACGTGGGTCTTCCCCTGCGCCTCAAGCTGGCGAAGGTAGCGGACTAATGGCTCGGCAATCGATGTCACGCGTAATGAAAACCACATCTCACCCACGACATCACGCATAAAATGCAGCTATCTGAAATTAGCCTCTGATCAACCTTCCCCTAACACCACGCAATACCGTCCACCAAAAGCGGGTTAAGCCCTCTTTATCGAGGCGATACGGCATTGGTGATGCGTAGGGGAGATTTTTGATGAAGGGGGTCTAACCTCAGCGAGGTCATGGGGGGGGGCTTCATAAAAACTACGAATCTTGGGTGCGTTCATTAGCCGAATAGCCTTGGGCTCGATGTTTCTTCTCCTTGGGTGCATCTTCTGGTTCCCATTGTTCTCATTCCAAAAATCTCTACCCCGTGCATTATCGTGCTTGAAATACCGACTCTATTACCTTGGTATAGATAATAAGCATTATAAACCGCTCTATGACACCACCCCTCTTTCACCGTCTCACCCTACTTGCACTCATGTGGGCCTCGCTCTATAGCACGGGATTCTCGGCATCCTATATCCGCCCCAATGAATCCAAGGAGCTATTTCAGCTCGAAAAAATCCCACTTCAGGTCAACCACATGAAGGAGGTGTCCAAGTTACTAATCGTCATGGCCCTCCGGCCTCAGGATGACACCTCGGTTCAATGCCGCGCCAGCGCCCAGCTTCTCGCCCTGGCCATGCGGCTTGACCCGCTCAATAAGAATGCCCGCAAAACGGACAAGGCCTTCAGCCGTGGCAAAGCGCAGCAAACAAGCACAGCAGATCAAATCCTCAAGGCCCAAGCCAAGCTCCGCTTCTACAGCAGATGGCTCGCCAACCCAGATGCAGGGCCCCAGGCGAACATGCTCGCAAACTACCTCACGGATGCAAGCAAGACCCTCACTCCCGAAACCATTAACAACGACGACACCGCCAACTGGACCGGCGTTCTCCCCAACATCGATCAATACCCGTCATCAAATCAAAATACCCCTACCCACCGATGAGAAAAAAATAACCACCACCCTCGCCGCCCTGCTTAAGGCGCGCCACGCGCATACCCGCCCCCCAGCAAAATCCTCCTCCAAGGCGGGGGCAAGCGCCCGATGCGTCACAGTGAACTCGCCCTAGCCCATGATCTCGCCCCTTGCTTGAGCAGATCAGAAAAACGCTATTCTCCGCCAAAAACGATAA
>CAYNNY010000164.1:0-6981 GCA_964398555.1 uncultured Verrucomicrobiales bacterium
CCTGTAGTCCCGACCATTTTAAAAAGGCTCTGAGTTCGCTCAGAGCCTTTTGTTTGAAGAGGTCGAGGTAGGAGTGGAAGAGGTAGGGTGATTATTGCTAACCATTTCTTGCCGTATTTAGGTCGGCCCTTGCAGGCCTCACTTTCTAAAATTCATATCCATCACCGAAGGCCTTGATTTTGGCTTCGGCGGAGTGGGTGGTGTAAACGGATATTTACGCACGGACGGAAGCAGGGCGATACCCCAGATGATACTCACGACTACCCAGAGTAGGGCCGCATAGGCGTGGTGCGAGATCATGATCTCGGGCATGAAGTCCGCCGTGACTCGAGTCAGCATGGTGAATAGCAGCAGCCCGGTGCACCAGCAGAGTGGTTTGACCCAAAGTTGGAATTTTTTTCCCTGCCCGCTGTGGCCGTAGATCACCCGAGTGGCGACGATCATGGTGATCAGCCCAAAGCCGCCGATGTAGAGGCTGTGATCGAGAGCTATTTTATGATTTTGCCATATTCCTGTGGTGATCATGCCGCCGAGGAGGCAGACGATGCCGGCACGGAGCGAAAAGGCCATCACGCCTTTGGCGGTTTTACGTTTGAGCCAGCCGCTTTCCTTGGTGATCCAGACAAAGCAGAGTGCCACGCGCAGCCATGCCATGTGTTTGATTTGGTCAGCGGAGCCACTATGCGCTTCAATCCAATAGCTGAGGATCAGCAGAACACCTAAAATTCCACCTTCGATCGCTTTATTTTTCCAAGCCCGACTCGCCTTAGGTCCACCCAGTTGAGCGTGATGGTTTGTCGTGCCTAGGATCATTGGGAAAATAAATCCGCCGATGCCTAGGAGAGGTAGGAGGATGAAGGCTTGATAGAGTAGCCGCTGGAAAAATAAATACCACTGAGCGTCACCACTGAAGCCCACGATGGACATCCACGCGGCCCCGAGGGTGCCGCTGACTAGGCCGATGCCTGCAAGCAGCATCCCGGGAGGTGGCACGGATTTGCCATTTTTGACTCGTAGCCCGAGAAAAGTTAGCATGCACATCATCATCAGCGCAAACAGGGCATCGCCCGTGCGGGTATAACCCAGCAGGTGGGCGGCACAGAGGCTCAGGTGAAGCCCGAGTAGCAATCCAAGCTGCCAGCGCCGCAGCGCGGGTGCTGAGAGCATTTTTGGGAGCGCCGTGCCTACGAATCCAATCGCAAATCCAGCGACAAAGCCTTCGATCATTAGATGCGCGTGCGCAAAATTGGGGTAGAACTTCAGTTGCAGAATATTGGGAATCCACGTGATTTGACTGGCGTAAAATAGAGGCCAAAGCATTACCCCCAGAGCTCCAGCAAGTAAAGCCACGGGGAAAAAGATGCGGTAAGGTTCATCGGCTATACGCTGGATCGTTTGCTTGTTCACAGGCACGAGTGTAACATAGAGCGTTCCCTTCGCCTATTAAAGAAAATAAATTCGTCAATGGTTATGATGCTACGGCGAAGTGAAAAAACCGCCCTGCCAACGGAGTGACAGGGCGGCCTAGATGAATATACGATGCTGAGTTATTCTGCGTTCATGCGTTCGGTAAGAGCGGTGTGCTCGGCGGCGATGGCTGCTGGCAACTTATGACCAATTTTATCGAGGAATTCTTGTTGGGTGGCAATTTCTGGTATCCACTTGTCTTTTTCAATTCTCATGACTCGGTCGAATTGTTCTTCGGTGAAGTCAATGCCATCGGTGTTGAAGTCCTCGTAGTTAGGAATGGTGCCGATGAATGTCTCTGTTCCGCCGACCTTGCCGGTGGCACGTTCGAGGATCCACTCGAGGACGCGTGTGTTTTCACCAAATCCTGGCCAGAGGAACTCGTGCTGAGCATTGTCCCGGAACCAGTTGACATGGAAGATGGTGGGTTTGTGCTTAACCTTCGCGCCGACATCAAGCCAGTTTTGGAGGTAATCCCCAACGTGGTAACCTATGAATGGAAGCATGGCCATGGGGTCACGGCGAACACCTGCAGCAAGTCCAGCGGCCGCCGCTGTGACTTCTGAGCCCATAACGGATCCGATAAATGTGCCGTGTTCCCAGCTCCTAGACTCAAAGACAAGTGGCATGGTGCTTGGGCGACGCCCACCAAAGACAAAGGCGTCAATGGGCACCCCGTCTGGGTTTTGCCATTCTTCGTCAACACACGGGCACTGACATGCAGGGGCTGTGAAGCGTGAGTTAGGGTGTGAGGAGAGTTCTCCGCAGTCGGGGGTCCAGTCGTTACCTTTCCAATCGATGAGGTGAGCTGGAGGCTCTTTGGTCATGCCTTCCCACCACACATCGCCATCGTCGGTAAGTGCGACGTTGGTGAAGATGGCATTCTCAAGCATGGAGTCCATGGCATTCGGGTTGGTGTCGTATGACGTTCCTGGCGCCACTCCGAACCAACCGGCTTCTGGGTTAATGGCGTGCAGTTTGCCGTCTTTATGTGGCCAGAGCCATGCAATGTCGTCACCGATGGTGGTGACTTTCCAGCCTGCATCACTCAGCTGTTTTGGAGGAACCAGCATGGCGAGGTTGGTTTTGCCACATGCGGATGGGAAAGCGGCAGTGATGTAGCGTTTTTCACCCTCTGGGTTTTGAATTCCGAGAATAAGCATGTGCTCAGCCATCCATCCATTTTTCCTTGCGATGGTGGATGCAATACGAAGAGCGAGGCACTTCTTGCCGAGGAGAGCATTGCCGCCGTATCCTGATCCGAATGACCAGACCTCTTGGGTTTCAGGGAAGTGAGTGATGTATTTGTCATCGTTGCATGGCCATTCAACGTCTTTAACACCTTCTGTCAGAGGCATACCCACGGAGTGGAGGCAGGGAACAAATGTGCCGTGTCCGTCGCGACCAAAGTCAACGGTGCCTTCGTCTTCGTCTTCAAGGCGTTTTAGAACAGTCGTGCCGATTTTCGCCATGATGCGCATGTTGGTAACAACGTAGGCACTATCGGTGATTTCCACGCCGATTTTGGCGAGTGGGCTATCGAGTGGTCCCATGCAGAACGGGATCACATACATGGTGCGGCCTTCCATGCAGCCGTCGAATTTTCCTTTGAGGAGTTCTTTCATTTTCGCTGGGTCATACCAGTTGTTGGTAGGGCCACAATCTGACTCGTTTTCGGAGCAGATGTAGGTGCGATCTTCCACGCGCGCGACGTCGGAGGGGTTGGAGCGACACAAAAAGCTGTTAGGTCGCTTTTCAGGGTTGAGGCGAGTGTAGGTGCCTCCGTCAACAAGAAGCTGAGTGAGTGTCTCCCACTCTTCTTGTGATCCGTCAGTCCAGACTACGTTAGATGGCTTGCAAAGTTGGGTCATTTCTTCGACCCACGAATTTAGTTTTACATGTTTTGTGCTCATTACGATACCAAATAACAGTATTTTAGTTATTTTGACAACGGGAATCTAAAATATATGCGGCTCTTGTAGCGTAGAATAGAAATAATGAATAATGAGTTCTCTAGACGTTCGGGTGACCGTTGAGAGATTTTGATTTCACCTACTCCTTTGTCGTCCAAAGCTGACTGTAGATGAGCCGTCCCATCCATTCTTTCTGATCGTGAAGGTGAAGCTGTTGAGATTCAAAGAGCGGGTTGAATTTCTTGAGTTTTTGCCATCGCACTCCTGCAATGAAGTAGAAAAAGACGTACATTCCGGCGACGATGTACGATGCTAGGGTGCTTACGGTGGAGTCGAAATCGGCAAGGAGCCATCGACCGTCAGGAGCCATTCTAGTTCGGACGTTTTGAGTTAACTGTGTAAGCTCGCAAGGATGAATACTATCCAAAACAAAGTGAGTGACGATGAGGTCGTATTGTTTTGAATCCGGAACGGATGGGTTGTTCGAGCACCACTCTTGAATCGTTTTGTTGATCCAGTGCACACGAGCATCACAGGCGACGCGCTTTTTGGCCAGAGCCATCATGGCTGGGCTGGGCTCGACATAGTCAATGGAGAGGGTGGGGAAGCGAGCGAGTAAGGCTTCTAGAAACCTTCCGTCGCCATCGCCAATGATTAATACGTTGGCTGTAGTGGGAAGGCTGTTAACCAGTCTATCTAGATAGGCGGTGCGGGCGCACTGGAGCTTTTTTCCAAAAGTAGCCCGCTCCAGCCACTCGTAAGTGCTGGCAATACGGCTATAGTCCATGGGGGGGGAGGAGTAGCAGGTAGCGAGTAGGAAGTTTGGCGGCAAGCTGCGGATAGTTTTAGAATGCCGCCTAAGCGGCCTGATTCGATGTTATCTACTTGTTACTAGCTACTTTGAGAGCCTACTTCTTAGGTGTTTTCTTGGCCGCTTTTTTGGCTGTTTTCTTGGCTCCTTTTTTTGCGCGGGGCTCAAACTCAAATCCTACTTTGCCGGTGGCGTGCTCGAAGGTGAGATAGGCGGTGAATGGTCGCTTGGTGCGGCGTGAGACAAACCCGGGGATAAGATCGGTCTTGCCCTTTTCGATGAGTTTGACCGCTTGCTCGCGGGGGAGTTCGAGTTGAAGGATGGTGCGCGAGATGCGGACGCCATCCGGGTTGTTTTTATTGACGATGGCGGGAATGTACCAAGCTTTGGTGGCCTCGTAGATTTTCACCTCGGTGCCGTCTGGTGTGTTGATGGTGGCGATGACTTGCTCTTCGGTGAGGTCGTCTTTTTCGTCTTCGCCGTTATCGAAGACAAAGTTGACTTTCCACTTGCCGGGTTTTCCAGTTTTGGTCATTTCTTGCTTCAGTTCCAGGGCGGCTTCGAAGGGACGGTTGAAGCGCGATTTGAAGTCTTCGAGTGGCCCGACAAATTTGGTGGTGAAGAGCTGGATAGCTTCTTCGGGTTTGAGTTCGCGGGAGGCGATGTAGCGGTTGGTTTGGAATCCGCACTCCGGGTTAGTGCACTGGTAGGTGGCATCGGTGGTTTTCATCGGCTCGGACTGGCAGATCGGGCAGGGGCACATGAGGTCTGGGAAGAGCTTGTTTTTGAGCTCTGCGGTGTAAACCTTAGCTTTGTTGACGATGTCGCTCGTGAAGCTAATGATCTCATGCATAAACTCAGAGCGGGTGAGTTCACCGTGCTCCATCTGGTGCAGCTTATTTTCCCAGTCGCCTGTCATTTGTGGCGAGGCGAGTGCCTCGATACCGAGTTCGGATGTCAGATCGATCAGGCTAATGCCTTTGCGGGTGACGAGAATTTCGCGTCCGTCGCGTTCGATGTATTTCTGGCGAATGAGCCCCTCAATGGTGGCTGCGCGGGTGGCGGGAGTGCCTAGGCCACGCTCAGCCATCGCTTCGCGGGCTTCATCGTCGTCGATGAGTTTACCGGCTCCTTCCATGGCGGAGAGCAGGGTGGCTTCGTTATAGCGTGCGGGTGGTTTGGTTTCGAGGTGTTTGACCTCGATGTCTGTGAGCTGGGCGGGTTCGCCTTCGGAAACGGCGCAGAGCTCGTCTTTGCCAGCGGCAACGCCGGGTTGACGACCGTAAACGGCAAGCCAGCCTGGGGTGACGAGGATTTTTCCGGTGGTGAGGAAGGCGTCGGCCACATCCGTATTCTCAATACGGGTGATGCGTCGGGTGTTGAGAAACTCAGCGGACGGAAAAAAGACGGCGAGGAAACGCTTGGAGACAAGGTCGAAGATTTTTTCCGCCGCTTCGTCGAGTTTGACAAATCGTCCGGTGGGGATGATCGCAAAGTGATCTGAGATTTTTGCGTTATTAAAGATGCGTTTGTTGGGTTTAATGAGCCCTTCGACCAAGGTGTGGTTCGCGTGCTCAGAAAGCGCGCTCCCTTGATCGGCAATTTTACGCACGGTGTCTTTGACCTCGTTCAGATAATCCTCCGGCAGGTAGCGGGAGTCCGTCCGTGGGTAGGTGAGCATTTTGTATTTCTCGTAGAGCGATTGCGTCACCTGCAGGGTGCGCTTGGCAGAGAAGCCGTAGCGGGACGATGCCTCACGCTGGAGGGTGGTGAGATCGTAAAGCTGGGGCGATGCCTGTTTGGTGGGTTTCTGGGTCTCGGTGACGGTGCCGGTCTTGCCCTCGCAACGTTCGCGGATGGCTTCGGCAGTTTCTTTGTTCCAGATCCGCTCGGCGCGGGAATGTGGGTGGGCTGGGTCTTTTTTCCACTGCTCATTGATCCAGCGGCCAGCGTAGTCTCCTTTGGTCACTGCAAAATCGGCATGCACCTCGGCGTATTCTTCTGAGATAAAGTTGCGGATTTCCATCTCCCGCTTAGCGAGGATAGCAAGTGTAGGTGTCTGCACACGTCCAGCGGCGGTGATATTAAAGCCACCATGGCGAGAGCGGAAGCAGGTCAAGGCGCGGGTGGCATTGAGCCCAACCAACCAATCGGACTCGGAGCGGCATTTGGCAGCGTCACGCAGGTTGTGCATGTCCTCCTCGCTGCGGAGACTTTTCCATGCGCTGAGGATGGACCCTTGGGTCATCGACTGCATCCAGAGTCGTTTCACCGGTTTCTCTATATTACCAAGCTCGATGATGTATTGAAAAATCAGCTCACCCTCACGGCCCGCATCGCAGGCATTCACGATGATGTCCACATCCTTGCGGCGGGCAAGTCGGAGGACGAGTTTGAGCCGGGACTCGGATTGTTCGATGGGTTGGAGTTCAAATTTTTGAGGGATGGCAGGCAGCACATCGAAGTTCCATGGCAGGTTTTTGGGTTGGCCATTTTTACCAAGCGGCCCCTGAGGCATCTTGAGTTCTACAAGGTGGCCCACAGCCGATGTGATGATGTGGGAATCGTTTTCAAAGTAAGTATTACGCGCTTGCCCTTTGCGTTCAAATTTCCCGACCACGCCATTGGCTTTGGCGAGAGTTTTGGCTAAATCGGTGGCGACAGAGGGTTTTTCTGCAATGATCAGAGTCTTCGGCATGAGAGGGGGACTAGACAGGCAGAACCGATTTGGAAAGCTAAATTTTCTAGAATGACGCCTTTCCTACGTAGTAGGAAGAAAAATATGAGGGG
>CAYNNY010000165.1:0-6930 GCA_964398555.1 uncultured Verrucomicrobiales bacterium
CAAATACATCCTCGTCGAGATGGGCGATCATTTCGACACCGTCCTCCGCCCGCGCCTGAAAAAAGTCGCCTACTCCTCCGACTGGAAAGGTGGCAAACCGACCACCCGCGACACCGGCATCTCCCACGGATTCAAATACCTACGCCTAGAATCCTACGAGGACGTGCTCAACAACCTCCGCTTACCGAAGGCCGAAAGCGATCTCCTTGCCACCGCAATGGGACAGGATTACCAACTCAGCTACATGCTCGATGTCGAAACCCGAGCTTCTCTCCTCAGCGTTGCTGATTTCCAAAACCCCTTCGACTATCAGCTCAACATCGCCACCGATAGCTCCGGCGCCAGCGAGCCTCGCCCCATTGACCTCATAGAGACATTCAACTACCTCATTGGCCTCACCGTGGAGCATTACGACCGTAATCTCGACCAAGGTTACGCCAAGATCACCGGCACCCTACCCACTGGTGAGAAAACCCTCATCCTCTGGCGCGATTGTGAAAAGATCGCCTACGAGGAACTCGATCAACTCTGCAAAAAGTGGAATATCTCCCCCCACCAGAAAGAATATGATCTCGTCTATCTCAACGGCGATCACAACCTCCCCAACGTGCTCGAAGAGCTAGACAAGGAAGGCGGCAGCACCCGCGAACTCCGCCTCCGCCAGATCGAGCCCGAGTTCCTAGAACGCATGTTTGGGGAGAGCTCTTAATTCTTAATTCCTAATTCTAAATTCAACGATGAAATCGTTACCCGACATACTGAAAGAGCTGAACCAGCTTGATGAGACCCCGCGCCTCGAAGCAAAATCTTGCCGAAACGCGGTTGGGAAATCTTTCTACGAAACTGTCTGTGCTTTTGCCAACGAGCCCAGCTTGGGAGGCGGTATGATCATACTCGGCGTCAGCCGCGCAGTTGAGGACATGTTTGCGGCCTACGAGGTCACCGGAGTGGATGACCCAGATAAGATCCTCACCGATATCGCAAGTGGCTGCGCATCACTTTTCAACTGCCGTATACGCCCGCAGATCGAAGTCGTAGAACATGACGGAAAAACCGTCGTGCTGATCGAAATCCCTGAAGCATCGACAGCAAACAAACCTGTTTTCCACAAGGCACAAGGCCTTCCTCAAGGGGCTCGGAGAAGGATCGGCAGCTCCGATCAACGCTGTGATGAGGACGACCTCCAAGTCCTCTTCGCCGAACGTGGTGGGGAGAGTTATGATCTCACCCCCATCCCTTCTGCATCGACCTTGGACTTTGATGAAGATGCCATCGCACACTATCGCAATTTACTGGCAAAGGCTGGTTCGGACGGGGAGATGCTTTCATGGGATGATGAAGAACTTCTGCAATCGATCAATGCCGTCAGAGAACACGAAGGAAAATGGTGCCCGACTCTTCTGGGCCTCCTCCTTTTCGGGAAGAGGGCCGCCCACCGCCGTGAGCTACCCATGGTTCGCATCGACTATATCCGAGTGCCTGGGAAAACATGGGTTGAGGATCCTGAGGAGCGCTACATCAAGAGCTACGATATGCGGGGGCCAGTGCTTCGCCTGATTGATCGCGCTCTTGCAACCGTGGTCGATGACCTACCCAAGGGCTTTGAACTCACGGAAGGCAGTGTTCAAGCCAAAACACCCAGCCTACCCGCCAAGGCTCTCAGGGAAGCCATCGTGAACGCCGTAATGCACCGCTCCTATCGGGTAGATAGTCCCATCCAAATCATTCGCTACTCAAACCGAATCGAGATCATCAACACAGGCTTTTCGCTCAAAAACGAAGACCGCTGGCTGAAACCTGGCTCGGAACACCGGAACAAAAACCTTGCCGCTATCTTCCACGAGACAAATACTGCTGAGACAAAGGGAACGGGCATCAGCTACATGCGAAAAAAAATGATCGAAACGGGCTTTTCCCCGCCTACTTTTGAATCGAATCGTGCTGAGAATCGCTTCTCAAGCGAGTTCTTCCTTCATCACTTCCTCTCTGAGGAGGGCCTAGATTGGTTGGCACAGATCGACACCTCGCTGAGCGAAGGCCAAAAATACGCCCTCATTGCCGTAAGGGAGAGTCAGAGGGTTGATAATCGCACTCTCCGGCAACTGACCGGAAATGACATCTTTGCGGCAAGCTCTGACCTCCGAAAGCTCTGCGACGTCCAAATACTCGAGAAAAAAGGAGCCGGATCAGCAACCTATTACCTCAAAGGAGAACACTTCCCCCCTAAAATCCAGTCTGAGGTTGGTGGTTTAGCCGCCAAGGTTGGTGGTTTAGCCCCCGAGGTTGGTGGTTTAGACGCAGGCAAAGAAAAAGCGGATTTGGCAGAGCTTTCAGAGGATCTTCAACGCAGCATCTCCCATCTAGGAAAGCGAGCTGGGAATGAAACTATACCAGTCATCATAGCGCTTTGTCATGAGCAAGATCTCAGGGCAGCACAGATCGCAAGCTACTTGGGAAGAAAGGATGTCAGACATTTAACGCGAACTTTTCTTCGCCCACTAATCGAATCCGGACGGCTGACTTACACTTTCCCCAAAGAGGAAAATCATCCCCGCCAAGCCTATCGCACTCCTCATTCCTAATCTACGATTCATCACTCTACATGACCTTTCACCAACAACTCGTCCTCAAAAACTGGATGCACCGCTTCTTTCGGGGCGATGATCTCCAGAAACTGAAAGAACGACTCGGCGATGACCGCTACGAGGGCATCGAGGACGGCCACACTCTTTTCTTTGGCCAACTCACCGCGCAGCTCTTTGACCACGATCTGATCACAGGCGCAGAACTGGCCCGCTATGATCAAAACATCGTACGCCACTGGCAGCAGATCACTCGCCAGCGTAATCACAAGGAGGGTGAAACCTTTCGCATGAAGTATTTCCAATACCTCTCACTCCTCTTTTCAGAAATCTATCTCGATTGGTATTTCAAACGACCCGCAGAGCTGCTCGCAGGACTGAATGAAGAACTCGCCGTTTATAACGATAAGGCCAAAAAGACCGAACAATTCGTCCCCTATCTCGCCGAAGACCTCAACAAAATCGCCTTTTGGAACGCCACCGGTAGCGGAAAAACCTTACTGCTCCACGTCAATCTCCTGCAATACCTCGAACGCTTTGCTATTTACAAACCCAATGGCAAAAGCGTTCCTGATAAGATCATCATCCTGACACCCAACGAAGGTCTCTCTCTCCAGCATCTCAGAGAGCTCACAGATTCAAGTTTCGGCAGTGTCGCCCTTTTCGATAAAGATCACCAGGCCATCCCGGGGACCATCGAGATCATCGATGTAAACAAACTTAGCGACGAGATGGGAGACAAGACCGTAGCTGTAGAGGCCTTCGAGGGACACAACCTCGTGCTCGTCGATGAAGGCCACCGTGGCACAGGCTCGGAAGCAGGTCCATGGATGCGCCGCCGTGCCGCCCTTATCGGAGAAGGCTTCGCCTTCGAATACTCAGCTACCTTTGGTCAGTCCGTCGCAAAAGGTAACACCATTCTGAAATCCCGTGACAAAGCCATCAAGGAGAAAGCCAAGATCATCACCGGCAAAAACCTCAAGCAAATCACCACCGAGGAACTGGCCGCCATCTCGCTCGATGAAAGCGAAGAAACCCAAGCCCGCTTCACCGCCACCCTAGAAAACTACGCCAAGTGCTGCCTTTTCGATTACTCATATAAGTATTTCTATGATGACGGCTACGGCAAGGAATTCACCATCCTCAACCTGCCAGAGAACGAAGACACTCAGGAGCGTCAGCTCTACTTCACAGCCTGTCTGCTGACCTTCTACCAACAGCTCTACCTCTACGAGACACAGAAGGAAGAGCTGGCCGACTTCAACCTCGAAAAACCTCTCTGGGTCTTTGTAGGAAACAAGGTGCAGGACGACAATGGGGACATCATGATCGCCCTCAAATTTCTCGCCCAGTTCCTCAACAAACGAGAACAAACGGAGCAATGGATATCTGATCTCATCCACGGCACCGCCCGCATTCTGGACAAGCAAGATCGAAATATCTTCGACAAGCGTTTCCTCCCCATCAGTAAGTATAGTGGTGCAGAAATCTATCAGGACATCCTAAAACGCCTCTTCAATACCGACTCGCCGCAGCAGCTGAAATTGATCAATGTGAAATTGGTCAAAGGAGAACTCGCCCTCCGCGTCGGTTCCGCAGATCCCTTCGGACTCATCAACATTGGCGACGACTCAAAATTTTTCAACCAAACCGCTGACGGGAATCAACCCTTCGATCTGGAGAGCGATGAATTCGGAGGTTCACTCTTCCCTACTATCAACAAAGAAGAATCCACGCTCAATCTCCTCATCGGCTCACGCAAGTTCACCGAGGGCTGGAGTAGTTGGCGAGTCTCCACCATGGGACTGCTCAACATGGGAACTGGAGCCGGACCACAAATCATCCAGCTCTTTGGCCGAGGTGTCCGGCTCAAAGGGCGCGACTTCACCCTGAAACGCACCCCTGTAGGAGAACGCCCCAAGGGACTCAACCTCGGTCACCTCCAGACGCTCAATATTTTCGGAGTCAAAGCCAACTACATGGCCGACTTCAAAAAATACCTCAAGGAAGAAGGCGTCACCCCTACCGACGAACTGCTAGAGCTCAACTTCCCCATCCGTCCCAACCTCCCTGTCACCAAGCTCAAAACACTCGGCCTCAAGGATGGCTACCGGGACAACCAACGAAACGGTTTCAAAAACATCCACCGCGTAAACCTCTACGAAATCCCAGCGGAGTTCATCGATCCAAAGACAAAAAAAGCAAAGATCAAGAACATCCACACAACGCACGATCTCTACCCACGCATCGACGTCATCCAAGGTAAAGATCAGAAAGACGGCAAAGCCGCGCAGCGAAACAAAGGCAAAATCCCAGAAATCTGTTTCAAACACTTTAACTGGGACCGCATTTACCTCGCCGTCCAGGAACACAAGATGCGTCAAAGCTGGCACAATCTCCGTGTCGATCATAACCGCCTCCGCCAGTTCTGCGAGCAGTCTCAAGATTGGTTCACCCTCTTCGCGCCGACCTCCGAATTTAAATTAAACACCTACAAGGACCTCCTCCGCATGGAGGACATCCTCATCACCCTGCTTCTCGATTACACAGACCGCTTCTACAATTCGCTGAAGCACGCCTACCAAAGCCAGCACTACGAAGTCATCACCCTGAAGGAAAATCATGGCTCAATGCTCAAGCTCTACAAATTCGACATCGATGATACCGACGATGGCCGACTCTATCTCCAGCAACTAGAAACACTGCAAGCCTTCATTGAAAGCGGCGACCTCGCCGGAGCCCGCTCATGGAACGCCAACCAGATGATTGCCATCTGTTTTGATAGCCACCTCTACCACCCACTCATCCATCTCGAAAACAAAGAAAGCCTACCGCTCACCATGCGTCCGCTCTCCTTCGATGCCCCGAGCGAGGTGACATTCATCCGAAATCTCGAAGCCTACGTCGCCAGCGAGTCAGGAAAGAAAAAGCTAGGCAAGAAAAGCCTCTACCTTCTCCGCAATGCCTCAGACCGCCGCAAAGGTGTCGGTTTTGCCGTAGCCGGAAACTTCTACCCCGATTTTCTCCTCTGGCTAACTTGCCCAGACACCGGCAAACAGTGGCTCACCTTTGTCGATCCAAAAGGCCTCGCTAGACTCGATGTAAACTCTCCAAAGTTCCAACTCTACAAAGAAATTAAATCCGTCGAAAAGGAACTCAAGGACACGAGCCTCACCCTCAACGCCTTCATTTTATCCATCACAAAATACAATGACTTAGTGAATATCACAGAGTTCAAAACGATGGAAGAGCTTGAGGATAGCCATATTCTCTTCATGAGCGACAAGCCTGAAACTTACCTCGATCAACTATTAACAATGACGCTCCAATAGTCGCGATAAAAGGGTTTAATCATTCATAATCCTGTCAAGCCCCGCAGGGCACAACCCAAGCCATCATCCCAAGTAATTCTGTAAATTCTGTTAATTCTGTCCAGCGCCGCAGGCAACAACCCAAGCATCAAACCATGAACCACCCCATCGGCATACTCGACTCTGGCCTCGGTGGCCTTTCCGTTCTCAATGAAATCCGTGCCCTCATGCCCGGCGAAGACCTCATCTACTTCGGCGACAGCGCCTGGTGCCCCTACGGCCCCCGCCACCCCGAAGAAATTCAACGTCGCGTCTTTACCATCACGGACTATTTATTAGAACAGCACTGCAAACTCATCGTCATCGCTTGTAACTCCGCCACCATCGCTGCCGTCGAAGCTCTCCGCGCCACCTATCCCGTTCCTTTTGTAGGCATGGAGCCAGCGGTGAAACCTGCGGCAGCACTAACCCAGAGCGGCACCGTTGGAGTGCTCGCTACCGAAGCTTCATTAGCCGGCGAAAAATTCCATCGACTCCTGAACACCCACGCCCAAGGAGTCAAAGTCATCACCCGCCCCTGCCCAAATTTTGTCGATCTCGTCGAAAAAGGAGACCTTGATAGCTCCACCGCTCGCGGCATCGTCGAGGAAGAAACCTTACCCCTGATCGAAGCCGGAGCGGATGTGTTGGTGCTCGGCTGCACCCACTACCCATTCCTCCGACCCTTAATAGAAGACGTGGCTGGACCCCATATCAAAATCCTCGATACCGGAGCCGCCGTGGCCTCTCACGTAGCCCAACTCCTCCACAACACAACCGAACCCGACACAGGCAGCACCTCCTACCAAATCATCACCACCGGAAAACTGTCCACCCTCGAAACCGTCTTCCCAAAACTCTGCCCCAACATCAACGCCACCTTAACCCAATCCCCCCTCACCTAATCAACCCAAGAAAATCCTGTTAATTCTAGCGCCGCAGGCCACAACCCAAGCTATCAACCAAAAACAACTCACCATTAAACGCTTAGCTTGGCC
>CAYNNY010000166.1:0-6904 GCA_964398555.1 uncultured Verrucomicrobiales bacterium
CCCCCCCCCCGCTCAACTCATGTCCTCTCCGCCGACCACGATTGACTTCATCCCGCATACGGAATGGAAGGCTCTCGCTGCAGCGCATCGGGACGAAGTCCAGAAATGGACCGAACCCTGTCGAGCCCGCCGGGCATCACGAGAAAAACACCCCATCTTCGACTTCCTCTTTACCTACTATCCATTTTCATTGGGCCGACTCGAACAGTGGCACCCTGGATTAGACATCACTTTGGAGTCGGGGAAAGCAGACAACAACAACACCAAACCATTTCAAGGAAAACACTACCGACACGATGCACAAGGCATCACCCTCGATCGCTGTATTCTCAGCGACAAAGAGAAGTTCCGCATCAAACACATTCACAACCTGCTGGCCCTGACCCAGAATCGAACACCTAACTTCTCATGTTTCGGTATGCATGAATGGGCGATGGTTTACCGTGGAAACGACACAGCGCAAGGCGGCGATATCCGCCATCGAGAATCGGCACCTCTTCGATTGCCTCAGGCTGAAATTGATCAGGTGGTGGAAGCTCGGCCTCTCTGCTGTAGCCACTTTGATGCTGTGCGCTTTTTTGCCCCGGCAGCACTCCCGATGAACAAGCTCCAGCCCAGCTTGGAGCTTCGGCATGAATTTGAACAGCCCGCCTGTCTGCACAGCAATATGGATCTCTACAAGTGGGCGTCTAAGTGCATGCCGTGGGTCGGCAGCGATCTCCTCTGGCGCTGTTTCCAGCTCGCCCTCACCGCCCGCGAGCTCGACATGCGAGCCAGCGCCTACGACCTTACCGAATACGGCTACGCCCCGATCAAAGTCGAAACTCCTGAAGGGCGGGAACAATATGAATACCTCCAACACAAAATCTCAGCACAAGCCAAACCCCTGAGACAAGAGTTGATTGACAGCTTGAGCAAGCTGCTTTGCTCATCGCCAAAATGAAATTGACTATTTTTTTAGTCAATTTATAATGCGGTTATGATTACTGAAGTTAAACACAAAAAAATAACCATCTCAGAATTCAAAACCCACTGCACAGAATACATTCGCGCGCTGGAAAACAGTGACGAAATCATTGAGATAACTCGCCACGGCAAAGTCGTCGCCATTGCCAAAAAACCCGATGCTCCAGAGTCTAGTGAACCACAGACGATCGGAGGCAGCATGGGGCTCCTACGAGGCTCAGTCATCTTTGCTGAGGATTACGATCCTGACGAGCCAACCTTCAGCCCAGAAGACTGGGAAGATCACCCATCAAATCAAAGAGCATGAAATACATACTCGACACCAATGCCTGGCTCAATCTTATCCAAGCTCCCGAGAATCTCTCCCCGTCCTCACGGGAAATCATCTCGGCACTCCATCACATTGCTCTCTCGCCTATCAGCATCATCGAAATAGCTCAAAAGCAGACCAAAGGTAGGCTTCGACTCACTGCTCCACTAGAAGAGTGGGTAGAAAAAGCGCTATTACGGCAGATTACACTACTCCCCATCACCCCACAAATCGCATGTGATGCCTACCGTATACCCGAGTTTCATGGCGATCCCGCAGATCGTATTATCTCAGCAACAGCCCGCGTCCATCGCCTCACACTCATCACCTCAGACAAACTCATCCTTAATCATCCAGAGGTGAAAACCCTATCCACACGCTCCTAGCATGCCCATTGAAACTCACGTCGCATCATGGCCAACGCTTGGCACCACCGAAGCGATAGTGTGAGCTCGCTTGCCGTCACCCTGACCTTGATCTCCGTCTGGCTCGGTGGTCCGGAATGGCGCATTTCTTGATGACGTCGTTTCCGCTGTGTTAGGATCCTACCTCGTGGTGGAAGCCTGAAAAATCATCTGGAAAATCTCAGCGGATTTACTGGACACCGCAGCCCACCTCGTCGATCGCGGGATATCAGGCCGAGGGTGAAGATGCTGACTAGAAATGCATCCGTCCGATGTCGGTGCGTTGCTGCGCGCCATCGAAGCTGATTTTAGCAAGCTCGGCATACGCAGCATCCACAGCCGTGAGTCGGTCATCGGCACCTGACACCACTGCCAGAACGCGGCCGCCATTAGTTTCCCACTGCCCCTCCGCATTACGCTTGGTGCCAGCGTGGTAAACTCGGGCATTTTGCACCGCGTCCAGACCTGAAATCACATCGCCGCTATGTGAACTGGCTGGATATCCGGCACTGGCAAGGATCAAACAAACGCTCCAGCCTTCATCAAAACTCAGCAGCTCAGGCTTCATTTCACCTTTCGCAGCAGAGAGACAGAAGCTTGCGATATCTCCCTTAACCAGTGGCATCACCGCCTGGCACTCGGGATCGCCAAAGCGGCAGTTATACTCAATGATTTTAGGGCCATCCGCCGTGAGCATCAGACCAAAGTAGAGATACCCTCGGTATGGCAAGCCGTCTTTCACCAAGCCATCAATCGTCGGCTTGATGATCGTCTTTTCGATTTCAGCCAACAGCTCGGCATCGATGAGCTGACGACTGGCAACCGCACCCATGCCTCCAGTATTCGCGCCTTCATCATTATCACCGATCCTTTTATAATCGCGGGCTGGAGTGAAAATCTGATACTTGTCATCGCAGACAGCGGCAAAGATCGAGACCTCAGGGCCGATTAGACACTCCTCAACGAGTAACCGACCCGCACCAAACTTACGCTCGACAAGCACCTCCTGAAGAAACTCCTCGGCGCTGGCTTCATCCAGACAAACAGCCACACCTTTTCCGGCGGCAAGGCCGTCAAATTTCAAAACGGTCGGGTAAACGCCATTGATGGCCGCACGGGCTTCGTCAATGTCAGCACATCCGGTCGCTCCACCCGTCGGGATATCGTGGCGAAACATAAACTCCTTGGCAAACTCCTTGCTCGCCTCGAGCCGAGCCGACTGCTTGTGCGGCCCCCAGCACGGGATGCCAGCTTCTTCACAAAGATTGGCAAGGCCCTCATCCTTCACCAAATAACTTTCCTCGCCAGCAATACAAAGGTCGACGGCATTCACCTTCATCCAATCGATCAAAGCATGCAGACCATCCACCTTCACGCTCTCGGCAAGTGGCTCAATGGCATCGCTTCCGGGGAAACAATAAATATCCGTCTCAACAGCTGATTCCTTCAGTGCGGTGATCAATGCGTGTTCGCGGCCTCCTTTTCCTACAACGAGAATTTTCATCGCGGCAAATGAAGCCAACCCCACGGAAATAGGCAAGGTTTTTCACTCGCAAACAGCTAGAGTTCCCGTCATCAGCGCGCTCTACTCCAAAAAAGACGCGCAACCCGGATTTGTTGAGCGTGGATCAAGCTACCGCCAAAGCTTATTTCTGAAGCAACGGTGGAGATTTTTAATTCGTGTCAATTCACGTGTATTCGCGGTTAAAAACAAACGAAACCTCATCTTTTATCCTTCGCTTGATCACCGTGGCGCGCATCGCTCATTTTTCAGTTTGCAAGATGAGGCGAAATTGGCTAAGTCCCCATGCTCATGGGCAAACTACACCTACTGCTCCGAGGGCTTATAGCTCTTACCCTCATTTTCGCCTCATTGACTCTGCCGCTTTCCGCGCAGCAGCAAGACCCGCGTGCGCTCGACCCTGCCGATGTCTTTTTTCAAGCCTGGGTGACCATCCGCGATGCCAAGAAGCTCGAAAAAGCAGGCAAATTCAATGATGCCCGATTGAAATACAAGCAGGCGGCAAAGTATTACAACGTAATCTCTCGATATCACAAAAACTACAATCCCAACATGGTGCAAGATCGGGTCAAATCGACCCAATCATCGATCAGCGCTATCGAGGCCAAGGCGATCGAGGAAATCGCCAAACGGAACGCGAAAACACAGGATCTGGTCGAAGGCCCTGCTGCGGGAGCAGATCCCAAAGGCAAACCCATGGGCAGAGGCCATCAGAAACTCCCTGGGGCCAAAGCCGCAAAACCTCCAGCATCCCAAATTTCCAATTACAACCAAGCCATTAAGCGCGGTCAGCTACAACAACTGGAAACACTCAAGCGTGATAACCAAAGGCTGCGCACCGACCTGAAACGAGCGAAAAAGACCACCAAACTCGGTGAAACAACGGAGCAGCAGCGACTGATCGAAAAAATCGCCACTAAGGACAGGGAGATCGTAACCATCCGTGACCTTCTTGCCCGCGCCCCCTTGCAGGCGGACATGGACAAACTCGCCCACAAAAATCGCACACTTAAAACTGAAATTGACATCACGGCGCTCTCACTCAGAGGCACGATGGAAAAACTCGCCAAAACCCAAAAACAGGCCGAGAAATACCAAGAAGAAGCCGCTCTGGCATTGAAGCGTGAAGCTGAAATCAAGCAAACCATGGGGCTTCAGAAAAACAAAGATAACCAGGTGGTTCGCCAGTTACGCAAAGAGCTTAAAAATGTAACACAACTCCTTAACAATACGCAACGTGAGCTAGGAAAGTCAAACGCGAGAATGGCGCAAATGCAGCTCAGCCTCAATCAGGCAAAATCAACGATCGGCGAACTCACCCAAGAGCGTGATGCGCTCCGCACAGAGCGCGACACCCTCGCCAACATCCTCAAACAAAACGACACCGAAGGAGTTCGTAAACTGATCACCGAAAACATGCGCCTCGGCAAAGAGCTGAAAGAAACGACCGACCGACTCAAATTTCTCACCGGTAAAAACAACGTCACCCAAGATGAATTTCTCGAGGCGAAGCGTGACCTCGCCGTGGCTAAAACCCGAATCATGCGTTACCAGCAAGAGCGCACCCGACACAGCAGTCGCATCCTCTCTCTCCAAAGCCAGTTGCGCGATGCCGAAGCCGAACTCGTCTCCTCGCAAAAAGATCCTTATAAAAGTGTCAGCCAAGAAGAAATTGAAATCCTCAAAGCCACCGTCAAACGCCTGATCGCCGCTCAGGACCGCCAAAACGATGCTGAAAAAATCCTGTGGGAAACCTACCAGCAATCGAAAAAAATCATCCCAGGGATCGTCGAGGCATTTGATGACATCCGCAAAGCCAAAGTAGAACTCACCGAAGAAGAAAAAGGACTGATGGTCCGACGCCGTCCCGATAGCGAGTTCACCAGCCCTCAGCGCGTCTCTCCTGATCATGCTAAAACCTACGGCTCAGCCTTGGAAAAAGACGTCGCTGATCACAATCGACTCGTTAAACGCTTTTATGGCAAAGGCCACTACGAGGCCGCCCGCCAGATCCTCGCCGATATGGATGAGCTCTTTCCTGGCCACTTCCCCACTCTGATGAACCGAGGTGTGCTCGAGCTGAAAACCGACCACTTCATTGAAGCCACTGACATCTTTAACGAAGCGATAACGATGCGTGAAAACAACAGCTACGCACACTACATGCTCGGACTGGGCTACTACAAAAATCAAAATTTCGATGCCGCTCGCAATTCATTCCAGCACTCGCTCGATCTCAAACCAGGCAACGCCCGCGCCCACTTCTACCTAGGCAACCTCGCAGGCGTAGGCCGCCGATACGAACAAGCTGAAGCCCACTTCAACGACGCCATCAAACTCGACCCCACCATGTCAGACGCCTACTTCAACCTCTCCATCCTCCACCTGCGCCAAGACCAAAAGAAAAAAGCCATGGAAGCTTATAACCAAGCACTCAGCAACGGAGCCCAGCCAGATCTGGACCACGAGCAAAAACTCAACAAGTAAAGCCTGCACCCATGCTCACCACCGAAGAAAAAGCCCGCTACGCCCGCCACTTCTCACTTTCCCAAGTCGGCCTCGAAGGTCAGGAAAAACTTAAAAACTCCTCAGTGCTCTGTATCGGAGCCGGAGGACTAGGATCACCCTCCACCCTCTATCTGGCCGCTGCCGGGGTCGGACGTATCGGCATTGTCGACTCCGATGTGGTCGAGGTCTCCAACCTCCAACGCCAGATCCTGCACGGGCAATCCACTCTAGGAAAAACCAAACTCGAAAGCGCCGCCACCCGACTCCAAGACATCAACCCCCACGTGCAGATCGAACCACACGCCTGCAACTTCACCGCCGAAAACGCCCTAGAGATAGCCTCGAACTACGATATCATCATCGATGGCACCGATAACTTCCCCACCCGCTACCTCAGCAACGACGTTGCCTATTTACTCAAAAAACCCAACATCTACGCCTCCATTTTTCGCTTCGAAGGTCAACTCAGCGTATTCGCACCTCACCTCGGTGGCCCGTGCTACCGCTGCATGCTCCCCACCCCTCCAGATCCCGGCACCGTTCCCAGTTGCGCAGAAGCTGGCGTCTTAGGCGTCCTCCCAGGCATCATCGGCAGCCTCCAAGCCATGGAGGCCATCAAACTTCTACTAGGAGCCGGGGAGCCGCCCTTAGGCAGACTCATCCACTACGATGCCCTCCAGACAAAATTCCGTGAGTTCAACCTCCGCCGCGATCCGGAATGTCCACTCTGCGGCGACAACCCGAGCATTACCGAACTCATCGACTACCAAGAATTTTGTGGCATCCCCCATCCACCAAAGATCGGCAACGCAACGAACAACCCCCACGAGATTTCAGCGAAATCACTGAAAGAAAAACTCTCCACCGGATGCGACAGCATCCTCATCGATGTGCGCGAAACATGGGAACACGATGTCGCTAACATCCCAGGGTTCAGACTCGTGCGCATGCAAACCTTTCCAGCCATCATCCCCGAACTCCTTGAAGCTGGCCGCGATCGCGAAATCATCCTGCTTTGCAAATCAGGCATGCGCAGCGCCAGATGCCAGGAATTCCTCATCGGAGAAGGGTTCACCAACACCATCAACATCATCGACGGCATGGATGGCTGGCAGAGACTTTAAGTCGCCGGCGGCATAGTGAATATACAGCCTAATTAATCAACCTAATATGGAGTGGAGACTTGAAGTCTCC
>CAYNNY010000167.1:0-2811 GCA_964398555.1 uncultured Verrucomicrobiales bacterium
GGCTCGATGAGTGCCGCAAACTCGTCACCAACCCGATAAGGTCGGGGAGGTGACGGCGTATGTCCAGAGTCCCTGACTTAAAGGTCGTCGCAGCCGACCTAGTGCGGTTTTCTAACTCCCCGTCCACCTGTCTGGATTTTTTCGGGAGAGGTGGTCAATGAGAGAAATGACTGTCACGATGTATTTAAATTTTTGCCATATTCCTACTTTGCCTGTTTTTTGTGCTGGCGAGGATTTGAGAGATGCGATGGGGGTGGATTTTTTTAAAATGGGGGATGGTTGGAAAAAATTAGTCAAAGGGGATTTTGAGCTTGAAAAGTCCAACAGAATTAGTAACAGAAGATCATCGGTTATGAAAAAACATCTACTTATTGGTTTGGCGTTTATTGCTTTGCTTAGCTCAATGGCTGGAGCGCAATCTGAAAAACTGGAAGCTGCACCAACGAAAATTGTCTTTGGTCTTTCTGATGGCAGGATTTCTCCACCTTCTCCACCCCGTGTGTTACCTGAATACGAGGTTCTGAAATCGAAGGTGCATCATACAAAAGGGCAGAAATTTATTGTCAATCGAGTTGTGGCTCCCGTGTGGCCTCCTAAACGCGTCCCTCCTCCGCCAACGGCTGAGGAGCTTGAAGAAGCGGCTAAGGAGATGGAAAATGTGATGGCGAATTATAAGCCGTCTGGCGGATTTTTTACGGTGGGAGTTACCGTCTATGACTATCAGATATCACAGCTCCGATTTCAATACGAGGGTGAGCATTATGAGGTGAGTTCTAACATTAATTGGGGGAAGTTTGGACATTTTCTGAGATTTCAGGGCAGAGGTAAAGAATTCACGATGATGGTTTTTTCTGGAAATGTTTCGACTGAAAGCCTGAAAAAAGAAGTTGAATACGGCTACCGGACATCGATGCCAATCATCCCGAAGTTGCCAGCTCTTGAGAAAGCGGGGGCGAGCTATATGATTCTCAAGGGGGATGAAAAAAACGAGGCGGTGATGGAGTTTTTGGAAGCTGTGCACGATCTTTACTCAGATAAAAAACAGGTTTTGACATCGACTTATCAGGAAAGACTCAAGAACGATATTATTCGCCGTAAACTGGATGAGGAGTTGAGAAAAAATCCACCACCCAAGAAGGATGTGCTCATCAATTTCTGGAAGCGGAACGTGGTTAAGGAAAGGCGGGATGCGGCCGCAAGAGCAGAGAGGGGCAAGGCCGAGGCAACACCACAAGATCTGAACCAGAAAGGAATCTCACGCTAATGAAAAAGCTAAGACCCATGAAATATTGGCCTCTTTGGGTGGCTGTTGTTTTATCGACGGGTTCATCCCTATTGGGCAACCCTGGGGCGGAACCGACTCCAGAAATTTTAGAGATTTCATCTGGAAGCTATCATTTGGATTGGCCCGGGACCTTGGGGAATACTTATTTTATCGAGTATTCTACGGATTTAACTTCATGGAAATACATGCCGGTGCTCGAATCCGGGGTGGGAAGTCCGCTGGGATATGGTTTTTCGACTACAGAGGGAAAATTATTTCTTCGACTCAGATACACGGATATTCCGACTAATGATCCCGAAAACGCTGATTTCGATGGGGATGGCATTTCTAATTGGGATGAAATTAAAATAGGAGGAAGTAACACGAAGCCATTTTCTTTTTCGACAACCGGGGACGGGATCAGTGATTATGATCACGATTCCGATGGAAACTTGCTCCGTGATGGTTGGGAACTCAAATACAATGAAACGGTCGGGGTGTTGCAGGCGAATGGTGATGATGATCAGGATGCGCTGGATAATGCCAGCGAGGCCCAGTTTGACTCCAATCCTCATGCGGCAGATACGGATAATGACGGCTTGAGTGATAAGGCGGAGGCGGATCAGGGAAGCAATCTTTTGGTGAATCAGTTTCAGGAATCTCCGGATACAATCGGTCTGAGTGCAGGGTTGAAAAACAGCCTCCGGGCGGCGTGGGGATTCAAAAAAACGGCTCCGGGAAAGTTTTTGGATACGAGTGGTCATAACCGACACGTAAGCATTTTTGGTGGTGTGATACGCAGTGATACCGCATCAGGACCCATATCACACACGGCAAAGTTTAATACCTCGGCCGATTATTTGAAGGCGCCTATCGGGGTTACTTCGGATACGGGGAGCGGGACGGTTGCCTTTTGGTTCAAAGGTGCACCTTCCAATAGTACTCGGATTTTATTTTCTCGGGATTACGGCACTTATCCGATGCTTTTTGTGACTTACCACAGCGCGAATGCTTATGTGTTGGTCAATGGGGTCTATGTAATCAAAAGAGTGGGTGTATTCGGAGTGATAGGAGGGGTTCCCTGGGGGACGACGGCTAATGCTTATGTCAGGGTTGATGTTATTAATCCCGCGCTATTTAATGTCGATGACAATCAGTGGCATCACCTCGTCATCTCATCCGAGGGGAAAAATACCCAGATTTCCATTGATGGAGTGAGCACCAATGCTCCGTCATTGATGGCTTACGCTCTTTTTGACACCCCGCCAGTAGGCACCGCTTCCAATACCAATCAGGACTCCGGGTTTTATTTCGGCGCACTTTCCACGGCTTATGCGGTTGCGGTGCCGTCGACTCCGCTCAATGCCACGATCGATCAGATTCTGATCTACGATAGAGCGCTTTCAAAAGCGGAGGCAACCGCGCTCTATCATTATGATGCCGATGGAGACGGGCTCACTAACATTGTCGAATTTAATGAAGGGGCGAATGCCCAGTATTTTGATGTGGATTCTGATCTCGACGGCTTGAGCAATGATGAGGAGCAA
>CAYNNY010000167.1:2911-6884 GCA_964398555.1 uncultured Verrucomicrobiales bacterium
GAGCAATGATGAGGAGCAAGCGGGGGTGGCAAGTTTTGACGGTGGGGCAACCCATGTCACCTTTGGGCAGACGAATCTTTTTAATTTTGATTCGGACGGGGATCTTTTTGACGACTACTGGGAGGCTCAGTATTTTTCAGCCAATGTGGACCCGAATGATGCAAATAAGCCCAGTAAGAATGGAGATCTCGATGGCGATGGATTAACCAATTACCAAGAACTCATCCACGGGACGAACCCTAATCTCAAAGATTCGGACGGTGACGGCGTGGAGGATCAGGATGAGGTGGTTTTTGGCTCAAATCCTCTGGATGATGCGCAAAAACCGCTTAATCCATCGGATTTTTATGGGGATGAAAACTTGGGGGCTTACGCACCCATTGGAGATCTCGGAGTTATTCTTAACGGTGCGGGCGGGAAAACTCCCACCGGACTACTCGCCCAAGTGGGGGATGAATCAGATAGCCACTCCGAGCGCTGGCGCCTCAACATCGGGGGGCGGAAGCTCGTTTCGCCGAACTTTGGAGAGCTTTCACCTCAAACCCGCTACAATCTCAGCCCGGATCAAGCGTATAAAATCACCCTCCAACATGTCGCCACCAATGAGGAGGAACCGGATTACGACTACACGGCCAGTGTGGAGCTGGATAAAAAAAGTCCGTTTCTTCTCTGCGATCCTGACCAAATTTTAGTGAGCGGCGCCTCCGATGTTGACATTGATGAAACTGAAGAAAAGGAAGCTTATTTGGTTCCGCTCAATGGGTATTCTTATTCCAAAAGCTACAGCGGAGGAGACGCCGTAGGCCCCCGCTACCGGAAAGTCGCACTCAACGGCCGCCCCATGCCCGATGAACAACCTCAGCAGGAAAAAGAAAGCGATCTGCCCGATGAACAAACCTACATTGATGCATTCAAGCTCACTCTTCACCATGACACCTCACTGAGCTATCTGCCGCTGGCCGCCTCTGATCTGGTTTTGCAAGCTACAATGAGTAGTTCGGAAACTGAATTTTCCGACCGTTCCGGCCTCTCGCCCACCGAGCGGCTGGATTTACCCTTTGGAGCGGGGTGGTCATCGAGCCTGTGCTCGTATGTGGAAATTGTTGAAACCCTCGGGAATCAAACACAAACAGACCCCGTCACCGTCAATGTCGTGGACGCCGCTGGGCGTAGCCAGAAGTTTGGAACCCTCAATTTTCAAAGCTTCTTCCCGTGGCCATCCTCACGGGTCGATCAAAAAACCTACCTCAACACGCTCACTCTCGATGGCGAGTCCTTCATCTTTCAGCAAAAATTCGGAAACACGCTCACCTATTCAAAATCCAAAGCGTGGTTTATTTACTCCACGGATCGGGTGGACGGCAGCACTCAGATCCGACGCCACACCTACTGGCGACTCAGTGAAATAAAAGACCGCTACGGAGTGCGTCTCCAATATGATTACAACGAAGGTTCCACAGTGGATGAAGTATCGCTGATCCCGCGCACCATAAGCTCACCGGACAGACCAAACCAATTTTTGGTCATTCAGCGCAGTGCTGACCACCGCCGCGTGGACTCCATTACCGATAGCCGTGGAAACCAGACAACATTCACCTACAACGTCAGCCCGCTGGACTTTGGCGGCATATCTCTGGCCATCCCCCGGCTCAGTAGCGTGAATTATGCTGATAACACCCAGGATCACTACACTTACAGTGGAGCCCAAGAGCTTGAAACCGATAATGCCGACCCAGATAATCCCCGACTCACCCGCCACTTTCACACCAACATTCAATCCATCACGGATAAAAAAGGCAACACCCACGCCTTCACCTACACCTTTGATCAAAGCAACCAATACTGGAGCGCCAACACCAGCGGCACCCAAGTCGCCATCGATCTGGATACCTTACCGCCCAAAATCAAAGAATGCGTCAACGCCGTCCTAACAGATATGGGCAGCCCCGGCACCGGCTCTTGGAAAATCATGTATGGACTCCCCAGACGCGTCGCCGCAGTCACCCTTCCCGGAGGACTGGGCACTTCTACTTTCTCCCGTCAGGGAGCTGTCAGTTTTTCCGAAACCGTTACTTTTGACACTCTCCCGACCACCACTGTTCTGGATGCCGCTGGAAACACCACCGTTTATGAATTTACCGACATGGAGGCCGAAGTGGTCGATGTCGATAACACGGAAAACTCCATCAGCAAAGAATGGATGATTTACTACCTCACCTCAAAGATCCACCACGGCGGCCCCACCGGAAGCCCCGGCTACCTCGGAAGTGAAACCTACACCTTTGACAAAGTTGCCGGACTCTCCCTTCAAACCAGCACAGATATTTCAGAAAATACCACGCATTGGAACTATCAAAATGACAGAGCCCAACCCGCTGGAATAGCCTCAAATTCACTCACCATGAGCAAATGGGCGGATCCCACTGAAAAAATCGACGCTCTGAACCGCAGCGAAACCTATCAATACGGCGTGTATCGCGTCATGAAAAAAATAATAGACCCGCACGGCACACTCACAGATTTCACGCTCGATGCTCTCGGGCGGCGACTCACTAAAATGATTTACCAAAACGGCAACACCTTGCTCTCCCAGCAAGACACTGCCTACGCAAACCTCACATTCAAAGCATTTCAAACAAGCACCAGCACCATCGCCTTTGCCAACTGGTCCGGACAAAGCTGGGAACAAACCCTCACCACCCAATACCAGCCCGACACCCGAGGCAGAGTCTGGAAGCAAACCACCGACCCAGACGGATTCAACCTCACCACCGAGTATGGATACGACACCAACAACAACCGCACCTCTATCACCGATCCGCGCGGAAACACCACCACCTTCACTTACGATACCCTTAACCGCCTCACACGCATCACCTACCCAACCGCTGGAACCGCTACAGGAAACGCCGTAACCACCAAAGAAATCTGGTATGACCTCAACGGCAACAAAGCCGCTGAAATCGACGAAGAAGGAAACACCACCATCTACCACTACGACAGTCTCAACCGCCGGATAAAAACCATCCGCGACATGGACGGCCTCGGGCTCCCCAGCAAAAACTCAAACGGGCTCGTAGAAGAAGCCTCCAAAGGCAGCGCCACCGCCGCAGATCTCGTCACAGAAATCACCTACAACGCCGTTAACTCACCCCTCACCATCACTGACCCCCAGGGCACCGTTACCCGCACGGAATATGATGCCCTTCAGCGCCCCACCTCCATCTTTACCGATGACTCCGGCGCTGGCACTCCTGCTACCTCCAGCACCAAAACTTGGACCGAGTTTTCCTACGAAGACAGTCTCAATATCGGCGGCACCACCTACGACGCCAATCCCGGAAGCAGTGCATTCAACACCGGCGGCTTCACCCCCACCCAAACCATCCGTCACGATGCCGTAGCCACCGCCAGCGGCACCGCCAGCTTCACTAGCTACCTCATCCACGATCCACTCTACCGCAGCACCCATCAAATCAACCAGTTTGCCACCAGCGGAGCCACCTTCGGCGACAACCACCGAAGCACCCACACCACCTACGGAAATATCACCGCCGGAAAAGAAACCACCGAACTCACCACCACAGACGCCCTCGGCCAAATTACCCGCACCCTGCGTGATGGACTCCTGCGCTCCACCAGTGTAACCACAGCCCACGGCACTCCGTTAGCCGCCACCACCAGCACCGTTTACACCTCCACCGGACTCCCCTGGAGAACCTCGGACCCGCTGGGGCGCAGAATAGAAACCGACTATGACACCGCCGCTCGTCCCGTGAAAAACTGGTCGCCTGACCCTGTCATCGGTATCATCAACCGCACACTCAGCGCCGATGGCCTCAGCGGCTCTCCAATGGTCGAAACCATCTATGACGCCAACTCTAACGTTATAAAAACCATCAACCCGCTGGATCAGGAATGGGACTTTACCTTTGATAACCGTAACCGAAAAACAGATGAATATCAGCCGGCA
>CAYNNY010000168.1:0-6834 GCA_964398555.1 uncultured Verrucomicrobiales bacterium
CTTTGCAGGACGACAGAAGTATCACGCCGAAGAGGAGGCTCATGACAGTGGTGAGTCGTCGAAACCGATGAGTCAGCTTTGGTAACATGGTTAGTTTCTACATGATAATTGATGGATGAGGGAATAAAAAAAGCGGAAGGGGTAAACCCTTCCGTTTTTTGTGTTCGTCTCTATGAGATGATGTTACTCTGCGGCAGGTGGTCCGTCGCCACCGCGCTTGCCGTCTTTTTTGCCTTTCTTGCCTTTCTTGCCGCGGCCTCCTTTTTTACCTTTTTTGCCGTGGCGCATCATTGGGGCATCGGGGTAGTTTTCTCTGATCCATTCACGGATGCCGTCGCGCTCGTCCTTGTCGATTTCTCCATTGCCATTGGCGTCGAACTTTTTGAGCATGGCTTCGTGCATTTCCTTGCGTTGCTTTTGCATGGTTTCACGGGCTGTCTTGCGTTCCTCATCGCTGAGTTTGCCATCGCCGTCTTTGTCAAAGCGCTTGAGCATTTTTGCTTTGCCTTCTTTTTGCATTTTTGTGCGGGCTTCGCGGGCGGCCTTACGTTCCTCCTCGTTGAGTTTTCCGTCGCCGTCTTTATCAAATTTCTTGATGACGTGTTCAGGCACCTCGCGGTTGCCTTTTTTACCTTTGCCTTTTTTGTCGCCGTTGCCGGGTCCGTCACCTTCAGCGTAAGCGGTCATTGAGCAGGCGAGAGTCGCCACGATTCCTGTGAGTAATAGTCGAGTCGTTTTCATGGTATTATTTTGTGGGTTGTTTTTGTGGTTGGTAATTCCCTTGGGCTTGGTCCGTTCGGGTTGTGCATGTAAAACCCTGCTTGATTCATTCGGTTGCAAAAAAATATGAGGGGATGGTGGAAATGAAGGTGATTTGCGGTTTGGTTGTTTTAATGAGTTCATTACTCAGCGGGAAGTCCGAGAGCAAAAATAAGGAGACAGATGCATGCCAGCACACCGAACCGAAAAAGACAGGCGGTTCGGTTTTTGATGCGGCGGTCATGCCACGCCACGAAGAATGCGACGAGGCATTGGAGCGTGTAAAACAAGGCAAAGGCGCGAGAAGCGTAGGAAATAATGCCGGTGACATTGGTTTCCCAGGTCAACGCCAAGGTCATAAATAAGATCAGCATGTAAGCGTAGCGCAGTGGCACGTGACCATGAGTGGATTCTTCGATTAGGCCACCCGCGCCGGCATTGTCCGCCACAGCGGCACTGAACTGACTACCGATGGCGGCCACAGAAATAAGCATGGGTAACACCAGTGCTACAGGTGCCGTCATCTTCACAATGGCAGTCACATCATTCCCGAGACCTGGAAGAAAGAGCACGGTGGCGAGCCCGAGAAAGACGAGGTAGATTACTGAGGAAATCAACTGAGCTCGTCGCATCGTTGCGATCCGTTGTTCCGCAGGATGATTGCTGCCGAGATAGCGGGACGTTTCAAAGCCCTGCACGACGATAAGAAGGCCAAGCAATACTCGAAAATCGGTGAAATCAATCTCGGAATAAACGGGTGCCAGTTTCCAATCGCCCACAATGGCTAGCTGTCCATTATGAATAGCCAGCCCTATCAACAAAGCTCCGATAACACCAAGATTGAGAGCTACGGCGTATTGCTCCAGCTTTTCAAGCATCCCGAGTCCACGGGTGATCCCGATGGTCCCGATGATGATGAGTAAGGCCGAGGTGATCACCTCAGCTATGATAGGGGCATCAATGTGGAAGGCATTGCAAAGGAAGGCTCCGAGCAATTGGAGGTAATAACTTACGGAAATAAAATAAGCCCCAGCCAGCACCAACCGGGAAACAAACCCGATCGCCTGGGCTGGGCCGTGCCCGTCATTTTCGATAGGTTCAAAATGGCGGATATTAAACCGAATAGCACCACCCACGGCGTAGGCAAGAACCAGTAAACCCGCCATACAAAAGACCGCTAGATTACCCACCGTGTTAGCGAGCAATGGGGCGCAGACTAAAAAACCACTGCCCATGATCGATGCCAATGGCGTGACGGTCGCCTGCCAGGATGCCGATTTACGAAGCTTGGCAGAAAAAGCAAGATACCCAGCGAGAATGAGGGCGGTGAGGATAATGAATGCACTTAACATGAGGAGAGGGGTGAGATTTTTAGAAGAAATCTATAATAACCATTCGTTCCAGCAGCCAGAACGTGGCAACGATACCAATCGAGTAAGCCGTTGTCATTTTATAAAAGTAGGTATGTTTCAGAGTGATCGGCTTCGTAATCCCCAGTCGGCGCGTAAATTCCCACCCTGTAGTTGATATTCCAGCACTTGTTGATTTTCTGATTCAACATCAACGGCATAAAAACGATGTCGCCCAAGCCATCCAATGAGTCTGTCCGACGAACCGTGCCGCCGCCGGTCTGGACATCGGCCGGAACCTCCTTCCTCCGCGTGGAGAGCGGTAGTGGCAAGGAGCAGGCATGATAGACTGAGGGTTCCCGAGCGAGTGAGGTCTTTCGTATTCATAGACCGAGCAGCATTCAAACACGGAGGCTCGCCCCGTGGCAATTAAAAATAACATGTATAGATACTTAAGATATGTTGATTATATCTAATTCTTTATTTATGCACTTGGAAGGAAGCGGGTTTTGCAGTAGTGTTTTTTTGATATGAAGTGTCCTCGGTGTGTGCAGCTGATTCACCGCAGTGCGACGCAGTGTCCGCACTGTGGTTTTGCGCTGCAGGACCTTGATGCGCAGTATGGGGGGAGTGAGGTGAGGATGCGGCGGCTAAGTGATGCGGCAGGTGTGTTACGCATGCCGGAGCGGCGGAAGGCCGAAAAATGGTTTGATCGGTTTGAGGCGAGTTTTCCGCAGTTGTTTTTCAGTGTTTATTATGGGGCTCTGGATGAGATGGCCAACATTCGTCAGTTTGGCATGTGGCTGTTGAATCGGGGGGCTTATGAGGATGTGGACCTGAGTCGACCTAACGAGGGCGGGATTTTATTGGTGGTGGATGTGAACACAAAAACGGCCTTTATCACCTATGGGTATTTGTTGGATTTTTACCTGACGGAAAAGGATACCTTTTGGATTTTATCTAAGGCTCACCCGCATTTGCTCAAAGGGGAGCATAGTAAGGCTCTCAAGGTGATTGTGGCCCAGCTCACGGTGGTGCTGCGTAAGCGAGCACGCAAGGCGAATAGAAATCCACGTAAATATCAAAAGCTGGCGGGGTGTTTACCCGTTGAGGAGCGTCCGTTATTGCAGCCGCTCAGGGCTGGTATTCAGAGGAAAGATGGAGCTGCTGAGTCTTTAGCCGATCATTCACAGAAAAAAGTTCTTGAGGCTGGAAAGGAGGATGTGAGATGAGAATGTTGGTTTTTTCTTTGGGGCTGATGGGCTTGTTTCATCTTCAGGGCGTTGTCGCGCAGAGTCTGCCTCAGTGGTCATCGGAAGATCTGGCCCGGTTGAAAAGCGGGGAGCTGATCGTGGGGGCTGCCATTCTGGTGGATGACGTTAACGAACTATCCGGCGAGAATGCTTCTGAGTCTGTCTCGCCTCCTCTTGAGCCAGTGGTTCCTCTGGAAGTGGTGAATCCCCTTGAGCTTGATCCGGAAGACCGTGCAGAGGAGGCGAGAGCCATTCCCGAAGAATACCTGGATGACTATTTTTCCAAAGCACCGGGGACTTATTTGATTGATCCTCAGAGGCTGTTTAGTAATCAGGAAACTTTGGATAGGGAAGGATTCCTCGAATACTATGCCGATGAATCCGAAGTGGATATCAGGATTTACCTTTTTGCCGCTGATCAGGAGGTTCCTTCGATCTATTCTTTGAAGCAGCTGGTGGATGATCGCTATGCCGAGGGTCCGTTGACCGCCGTGGTTTATTATTTTCTAGGTAACCCTGCTCGCAATGCATTGATCTTTGGTGGAAAAAGCTCGGAGTTGGTAACCACTGAACGACTTCGGAAGATGCTGGATGTTGCCAAGATTAAGGCGATGGAGAAATCTGATTCAGCGGCGCAGATGGAGTCGTTCATTATCCAGCTTTCGATTTCGACCTATTGGGTCGAGCAAATGATCGCGTCGGTGCGGTCTGATGAATCTGCAGAAGTCATGGCTCCATTATCCGAAAATCAGGGCGAGACGCCGGCCTCGGCCCCCGGACCATGGGCAAATCTTCAGCCATATTTATGGGATGCTGTGGTCGGCACGCTGGGTGTGATTGGCCTGATCGTGGTTTTAGGGGGCGGCTGGGTCCTTTGGCGCCGGAGCAGACGTTATTATTTCCCGGTGCTGGAGTTACCGGTGCGACTTGGGGCGGATCATGCGGCGGGCATTGGTGCTGTGATGGGCTTCCACAACAAGCTTGATTCGCCTTCGAGCCAGCGCGATCAGATCCCTGATTTCCTGACCCGCATTTGATTTATATACTCTGCGGGGATTGAGCAAACGATTGTTTTTCGAAATGTTAGCGGAAAGTGTTTAATTTCTTTACGTTTTTCTAAAATTGGTTACTTTCCAGACGTCCTCGCAAGGGGACGAGACAGTCCGATTGGCACCGTTCATACAGGTTAGGGGGTTTCCTGGTGATCATCGCCGATCGGACTGTTTAATTTTATAGCTATTTTGTTGAGCTAGGTCCTTTTTTTTCGCTGGATCCGTTTGGTATTACTTGATTCATGTAAATCGAGTTTGATTTCCTCATGCCGTTTGTTTTTACTCAGGCATGGCAGCAGCACGAGACCCATTGGCGGTATTAAAGCAATATTTCGGCTTCGATGGATTTCTCGATGCGCAGGAGGAGGTGGTCAGCCAAATCCTTGCCGGGCAAGACGGGCTGGTGGTGATGCCCACTGGCGGCGGAAAGTCCCTGTGTTATCAGCTTCCGGCGATGTGTCTGGAAGGTGTGACCTTGGTGATTTCTCCTCTGATTGCCTTAATGAAAGACCAGGTGGACGCTCTGCTGGAAAAGGGTGTGCCGGCGACGATGATTAATTCCACGCTGAGTCCTCAAGAACAGTGGGACAGGATGCGTAGAATGAAGGAGGGTGAGTATAAACTCGTCTATATCGCTCCTGAAAGATTCCGCGCCCCTTCCTTTATGGAGGCGCTTGCCGGGGTGAAGGTTTCTTTGTTTGCAGTGGATGAAGCGCACTGTTTGAGTCAGTGGGGGCACGATTTTAGGCCTGAGTATATGCGTTTGGGGTCGGTTCTGGATCTATTAGGGCGCCCCCAGGCCGTGGCTCTAACGGCAACGGCGACGCCTACGGTGCGGAAGGATATTCTCAATGTGTTGGCTCTTCGTGATCCTTTTGAAACGGTCAGCGGGTTTAGTCGGCCGAATTTATCGCTCACCATTTCACAGGTGGATAAACACGCTCAAAAATACGCCAAGTTGCGAGAGGTGATCGGGCAATGGAAAACGGGAATTGTTTATTGCTCGACCAGAAAGCGGGTGGAAGCTGTGGCTGAGATGTTACACGACTGGGGGGTGAAAAGTATCGCTTATCACGGTGGCATGGCGGTGGCTGAGCGGAACCGTGTGCAGAACGCCTTCATTTGCCGTGACGCTGATGTGGCGGTGGCTACCAATGCATTTGGCATGGGGATCGATCGCTCGGATGTGCGTTTCGTCGTTCATTTTGAAATCCCCGGAAGTGTAGAGGCCTACTATCAGGAGGCGGGCAGGGCAGGGCGTGATGGCGAGGCTGCCTACTGCGAGATGTTTTTTAACTACGCGGACACGAGAACTCAGGAATTTTTTATCGAGGGTGCCAATCCCGGCTATGCCAATATTTGTAACATTTATCAGTTTCTCCAAAATGATGCGGATGAGAATTTTGAGGTGCAGAGGTCGATGGACGAAATGGCCGAGGGTGCTAGTATGAAAAACGGTATGGCTGTTGGCAGTGCGTTGGGGGCTTTGAGAAAAGCTGGCTATATCGAGCGATTTGATATTTCAGGTAAACGCATGAAAGGGACTCGGCTGCTGAAACCTGATGTCATGGCTGGGCAGCTCTCGCTGGATCGTCGCGCGCTGGAGGAAAAAGAGCGGCGCGATAGGGAGAAGCTCGATGCGATTATCCGTCTCTGCGACGTGCGGCAATGCCGGCAGCAGGCAATTCTTGAGTATTTTGGCGAAAGCGATGCTTCGACTTGTGGGACCTGCGATGTTTGTCGGGAGGGATTTGGTGGTGACGCCCGGGCTCCGAGCTGTGAGCTGGAGACCTTGATTGTGCGCAAGGCGCTCAGTGGTGTGGCGCGGATGAGTTACAAAACCTCCGCTGGATGGCAAGGGCGATTTGGCCGGGGGAAGGTGGTGATGATGCTGATGGGTAGTAAATCCCAGGAAATTCAAAAGGCGCGGTTGCACACTCTGACCACTTACGGGATACTCAAGGATCTTGGCACGGCTTATTTAAACGAGCTATTCCGGGCGATGCATCAGGTAGGGCTGGTCGTGACTCAGCGAGGGGAGTTTCCTCTCATTACTCTGACTCCACGTGGTGAGAGTGTGATGTTGGGGAAGGCGTCATTTGAGCTTGTCTGGCCGGGCACTCAGGAATCCAGCGCGACCAAGGGTGAGGGGGTGGAGATTCAAGAGTATGGCTTTGATCCCCAGCTTTATTCGAGTTTGCGGGACTTGCGAGATCGGATGGCCAAATCCGAGCGGGTGCCTGCGTATCAGATTTTTCCGAATAAAACACTGGAGTATTTTACCCGATTACGGCCAGTTAGTCTTTCGGCAGGGCTTCGGATCAAAGGAGTGGGGCCCGCGAAAGCGGGGAAGTATTTGCAGAAATTCATCGATGAAATACGGCAATTCAAGGGCTGATTTTCTCAGGCTGGGCTGGGTGT
>CAYNNY010000169.1:0-6795 GCA_964398555.1 uncultured Verrucomicrobiales bacterium
CCCTTATTTGCCCTTATTTGTTATTTGTGGTCTTTGTCCCCTTATTTGATTATTCCCCCCGCAACCCCCTTTCTCCCCCAGCACAATGCTCGCAACCAGTTCACCCAAAAAGCAAATTCCTAGCAGGTTCTTGTTATTTAAGGGTCGTGAGGTGGATGCAATGCCCTCCGCCAGGAGCGAGGATGGCGGTGATCTTGTCTCCTTTTTGGACGGTGATTTTTCTCACTCTATAGGCCTCGCGGTTGGTTTTGTAGTGCGCGTCTTTGGTATCCTCATAGAGGGTGGCAGCATAGGTGGTATCGGGCTTGAGGAAGTCAAAACAGATCGGAAGGGAAGCTCCTTTTTCATCACAGCAGGAAGCGATAAACCAATCTGTGCCAGAGCGACGGGCGGTGGTGATGTGGTGACCAATTTTACTATTCAAGATATGGGTTTCATCCCAGGTCATGGGAAGTTTGGCGATAAATTCGAAGAGGTCGGCCTTCGCTTCGTAGGCCTCAGGGATATCCGGAAGGACGGCTAGACCAGAGAAGGTGATCATGACACGGGCAGTTTCAGCGGTAACCGTCGAGTAGAGTTCTGCGAAGATTTTTGGCCGTAGTGATTTTGCGTGGTTAATAGCGTAGAGGCCGTTATCCATATCGAGTGGGCCGGCGAGCATGTTGGTAAAGACGGTGGTGCAGAAAGTTTTGGGTGAAAATGTGCGTAGTCCGTCAGACTGCGCATGGCAGAACTCGCGGGTGATATAGTTAGGGAAAGTGCGCCGGTCTCCGGATGGGGCAATCGGTCCGTCGTGGAAGTTGCAGAGCAGCTGGTATTTGGCACAAAGTTCAACGATCCTTTGTGTCTTGATCACTTTTTGCTGAGAGGTAGCCCGCATAAACCCATACTTAATACCGGCCGCGCCCCATTGGTGATAGGTCGACAGCGTTTTTTCAATGTTGTGGTTTTTTTGAGCGGCGTCGTTGAGGTAGAGAATGATCCCGACATTTTTCTTTTTGGCATATTGAATGAGAGCCGGGATGTCGATGGGACTTTTCCAGTGCTTCGGCGCAGGTTTTCTGATCAGGTGAGGTTTGTTCGGGTCGGGCTGGATAATGAGGTGGTCGCGACTTGTGGTCGGGTCTTCTTTCGGGTCAAATTCAAGCCCATACCATGCGGCATCGAGAAGGAGATAGCCCAGTTGATATTTGGATGAAAAATCGATTTGGCGTTTCCAGGATTCCATATCGAGTCCATAGGTAAATCCGTCTTCACTTTTCGCTCCCCACGCCCTCCAATCCCAGAGAGCAATACCAGGTTTAATCCATGAGGCATCTTTAATATTGTTAGGAGGATTTAGGTTGATCAGGGTATCATTATCCAACAACTCACCAGCTGATTTGCCGAGTAAGATGGTGCGCCATGAGGTGAGAGCGGGCAGGGAGACGATCGAACTGGACATCTGTGATTTGAAGCCTGTAGCTGATTGACGCTTGAGACCGATCGGGGCAAACGTCGCAATACTGGCCTCGAGAATGGAAGCGTAGCAGTCCTCCGCTACCTGAACGGTGAGAGGAAGTTGTTTCCCAGTCCATTGGCTTAACGGAATAGGGCCATGATTCGGAAGTTCCCCATTGGCGCTCCAGCAGGTGTGGTCGGCGGAAAAATTAAACGTGGTGAGGTCAGCAGAAAACGTCTCTTTCCCTTGCCCAGGAATTTGATATCGGACTGCAACGCCATTATTGTATGCTCGGATGATGATGTTAAATTTTCGATGATCAGCACTACTTTCTTGAAGCGACCATGTCGCTTGGTGGTAGTAGTTGCGCACGGAGGAAGATTTCCCCCAGACCGGCTGCCACGATTGATCGAAGGTGGATGAGGTGAATTGAATTTCTTTGAATGCGCTATAGTTTTTTGATTTCGATTGGAGTCCTAGCGGGGAGTTGAGGATGACTGATTGTTTTCCAAAATGAATGCTCCACTGCGGTTGTCCTTGATTCAGGGCAAGATCAATTTTGATTTTTTGATCTGGCGAGTGCAGAGTGAGTATAGTGTGATTTTTGTGGATGAGCTGGGCTGGCGAAATCGCCCCTTGTTCAGCCCCTTGAGACGTTGGCGGTGCAAGCAAGGCGAGTAATGATAAAAAAAGCCTGATTTTATGACTGAAGTGTTTAATGCTGATCATTGGATGATGACTATGAGAGCTTATTACAAGTAACGAGTGTTTAAGGATGGAAGAAATCATTAAACGTAAGAATAAGATAATATCTTACGAAGCCTTGCAAATTATTCCTCAGTAGCCCTCATTGGGTTGATGTTCCACGGGTCTCGTTGTTTAATCGTCCAAGACAGCACCATCATCAAACTCCCAGCATGGCTCTATCCTATATTTTCGGGTGTTTCCAATGCGCACTCGAAGGTCTGCAATGCAAGAATACAAGCGGTTTATGACATCAAAAATTATTGGCAAATTGATCTGACTTGGGTATAGTAGCTCGTATGAGCACCACTGAGATATCTGATCTCAGGATGCTGGATTGGGAGATTATTTCACCACAAATCTAAAATCAGATATTGAGGGATTGAAGATTACTGGGGGAATTCATCGGCAAGTATACAAGGATTATCACAGGTTGTTGAGCAGGATTTTCCCGTATGCGATTTACTACACGATGAATAACCTGGCACAGGGTGTCGCTAATGCTCAACCCTGTGCTAGGATGTTCAATCCCGCTGGGATATAAACGCGTTTCAGGCCGTGTTCGAAATCCGTTGCTTTCGATCTCGAAAACTTATGTATAAAAGTCAGCGCGCTGCCCTGGGCTTGTGTATTGCACCGCTGGTGCGGAAATCACGATGAGAGCTGTTGTTTAAGTGCCATTGAAATCCAACAGTCAATGGTATTAGATAAACATGTTGGTGCCGCTCTTGGCTGAGGCTCCGAGGAATTCGGCAACGCCTCCTACTTCAACGCCGTCGATGAGTTCGTCTTGGTGGATGCCCATGGCTTCCATGGACATGGCGCAGACGACGAGTCGGGCGCCGCCTTTCATGGCATCGGCGAGTAGTTGATCGATGTTGGGGAGGTTTTTGTCAGCCATGCGTGACTTCATCATTCGTGATCCCATACCACCCATGTTCATGTTGGATAGTGGGAGTTTGGGGGTTCCCTTGGGTAGCATCATGCCAAACATTTTGTCCATGGTGGATTTTCCATCCACGGGGGGTAAGCCAGGCTTGCGGAGGGCATTTAGCCCCCAGAAGGTGAAGAAGAGTGTGGCTTTTCCTCCCATGGCGAGGGCTCCATTGGCCATGACGAGACCGGCGAGCACCTTGTCCATTTCTTGCGAGAACATGACGAGTGTGATGTCGTTGTTTTGCGCGGCAACGGCGGTTGTGGCCGATGTTTTGGCTTGTTCGGTAGGGATGCGAAGGGTGGCGGTGACAATGCCTTTTTCTTTTTGGATGCTAAGGCACTCGTATTGGTTAGCTTCGCAAAAGGCGGGGAAGTCGTTGGCGAATCCACCGTCGCTGGCTTGCACCTCGAGCACATCGCCGGGCGCCAGCTGGCTGGCTGTTTCTTTTACTTTAACGATCGGTCCTGGGCAGGCTAGTCCGGTGCAGTCGAGCTGGTGGGTGTTCTCGATCGATGCCGGAGTGCTTGGCTGGATAGTGGGGGTGGGTGTAATGTTAGGTGCTGATGCGCAGCTCGGGGCGGGGGCCAAGACGGGATTGGAGGCGAGTCCTCCGGTGATGCTTTGAGCGTCGAAGCCATTGAGCTTGAGGATACGGCTGGCAAAGTAGCTCAGCTTGCCCAAGGCGCAGACCGTGGTGACAGGGCGTGATTTGTCGATTTCATTCAGGCGGCCACGAAGCTGTGTGATCGGGATACTTTTGGCTCCTGGAATGGGGCGGACATCGACGAGTTCTTGGGGTCGGACATCGATGAGCTGGATGTTATCGGGGTTGATGTCTGTAGCGGGTGTGACGAGTCCATCACGGATATTGCAGGCGGCAAAGGCGGCGAGGTTCACCGGGTCTTTGGCGCTGCCGAAGGGCGGCGAGTAGGAGAGCTCCACGTGGCAGAGATCGTCGATGGTTAGTTTTCCGAGAATCGCGGTGGCGATGATGTCCATGCGCTTGTCCACACCATCGGGGCCGACGGCAGAGGCACCGAGCACGAGTCCGTCTTCTTTTCTCCAGAGCAGCTTCAGTGTGATATTGAGGGCTCCCGGGTAATAGCCTGCATGGGTGTGTGCGTTGATGGTGACGCTGCCGTAGTCGACTTTTTCCATCTGAAGTCGGCGTTCATTGTAGCCGGTGGTGGCGACGACTTGGTCAAACACGCGCACGATCGAGGTGCCGATGCTGCCAGGGTAAGGGAGGGCTTTTTCACCCATAAAAATGTGGTCGGCCACGGTGCGGCCCTGACGGTTCGCGGGGCCACCCAGCGGGATGGCGGTGCGTCCTCCGAGGATGGGCTCGGCGGTTTCGCAGACGTCCCCGGCGGCGTAGATGTCGGGGTCGCTGGTTTGTTGGTATTGGTTGACTACGATGTGTCCTCGTGGGCCGAGTTCGAGTCCGGCCGCTTTGGCCAGAGAGCTTTCGGGGCGAACGCCGATGGAGAGAATGACCAGTCCTGTGGTGATGGTTTTTCCTGAGTTCAGCTGGGCGGTGATAAGCTCACCTTCGCGGGTGAATCCGGAGACGCCATCGCCTAACACTACGTCGATGCTGTGCTCGCGCATTTGCGCGGTGATGGGGGCTGCCATTTCGGGGTCGACCTGTGGAAGTACTTGCTCTTGGAGCTCGACGACGTGCACGTTTTTCCCGATGTGGCGAAGTTGTTCTGCCATTTCCAGACCGATGAATCCCGCGCCGATCACGAGCACGCTATCGGTGGTTTTGGCCACGGCGATGATCCTGTCCATGTCCTGCATGTTGCGCAGGGTGATGATTTTTTCATCGTTGATGCCTTCGAGCGGTGGCACGAGCGGGCTGGCGCCGGGAGCGAGGATGAGTGAGTCGTAGGAGAGGATTTCTTCCTCACCGGTATCAACTTTACGTACGGTGATTTGCTTGGCCGCGCGGTCGATGGAGGTAGCTTCGGTGAGCGTTTTGACATTGAGCGCGAGCAGGGCGCGGAGTGATTCGGGGGTTTGGAGGGCGAGTCGGCTGCGGTCGGTGATTTCTCCGCCGATGTGGTAGGGTAGTCCGCAGTTGGCAAAGGAGACATCGGGGCCTCGCTCGATGAGAGTGATGGTTGCGGTTTCGCTTAGTCTACGAGCGCGAGCTGCAGCGGAGGCACCACCGGCTACGCCGCCGATGATGAGGATTTTTTTTTCTTGGGTGTTATTCATGAGAAATAGGTATTGGTTATTTGGGATTAGGGACTGGTGTAGATTGTAGCTCTAGCGCGCTGAGCGTTTAGTTGCTGGGGTTGAGTGATTTTTTGAAAATGTCGCAGAAGCGACTGATGCGTTGGGCGTTGAGTTGGTAGCGCACTTCGTTGCCGTGTTGGATGGCTTCTACGAGGTTGGCTTTGCGGAGCTCTGCGAGGTGCCTTGAACAGGAAGGTTGGGATAGCGGTAAAGTATCGACCAGTTTAGAGCATCGGCACCCCGGGTTGTCGAGAAGAAGTTTGAGCAGGGCTATACGTGCCGGATGTGACAGGGCCGTAGCAAATTCAGCCATCTCGATGATTGCTGGGTCAAATTGGTCGGTTTTCGCGAACGCCATATTTGATATTTAGAATATCGAATGTGGATTGGCAACTGAATTTTTGGTAAAGGGGAAAACGGTTGTTTGGGTTGAGGTGTTCGAAACCTTATTATTAGCTCTGCATTATTCGCAAGAGAAAGTGGATTGCCATGAAGGTGTTTTGTCTTTAGGTTTCCGGCATGGCTTCTTACACGATCAAGGTATTTCTCTATGAGGTTGAGCCGCTGATGTGGCGACGTTTCACGATTCCTTCTGGTGCTTCCTTTGCTGATTTACATCAGGTGATTCAGACGGCGATGGGTTGGAACGATGAGCAGTCGCATCAGTTTCGCCATGGGAAGGGGAAAAGTCTGACGTCGGTGATTTCCAATAACGGAAAAGAGCAGGTGGCTCCTGGGGATACGTTTCTGGATGAAAAGGAGGTGAAGCTCTCCGATTTTGTCGGTCGCCGCCGATTGCCACTTCGTCTGCTGTATCGGTATGATTTTTTTGACGACTGGACTCATGAACTTGTGATCGAGGAAAAAAATGAAGATGATGAAAAGTCTGCGGAGATGTTAGGTGGTGAGCGGGCTTGTCCACCGGAAGATTGCGGGGGGGCGTTTGGCTACCGGGAGTGTATGGGAGGATTCGATGAGTGGATGGATGATGATTATGATCCTGAGGCGTTTGATCTTGGTGAAGTGAAGCTCTGAGCTTATGGATTTACCTGATTTTATTGAATGCTGCCTGAGCAGGAAAGCGGCTGAAGAAACCACGCCCTTTGGTCCGGATGTGTTGGTTTACAAAGTGAATGGCAAGATGTTTGCCTTGGCGGTGCCTGATGATGTGCCTGCCCGGGTGAATTTAAAATGCGATCCCGAGAGGGCGGAGGAGCTGAGGGATGAATATGAGGCGATTATCCCTGGGTTTCACATGAATAAGCGGCATTGGAATACCGTGGTGCTGGATGGATCGGTGCCGGATGATTTGCTGCGGGAGCTGGTGGATCACTCTTACGCGCTTGTGGTGCAGGGGATGACGAAGAAGCTGCGGGCGGAGTTGGGGTAGTTTTTAACCACGAATCGCGCGGATCTTACGAATCTTTTT
>CAYNNY010000170.1:0-6765 GCA_964398555.1 uncultured Verrucomicrobiales bacterium
TAGAGACCTTGCCGTCTTTGTCTTTATCGAGTCGTTTGATGAAATAGGCACCCGGGGAAAGAACCACGGGAACCACCACTTTGGGACCACAGGTGACGGGATCGGCTTTACCGCCACGCACGCAGCGGACGAAGTTATTGATTCGCAACACATCGCCCTGTGGCCCCCGACCCCGAGGAGAGAGCGAGGGATCGCCCGTTTTAGGATCGCTGCGCTGGCATCCAGCGCCGTGCACATCCATCAGCGTTTTCCTAAAGCTTGGGCCATATAGTGGAGGTAGCCGCAGCGACGAATACGAAACAGTCTTTTCTGTCAACGGGCAACACTGTGACCGTGTTCACAGCACTATTAACGAAGACTCAACTGGCCATGCGAAGATCCTCACACCGTGGCTTCCGGCTGGAAGTAATACCGTTCGTGTGCTCATCGACAACTCCCTGACTTGGAGGAAAGTTTCTGTTCACAGTCTCATAGTGCTCAGCTCCCACGGAGGCGATACCGATGGTAATGGAGTTCCTGATTGGGTGGACAGCTGTTTGAGCCGGCACAACGGTATAGATACAGGAATTACCCAGAGTCAGGTTTCTCCTGCATATTTGGAGGGGCGTGCCCGTTATTATGGACTCGCTCAAGCTGTGAGTGCAGCACTTACACCTGCACCTGGAGAGACCAACAATCTTTTTCTTGTTTACTGCCATGATTCTTCTATACTTCTAGAATCTAATCAAAAAACATTACCCCCCATCATGAATCCTATCATCACCCCCATCTCCGGCCTGGCAGGACTTGGCCTGGCCTTTCTCATCCTCTTCTCCGTGCTCCAGAACCCTAGCGGCGACGGCAAAGTGCAGCACATCGCCCGACAAATTCACCATGGCGCGATGATCTTCATGCGCCGTGAGTTCATTCTCATCTCCGTTTTTGCACTCATGATCGGAGCCCTCCTCTTTTTCTTTCAAAAAGAAGCCTACGCCAAACAGCAATCGCTCGCCTTTTTCCTAGGCTGCCTGGCATCGTCATTCGCAGGGTTTGTAGGCATGTTCACCGCCACGAAAGCCAACGTCCGCACCACGATTGCCGCCCGCGATCACGGCCAGGCCAAAGCGCTCACCGTGGCATTCTGCAGTGGCTCCGTCATGGGACTCACCGTGGCATCCATGGGCCTCATCGGACTCGGTGGGCTGTTTTACTTTTTTCAACAAAGCGAACATGTGGCGGAAATCATGGAGGGATTCGCCATGGGTGCATCACTCGTAGCCCTCTTCTACCGCGTAGGCGGGGGCATCTTCACCAAAGCCGCAGACGTGGGCGCGGATTTAGTGGGGAAACTCGAAGCCGGCATCCCGGAAGACGACCCCAGGAACCCTGGCGTCATCGCCGATAACGTCGGCGACAATGTCGGTGATGTCGCCGGAATGGGCTCGGATATATTTGAATCCTACTGCGGTGCCCAGATCGCCACGATCGCGATCGCCGGAGCCATCACAGCGCGCGCTGTCGAAAAATCATCCTTTCTTGAAAAATTAGGCATCACGGCCACAACACCTGCCGAATTAGCAGACAAGGCACAGATCCTGATGTATCTACCGCTGGCACTCACCACCGTGGGCTTGCTTTGCTCGATACTCGGCATCCTCTTGGTAAAAATGACATCAAGCAAGAACCCTGCCAGCTCACTCCGATACGGCACCATGGGCTCCGCGGTCCTCTTTATCATCGCCTCATTCATACTGGCCCACCTTTGGGGGCTCAGCCCCAACATCGCCTTCGCCGTGCTCTCCGGGGCAGTGGGCGGAATCATCATCGGCTTGGTCACGGAGTATTTCACAGCGGGCAAGCCCGTGCGCGATATCGCACGGGCAGGAGAAACAGGGGTCGCCACCGTCATGATCACTGGGCTTTCCGTCGGTATGAAATCCGTGGCCGTGCCCCTACTCACTCTCGCCGCCACCATCTTTATCTCATTTGAATTCGCGGGCCTCTACGGAGTGGGCCTCGCAGCGGTTGGCATGCTCGGCACCGTGGGCATGACCATGGCAATCGATGCCTATGGCCCAGTGGCCGACAACGCGGGCGGCATCGCCCAAATGAGCGGCATGGGCGAAGAGACGCGAAAAATCACAGACGGGCTGGATGCCGTGGGCAACACCACCGCTGCCATTGGCAAGGGATTTGCCATCGGAGCCGCCGGACTCGCCGCCCTCGCCATGATCACCGCCTTTATCCAAAAATCAGGCGTCAGCAGTGAGTTTAATTTCGCCGACGACGCCGTATTACGCACCTTCTTTGTCGGCCTCTTCATCGGTGGAGTTATTCCCTTTGTCAATGGGGCGATCACGATGGATGCGGTGGGTGATGCCGCCTACGATATGATCCAGGAAATCCGTCGCCAGTTTCGGGAAACCCCTGGTCTGCTCGAAGGCACCGCTGAACCCGATTCCGATAAATGCATAGAAATCGCCACGCGTGCCGCCACCCAGCGCATGATCCTCCCCGCCCTTCTAGCAGTAGGATCCCCTCTCGTGGTTGGATTCGGATTTAAAATGCTCGGCGTCGGAGCCATCGCCCTCACCGGCATGCTGTGTGGTGCCTTGCTCGTCTGCATCTTACTCGCCCTCTTTATGTCAAATGCTGGCGGGGCATGGGACAATGCCAAAAAATACGTCGAAGAAGGTCACTGCGGCGGCAAAAACTCAGAAACTCACAAAGGCTGTGTCGTTGGCGATACCGTAGGGGATCCATTCAAAGACACCTCGGGGCCATCCATGAATATCCTCATCAATGTGATGTCGATTGTCAGTCTCGTCATTGCTCCTTTGCTCTAATACCCGAACAAAAAAATTGGGGACCCGCCGAAGCGAATCCCCAATTCCAGACAGACTGAATAGTTAATTCAGCAAGAAAAAAATGGTTCAGAAAGAAACGGTAAGAACGGCACCACCAAGAAGGAGGTCTTCGCTGTCACCAGTTTTGAAGTCATTGCTAAGGTTAGATCCTGCACCGACAAACTTGATGTAAGGGGCAAGGGTCACATCTTCCTTGATTTCCCAAGGAAGGGATGCGCCAACAAACCAGTGGTTGAAATCATCGAGTTCTGAGCCGTCAACGTCAACATTGTAGCCAAAGCTCCAAGCTGCACCTGCGGAAAAGTCCAGGCTCACGGAAGAGCAAAGCTCAAAGCTCTTGGTGGCTTCAAACTCAAGGTAGCCGCCGTCGATGGCGTCAAAATCGTAGAAGTAAGTCAGTCCAAGACCGATGCCGTAAGCGACTTCCGTAGAAGCACCCACGTAAACTTCCTGAGTATCAGAACCCGTATCACCTGGGAACATGTAGTAAGTGTAACCAACGCTCAGATCGAAAGAACCGATCGTTTTGGTGAGGCCAACATAGAGGTCAAGCTCGTCGCCAACTACGTTATCAGCATACCAAAGGCCACCGCTGAGGGAAAGGCTATCGGAAAGCGCGTAGCTGACATCTGCACCGGCTTCCCAAAGGTCGTCACCGAAATCCACACCGCGGAATTCGTAAATGGAGTGGTAACCCGTGTGAACTTCAAATGCCCATGGGGACTCAGCAACAGGAGCTGGAGCGATTTCTGTAGCGACACCAGCGAAGGCAGGAGCGGCAGCAAGAAAACTTCCGCCGATGATAAGTGATTTAATAGAATGGTTCATAATCAATTCACCATCCAGCATGACCCGTGCCAACTTTAAAAATAAATTTACGCCTCCCAGTTATAAGCCTCCTCACCGTGGTCGGTGCGGTCAAGACCACCATGCTCGACATCTTCATCCACTCGCAGCCCCCGACAAAGAACCTTAGCAATCACGATCGCAATGGTAGCGGCGATGCCACTCCAAACAATCGTGACCACCACGCTCTTACCCTGAATTAAAAACTGGGCTATTCCTCCCATGGTATTGCCATCATCGTATCCCTCACGGATAAACACACCCGTTAACAGAGCTCCGACAATCCCCCCGATACCGTGCACGCCAAAAACATCGAGACTATCATCGTAGTCGAGCGCATGCTTGAGCTTGGTTACGGCAAAATAACAAACCACACTGGAAATGGCACCAATCGCCATCGCCCCCATCACATCGGTCGATCCTGCCGCAGGCGTAATGGCGACCAATCCCGCCACAGCACCTGTTGCGGCACCTACAGCGGTCGGCTTCTTAGAAATAATCCACTCCAGAGCCATCCAAATCACCAAGGCGGAGGCGGTGGCAATCTGCGTCGTCAGCATCGCCATTCCAGCGCTTCCATTAGCTCCACCTGCGGACCCGGCATTAAAACCAAACCATCCGACCCAGAGCAAAGCCGCACCGATCAACACGAAAGGCACATTATGAGGAACCAACGACGGCCCAGGATACCCCCTGCGCTTGCCGACAAAAATACAAGCGACCAGCCCAGCCATACCCGCATTAATATGCACGACATTTCCCCCTGCAAAATCAATCGCCCCCCAGTGGTGCAGCAAACCACCCCCCCAAACCATGTGCCACATCGGCAAGTAGGAAAGCACCGTCCAAATCACCGTAAAGATCAACACGGCAGAAAACTTCATCCGCTCAGCAAAGGCACCGACAATGATAGCGGGGCTAATAATGACAAAAGTCATCTGAAACATCACCCACACACTCTCCGGAATCGTTCCACCGCTCATCATCGTGCTTTCCCCAATATGACTTAAAAAGAGAAAGGATGAATCCCAGCCAAAATAATCACAGCCACCCTCACCGGCCGCCACCGCATAACCAAAGGCGACCCAGATCAAAGACATTACACCCGCCATCGCAAAACACTGCACAAAAATGCTCAGCACGTTTTTCGCCCGAACCAGACCACCGTAAAAGAGAGCCAAGCCCGGCAAACACATCAGCAATACCAAAAGCGATGAAGTCAGCATCCAGGCCGTATCCCCCGAGTCGAGCACTGCCGCCTCGTCTCCAGCATAAGCTTGGGTGGCACCCATCAGCAGCATGGCCAAGGGCAAAAAATAGTATTTTAATGTTTTCATAGAGAGGTGGTATTGGTGGTGTGGGTGGGATCTTGAGCGCGGAGGTTAATGAAATTCACGAAAAAATCCAGAATCGATTTCCGGCCTTTTTTCAACGAATGACGCGCGCGCGTATCAGTGAGCATAAAATACGAGCAATAATCGCGCCAACTCCAGAAATAATTATTTTTTCTCAGCAAACCATTGTTGGCACGCATCATGCTCGGGGTCTGGAGTAACTAGTCCCACGACTTCATGACAAAACAACCACTGAAAACACTGACATTCGCCCTCCTCATCGGTCTCATGACCATGCTCGGCGGAACCTCCACCGCCCAAGCGGAACTCATCGATCCCTCGGCTGAAACCAGCCAAGTCACCGTTGAGATGCTCACCCATGAAGATGGATCCGCAGACCAAGGTGCCACCGACATGATCGGCAAAAGCATCTACAAATACATGCAACTCGGCGGCGACCCATCCAAACTCAGCGCCGAGCAAAAAACCGCAGCAGAAGGCTACTACGACCGCTACGAAGACGCTCCCTTCTTCGCACTCAGTAACCTCTGGATCCTCCTTTGTGCCTTTCTCGTCTTTATCATGCACCTCGGATTCTCCTGCATTGAGTCAGGTCTATGCCAGAGCAAAAACACCGTAAACATCCTGTTTAAAAACGTGTTTATCGTCTGCTCAGGACTTCTTCTTTACGCCCTCTGGGGATTCAACGCCATGTATCCTGGAGATGGCTGGGCGATTGGTGATATATTTGCCTTTGGAAGCAACATCTCAGGTGGACCCGATACTACCACCGACCTCTCCTACGGAGGAACCGCCCTTTGCCAGACCGGCTGGGCCGACTTCATTTTCCAAGCCATGTTTGCCGCCACCGCAGCCACCATCGTCTCCGGTGCCGTTGCTGAGCGGGTGAAACTCACCAGCTTCATGATCTTTGCTATTCTCCTCGTCGGCTTCGCCTACCCCATCTCGGGTGGATGGAAGTGGGGTGGCGGATGGCTTGCCGACATGGACTTCTACGACTTCGCTGGATCATCGGTTGTTCACGCCTTCGGTGGATTTGCCTCTCTCGCCTGTGTGCTCGTTCTCGGACCACGCCGGGGAAAATACACCAAACAGGGAATCCGCCCTATCCTTCCCAGCAGCATGCCACTCGCATCCATTGGAGCCTTCCTCCTCTGGTTCGGATGGTTCGGATTTAACGGAGGCTCAGTCCTCTCCGCCAACCCTGGCGCAATCTCCTACGTCATCGTCACCACCTCACTCGGTGCTGCCTGCGGCGGACTTGCCTGCATGGCCACATCATGGGTCATCCTGAAAAAGCCCGATCTCTCGATGTCACTCAACGGCATCCTCGCAGGACTCGTTGGAGTCACCGCCGGTGCTGACCAACTCTCCATCCTCGGCTCATCCATCGCGGGTGCCGTCGCCGGAATCCTCGTTGTGCTCGCCGTGCTCTTCTTTGATAAAATCAAAATCGACGACCCAGTGGGAGCCATCTCTGTCCACGGCATCTGTGGCATCTGGGGCACGCTCGCCGTTGGCCTGCCATTCCTCACTCTTGAGGGCGTGGACATCAACCTAGGTGTCCAGCTTCTGGGAACCCTCTCCATTGCCGCCTTCGCCTTCATCTTCTCCTACGCTGTCTTCTTCATCCTCAAGCTCACCCTCGGCGTGCGTGTCGACGAAGCCGAAGAAGCGGAAGGACTGGACGTCGCCGAACACGGTGTGCCAGCTTACAA
>CAYNNY010000171.1:0-6730 GCA_964398555.1 uncultured Verrucomicrobiales bacterium
GGGGGAGAAAGGGGGTTGCGGGGGGAAGAGGGGAAAAGAATTTTGAATGGTGAGTTTTGAATGGTGAATGAGGGGCACTGGACGGCGTGACTATCGTAAAACTCATGTAAATGAACGATTTTCAAATGAACGATTTTCCAGAAAACCACGCCTCAATTCATTAATTCAAATTTTAAACGTAGCGCCCCCACTCGCGATGGCAAGATGTTTTTTTGCCCGCGCTTATTTACGGAGATTTACCAAATCAAGCGTCTTCAAGAACCAGGGCGAGACCATCGCCGAACGGTATTTCCTTAGGTTGCCAAGCGGGGCTTTGGTCATACCTGCGGGAATCATCCCCTCGCGAGTTTGCTCATCCTGAGGGATCTTGCATGAATCAGCAGATGCAGAAAAGAAGTGTCATTCTGGCATGAAATTTGCTGAGAAATGCTTAGTAACGCATTGCAAAACAAGCATTTCCTCTTTACTCTCTGACATCGCCTCCATGTCAGCTTCCGGATTCCAGCAAGGCCTCTCCCAAGGGATGAGCCAGCAACAAACTTTATCGCCACAGATGCGACAAAGTTTGGAGATCCTTCAGGCCAACACCCTCGAGCTAAGCCAACTCCTTCATCAGGTCGCCGAGATGAACCCGACACTCGAAATTCAGGATCAGACTGAACAACTCGATGAAACCCTGGAGCCCGATGCCGAGCACGATTACGAAAACCTCTCCGAGTTCGACGACACCTGGCGCGATGATCAAATCCACAACCATGGCACCCGCCAGCATACCGGCGATGACGAAGAACGCCGCGAATTTCTCTACAGCTCCATCGTCGCCCCCCTCACCCTCCAGCAACACCTTCTCGATCAGCTGAATCGCGCTGCCGTTTCAGCAAAAAAACACGCAACCGCTGAACACCTCATCGGCTGTATTAACGACCGAGGATTTCTCGATGACACCATTGAAACCCTGGCCCCCCTCTCAGAATTCACCCTAAAAGAACTCCGCTCAGCACAAAGCCTCATTCAAGGATTCGACCCAGCAGGCGTCGCCACTGAAAACCTCACCGAATCACTCATCCTTCAACTTCAACTCCAGGGGCGCGGAGGCTCGCTGGAAAGCCGGATCGTCGACCAGCACCTCGGCGAACTCGCCCGACGTAAACTCGGAGACATCGCCCGTGAATTAGGAGTTACGCAAGATGCCGTGATACAGGCCGCCGATCAAATTGCCCTACTCAACCCCGACCCCGGTGCCGCGTTTGATGCCACATCCAATCCACACGTCACCCCCGACCTCGAACTCAAACAGGACAGCGACGGCCACTACTACACCCAGCTCACTGGCAACCACCTCCCCAAACTCAGCATCAGTAACCACTACAAAGATCTGCTCGCCAAACTCAACTCCAACCCCAAAGCGCGCAAATACCTACGCGACAACATCCACGAAGGCCGGCAAATCATCAACGCCGTCAGCCAAAGACAAGAAACCCTACTAAAAATCGGCACAGAGATCATCAAGCGCCAGCCGGATTTCCTCCAGCACGGCCGAAGCAAGCTCCGCCCGATGACCATGCACGACATCGCGGAAAGCATCGGCGTGCACGCCGCCACCATCTCCCGTGCCGTGGCAGGAAAATACATCCTCACCTCACACGGACTCATGGATCTCCGTTCATTTTTCACCTCCGGCTACACAACGAAACAAGGACAAGAAATATCCAACACCGGAGTCAGAGAAGCGATCCAACAACTTGTCGCCAAGGAAAACACCGCCAAACCGTTCTCCGATACAGCGATCGAAAAACAACTCAAAGCCAAAGGCATCAAAGTCGCCCGACGCACCATCGCCAAATACCGCGATCAGCTAGGCATCCTCCCGTCCCATCTGAGAAAACGGTGAGCGTGGCGGCGGTTTCCAACCGCCCAGCCCATATCAACCCAAAAAAAATTCTGTCCAGCGCCACAGGCAACAACCCAAGCCCTCAACCCACACAAAAGATTCGTCCAATTCGTAAGATTCATGGTTAAAAAATGAACGATCAACCCAAAACCTCCTCACAAATGGCCCGCAAATATCGGTCGTCCGTGCCACAGCAGCCACCGAGAACTTTCACCCCATAATCTCGGTTCAGCCTTAGCATCGCATCCACCCAATCCTCCAAACTATCCTCTGCCGTTTCCTCCATCTGCTCTAGCTCACTATGATCTTTCGATGAGGCATTCGCATTGATCCCAATCAATCGCGACAACGCGCGCGCACTCATCGACTCAGCATCCACAAAACTAGGGTGGGAGCAATTCACTTTATAACCAAGAAGAGCACCGTCCAATTTCGCATCGAGCAGATCAATCGCCTCACCCAGAGGTGTGCCATCCATAACCTCTCCATTGCGATTGATACAAAAACTCACCACCGACGGCAAACCCGTGGAAATCATCGCCCGCGCCATGCCCTCAGCCTCAGTCACAGATGGCATCGTCTGCGCCACCAAACAATCAAGTGACGTATGACCTAACTCCGATGCCTGTGCTGAATGAAACAACTCCGCAGCATTGGCAGAAAGAGCCACACTCGGATCATAACAATCGTTTTTCGGAGCCAGCAGCCCCGCCATAAAAACATCCTCATACCCTGAATCATCTCGCACACTTTGGATAAAATCCACCGCATCGCTATTGATGGAGGCTGGCACATCTGCAGCAGCCACACGCCCAGCATCAAGCCGCCAAGTGGGTGCTGCAATTAAAATTGGCACCTCAAACTCACGGGCAATATCAATATACTGACGGTAAATTCCCGCCAGCACCTTGGAGGCCCGAGCATCATAAATCAGCGGAGCATCAAACAGCGTCGGATGGAGTTCAACGCCATCAATCTGCCGCAACCGCTCACAAATAGCAGCTTCCGACAGAACAAAAGAATTTTTTAGAAGATTCACGATGCGTGCAGCATCAAGAAACCAGAGCCAAGAGTCAAGACCGTAGGATAGGCTTCCCAGCCTGTCATCTGCCTATCGCTGATCAACCGTGGCGGCGGTTTCCAACCGCCTCGCCCCAATCAACCCTAGAAAAACTCCAAACTCCAAACACCAGTGTGATGCTTCGCGCATTATCAAGCCGACCGATTACCAATCGGCCTCCATGCGACTTAAACGTTGACTTTAACGACCTCGAAACCTTTTTCGTCTTGAGCTTTGGGTGATCTATATTGGGTCATGGCGTTTGACGACTTTGAGAATGTGAGTGGTGTAAGCTTCCTACAACTCCCTTCGGGGAATTGGCGGGTGAAGATTGGAAAGAAATTAACTGCTGGGGCGGTGCTTGTCAAAACGGGAACCGAGGATTTTGTGTGCAAGCTCGCCCGTGAATACGTCTATGAGGCGGCCAGAAAACGGGATAACTCCATTTACATTTCGGATCTGGAACGAGGCCAAGCGATTGAAGCTCTGAACTTACTCAAAAAACATGAGGTGGATTTATCTCTTTTGGAGGTGGTGCGCATTTACTGCGACCGCTTACCGGAAACCAAAGAAATCACCCTCAAGTTTGCCTGCGACAAGTATTTGGATCTCATCGAAACCAGACAACAGCAAAAAGCTCGGTGTCCCGCCACCTCAAAACCATGGGTCACTGCTATCGGTCATTTTGTCACCTGTATGGCGACCGTCTTCTTTTTGAGCTAACGGCTAACGAGATCCAAGAATGGTTGGAAGTGCGATGTTTAGGGAAGTCCACCAACACTTACAATCACTACCTCATGACGGTGCGTGCGATGTACACCATGGCGATAAAAAGAAAATGGGTGGTGGAGAATGTGAGTCTTGAGGTAGAGAAGCTTACAGTGACACCGGCTTCAGTAGGTGTGCTACGGACGCCAAGAACCATTTTCTCATTGAGATTGAAACGGGTGAGGATGCGAAAGCCTGATGTATCAGGGTTTGTGAAACAAAACCGATACAAACCCAATCCACCAAAATGAGTGCGGGTCAAGGGCTCCCGTTTGATAACAATGAGGAAGCAACCACTGGGTTTATCAGCGCACATGTTGGCTACAACATCACAGACAAGCTTTACGCCCTCGCCGAAATGAACTGGTACACCGTTCTTTCCACAGGTAGCCAAATAGCTCAGGGACTCCCGTTTTTTGTCGGTTGGTATCAAGAGACTCCACAACCCCGAATGAACGGGCCACCGTGGGGAATGGCTGATCGGCCTACTCAGATCTAACTATGATCTAGGCAAGAGAAAGGTCAAACTGCAACGCAGTCCCCAATCGGGAGCGTTATCCGGAGCCTCGGCATAATAGCGGACACCTGCTTGCCATTGCGCGGGCAACTTGCCGATTTTGATCATTTTGTTGACCATGAGGTTCACAGGTACAGTCCACTCACTGCTGGTGAAGTTGTAGGTGGTTTCTGTATTCAAAGCGACGGTCCACCCGCCTCCTGGTAGGTAAACAAAAAACGGCTGGATAAAGATCTGGTTGACATCTGCATACCCTTTTCCTCCAGAAAATGACCAAAGTTGGTTCACCAAGGCTCCGTAGGTAAATTTATCGGTTTGTCTCAGGACAATAGCGGTAGGTCCCGCAGCCCATTGATCGGCGGTTAAAAAGTCGTTGGTTCCTGTAGGAATCAACAATGCCGGTCCCACTCCCCACGTCCATCCACTGGCGGTTGGAGAAGAAGGCGAAAACCACATACTCACGGTGGTGTCCGAAAGCCCTGATTGACTGGTATTTCCAACCACATCACTTTGTGAAACAAAAGGAATAATAATCCGAGTGATCAAATTCCAATCCTCGTTGATGGTCATCGGGATGACCGGCTGAAAGTTCAGCTTATACTGGAATCCATCACCATCGGGTCCCCCACCCCAGTCGAAGTTGTTTTGAAACGGCATGCTGATCATCGCCGCGATTGGGTTGGCGAGTTTTTTTGCCAAGGCATCGGCATCGGGAGCCGCAGCTGGCGCCGCCTCAGTTTGCAGTGGGATATCCGTCGCTACGGAGTCCGTAGCCGCAGTCGCGGTGGCTGACATCCCGAATAATGACCCCATCAGGGTCGCGGTTGCCACGAGAGTGGCTGATTTTGTTGTGTTCATGATTATAAAATAGGTTTGAGTGATTGGTTGATAGGGCTTTAAAATTGGTAAACCGCTTTGACCCAGATGTAATCACCTTGGAGTCGGCTTTCCGTATCGATCTCAGGGAGCCACTTGGCTTCGAACACCCAAGTAGCATCACCACATGGAAGGATGTAGTTGAGAACGGGACCAATACCCGCGGTCCGACCTTTGAAACCACCCAATGTAGCTCCAGATCCGCTATCGCTGGAAACTTGCTGGAAGAAAAAGGCCTCGGCACCAATCCCGACAAACCCAGGCCCTAGTGGCAGAAGTTGTTGCACGCTTCCCTCGAGGTGAAGCATCGAACCACTTTTGTAATTCGTTGCCGAGTTTTCTGAATTGATGGTGACCCCCGTGTAAAACGCGGCATTCAGGCCAGTTTCAGCATTGGCATAAACAACCCCCAACGTAGGGTCTGCCGTCCAGTAATTAAGTCCGAGGTTCGCCAAGTTATCCGTGCTGTAATCACCGGTAGGTGCGTAAATGGAAAGTGCGGCGATGTATTGTAAATTGTCTTTTTTCCATGCTAACATCGCGGGGATAATCGTCATATCTCCAACCCCTTGAGCGGTATCTCTGAGCGGTGTAGGGCCACTTCCCAGATCGATGGTTCCGTCTAACTTCATCCAAGAATAAGGGAGAAAAGCTCCCACAGAATAATGCGCCCCCCAAAGTTGATCTTCAAACGTGTAAAGAGCTCCGACATTGAGAATATCAATCGAAGCGTCCAGTCCAAACGACAATTTATCAGCAATGGGAAATTCTCTCGTATTGCTACCTTGATAGTTAATATACATCCCCTCAATCACCCATCCATGCTTGGTGGGGGCGGTATCGATGAGGGTGGCAACGCCGCCAGGTGCAACGTGACCCGTTCCGCCTTCCTCAGCGAACAAGGACGGAGTGAGTGAAAAGGCGAGTGCCGCAATGCTGGTGGCAACAGATGTGTATAGTCGATGTTGTTGTTTTTTCATGAGTAGGTAGTGTTAAACGTCCGATTATAGCTTGGCTGAGAACAAACAGAGCATACACCAATCCAACCCCCAGTCTATCCACTTTACGCAAAACCTCAAAGAATCCATTTTCTTTTGTATTTGCAAAGACTGAAATAGAGTCCACCCTACCCTTATGAAGTTTTTTATCTTATTGTCATGGTTCTTAAGCTCAGCTCTCACATTTGCCACCGACTTCCCGTCTAAAGCATTTGATCAATAGCCCAATACATCTATTCTTTATGAAAAATACACACACCAGCCTCATTGGGGCATTCGCCGTCGTTAGTTCTGTTTTTATAGCCTCATGTAGCTTTCACCCTGGTGGACTCTCGGATGAAGAGTGGAACAGCCTGTCTCCCTCGCGCCGAGCCGAACTCACCATGCAGCAAGAAGCGCTCACCGAACGCCAAATCCACGATTCCCAACAAAGTGCTCACTGGCAAAAAGAGGACACCCGTTATGAAAACAAGTGGGACAAAGAAGCCCGCAAAGATCTCAATCACGAGTTAAACAAACCCAGTGCCTCGGATCCCAACAAATCCGTTGGCCAGCAACTCCGCGACGCCGGGCTTTAGGGTCACGGAAATAAATAGAGCGCCTTAGATTCGCAGAGATTT
>CAYNNY010000172.1:0-6652 GCA_964398555.1 uncultured Verrucomicrobiales bacterium
CTAGTGATGGACAAGCAGACAGGGAACTCGAAGGGCTTTGGTTTTGTGGAGATGCCCAATGACAAGCATGCGAGGTATGCGATCAAGAATCTGAATGATAAAACCATCGCGAATAGCCGTATCCGCGTAAAGGTCGCTGAAGGGAAATAGTCAGAGTGCGCAAAGTAATGTGGTGCCATCTTAGGCAGGAGGACGCTTCATCCCTAAGAAAGAAGGGGGTTATTTTTTTGCGTCTGTTTCGCACTGAGGTTCAATATTAGGTGCCGTGGACAATTTCCAGGTTGCCGTAGCCGTTGTTGGCTTTGCTGACTTGGATTTGGGCGGAGATCCGTTGTTTCAGGGCGTCGACGTGAGAGATGATTCCGATGGTTCGGTTGGACATCCGGAGGTTTTCCAGCGCGGCCAGTGCGATATCGAGAGTTTCGGAGTCGAGGGTGCCAAATCCTTCATCGATAAACAGGCTCTCGATCCGGGTATTGTTACCGGCCAGATCTGAGAGGCCTAGCGCGAGCGCGAGGCTAACCAGAAACGATTCACCTCCCGACAGGCTGCGGGTGGGTCGGATGGCATCAGCCTGATAGCGATCGATGATTTGCAATCCGAGCTCGCTTTCGGTGGTGCGCTGGATCTGGTAGCGGTCATTGATTTCCAGGAGGTGGCGGTTAGCCAGCCGTAGCAGCTGCGCGAGAGTCAGCCCTTGGGCGAACTTGGAAAACATATCGCCACTGGCAGAGCCGATCAAGGCACTGAGTTCTATCCATGGCCGGGCTTCTTTCTGAAGTTCCTCGATCAGTTTGATCTGCTCGGCCTGGTTGGCCCGGGCGGCGGTGTCTTGTTCGATCAGCAGGGTGATTTCACCAAGCCGTTGGTTGTGGCCATCGTGAAGTGCGCTTTGGTGGTCGTGTTGTTTTTTGATTTCGACGACTTCTTCGTCGCTCGGAATGGTTTCAGCCTCAAGTTTTTTGAGTTCACGTTGCGTTTGGTTGATTTGCCCCTGAAGGGTGTGTTGGTAACGTTTCAGTTCCTCACGTTCGTGCTTCAGTTGATGCAGGGTCTCCGGAGGTAGTCGGGCCGCTTTCAAAGCTTTGACGCTGTCGACGGATTCAATCGCGGCGGTGGTGATCTGCTGGTTCAGTGTCGTAGTGTCTGTCTCGATCACTTGAGTCCGCGCGGCGCAGTCCGCTTGTTTTTGCAGGAGTGATTGCCGGGCGAGTTGGGCGACCGTCATCGCGTCCTCACAGGCTTGTTGACGCGCGGAGGTTTGCTCCGAAACCTGAGCGGTATTTGACGCCGGGGATTCCGCAGGAGACTTAAAATTTTCCAGTTTCTCCAGCCATCGGGTGTGTTCTTCTTTGAGCTGGCTCAGACTTTGAGCGAAGCGGTCAAGCTGGTGGCCGATCTCCTTGAGATGCTGGCTGAAGCTGTCCCGTTCTTTGATTTTGTCCAGATAGGTTTGCAGCTTGTTTTCCAAAGAGCCGGTGCAGACGCGGGTACCATCCGGTGTGGCGGCGGGCTCGGTATGGCCTCCGAGTTGGGCGTTGAATGACGCCAATTGTGACTGCAGTGTGGATTCGGATTCTTGGATGGATGTGGCCAGTGCTCGGATGGTGAGCTGGAGTTTTTCCTTCGCCTGCTGCAGGTGGGCGTGCTGTGCTTGAACCAGTTGGTGGTTGGATTTCTGTTCCTTGAAGGATTCTTGGGCTTGGATTTGTTGTTGGTCGAGATGCTCGAGTGTTTCGACTTTGATTTCGGTTTGGACCCGTTGCTGCTGCCGAGCGAGATGCCAGGATTCAAAGGCCGCATCATCTTCGATCGATGCATTACAATCCGCCTCTTGGGCGGCGGTCGCAAACTGGGTGATTTGCTGCTTCCGGGTTTGCTCCCATGTGTCGAGCTGCCGTTGATAGTGTTTGAGGTCGGACTCGGATTGGGTGAATTCTCTTAACCGCTCGGCCTCGGCAGTTTGTGCATGGGTTAGAACTTGTTTCTGATGCTGCGCTTCTAGCTGATCGGCACTTTCGTCGACTTCAAGGTGCTGGCTATAGGGGTGATCTTCGGAGCCACACAGCGGGCACGCTTCGTCCGGTTTGAGCTGGCCACGTTGCTCTTCAAGGCCAGCAATCAGAAGCGATTGCCTGTAAATACGTTCTTTGTCGGCTAGGATGGTCTTTTCCTTTTTAGTGAGGGTTTGTTGCTGGGAATACGCCTGATTGGCGGTTTCCTTGGCTTTGAGTAATCCGGGATGGCTTGCTTGGTGCCTACGGGTGTGCTCTTGGGTTTTCGTCCACTGTTGACGGAGGGCGTGTAAGCCATGGGCCTGCTCTTCGCGGGTGCTATGGGTTTTAACCCGCTTCCGCCAATCGCTGATGGTTTGTTGTTGAGCTGCCTCCGTGAATGCTGCGGTGGCAGATTGTTTGCTGGTTTCGGCTGCGGTCAGAGTTTTTTCGGCGGCCGTGAGTTCGTTGTTTTGATTAACCAGACTTGTTTCGGTTTGTGCTAGCTCCTGCTGAAATTTTTTGAGTTGTGACTGTTGGCTGATTTGTTCGGCCTGTTGTTTGCGCGTCGCCTCCCCGAGGTCTCGGATTTTTGGCAGCGTGACCTCGAGATCACGATCTGTGGCGTGGGTATCAATCCATGAGTTGGCTGTTGCCAGCGCCTGGGTTGTTTCATTTTTGGTTACTGTTCGTCTATCGATTTCAGCCGTTTGGCGGTTGATGGCATTTTGAAGAAATGCAGTGGTGGCTGCCAGTGTGATTGCGGCTGCCGATTGTTTATTCCGGACATCTTCGATGAGTGATTGAATCTGCCGCTCTAACGTTCCATGTTCTGAGATTTGACGATCTAGCTGGATGAGCGCCGCTTGTAGAGGTTGAGTGGCTTCGTGCCGGCATAACAGGTTGCGGGACTGAGCAAATTCTCGGTCTTTGATTTCCCACTGTTCCAGCTCCTCTTGGCTGGCCTCAAGTGTGCTGCGTTGTTGCGTAGAGCGGTTATAGCGTTGAATCTGTTTTTGGTGACCGTCGAGGATTGTTTTGATCTGAAGCACAGCCGCGGCCTTTTCGGTTTTTTCGTTGCCCAGCGCTGCTAATTCCTCCTCGGATTTTAAAAGCACCCCTTCGAGGCGTTGTTGGGCTTGCGTGATCTCGGCCTTTTTTTGGGATCCGATAGCGTAGGCTTGTTGGCTGATTTTCGAATAGATTTCGGTGCCGGTGATTTTTTCGAGAAGATCTCCACGCTCGTTGTCACCAGCATCGAGGAACTCTTTGAATCGACCTTGTGCGAGTAGGACCGAGCGGAGAAAACGTTCGTAATCGAGACCGGTGAGATCTTCGACCACCTGATCCGCTTCACGGAGTTTTTCCGCGAGGATTTTTCCGGATCCGGCTTCGGCAATTTCCCGTTTGGAGTTTTGGAGTTTGCCTTCGGAGGATTTTCGGGCTCGTGCCAATGTCCATTTTGCGGTGTAGCGGCCTTGATTGCATTTGAAAAGCACCTCGGCAGCACATTCACCAGTCCCCCGGGTCATCATTTCGCCAGGGTTAGGTTTTGATTCGTAGCGGGCGGCCTTACCAAAGAGCGCCAGCGTAATGGCATCCAGGATGGTACTTTTCCCAGCTCCGGTGGGGCCAGTGATTGAAAAGATACCGGCCTCGCCTAGTAAGCCGTTTTCGAGGTCGATCTGATGTTCTCCCTTGAGTGAGTTCAGATTCTTGAAGGTGATTTTTAGGATTTTCATGCGTTGGCCTCCTCTCCTTCGTGAACGGCATTCAGCACGTGGTTAAAGCAGTCCTTGAGCGTTCCCGAGGCAATGTCTCCGTCGTATGCCTCAATCCGTTTTTCAAAAACTGCCAGAGGTTCCCACTCACTGATGGCTTTGGTGGAATCGGCATCCAGTGAGCCAAGCTGCTCCGGGCTGAGTTGTCGACCCACTTTCAACACCTCGGCCCCGTGCTCGGCTGCGGCTTCGCGGATCTGATCGTTGATCACCGGGCTGACATCGCCTTCGGTGATGGTCACTTCGATCCATGGTCGGAGTTCGTCTTCCGTGATCACCAACTGGCGGATTGATTCGGTGACTTGATCGGCGCTACCCTTGACTCGAAGCAAGCGTCGGGCAAGTGGGATGGGGATGGCTCCGTGCTGCAGCTTCTGACCATCGTCGATGCTGAGCAAGCGCAATTCTTTTTTGTCCGATTCTGAAAAACTCAGCGGGATCGGGCTGCCCGAGTAGCGGATGTATTCGCAGCCGCCGACTGCCTGAGGGTGGTGCAGGTGGCCGAGTGCCACGTAGTCAAAGGCTGGGTTGAATTGGTCCGCGCTGATACTGCCAAGATTACCAATATGAATGGATCGTTCGCTGCCGGACAAGCTGCCTCCGACTGCTGTGAGGTGTCCGGTGGCGATGATGATTTCGTTGGGATGTTGGACTTGGACTGCGAGAGCTGCAATCGCATCATAGGTGTGGAGAATTCCGGCTTTGGTTCGAGCCTCCATAGCATCAAAGCTTTCACCCTCGATCGCCCGCCTGACATCCCGATCGCGGAGAAAGGGAACCGCAGCGATACAGAGGTGTTTGCCGTTTCTCTCAAATCTTAAAAGAGCCTGCGAGTGATCGTCAGGCATGGCTCCGATGACGTGGATGCGAAGCTGGGACAAGACGCTCGCCGGGGCGTCGAGATGGGGGGCTGAGTCGTGGTTGCCCCCAATGACCACAGCGTCGCAATGACCCATTGCAAACAGACGGGTGACAAAGTTGTAGTAGAGTTGTTCCGCAGCTCGCGGAGGATTCGCGGTGTCAAAAATGTCACCGGCGATGATCAGGATATCCACCTGCTCAGACTCGATGACCGAGAGTAAAAAATCCAAAAATCGACGCTGCTCATCGAGTCGATTTCGATCATAAAAGTTCTGGCCCAAGTGCCAATCTGCGGTGTGAAGAATTTTCATGAGGTGCTAGAAAGAAGAATCAATCGAAAAATGAGGATGCCTATGGACGGATTAATCAAGCAGTTGTCCGACGTAGATGCGAGACCATGATCGCTGGCACTTGCACACACAATGCCCAATATGGCTTTTTAAAGATGATCCCTTTCAAACAGCTATGCCTTCAATGCTTCCAAAGGAGTGATGACCCGGCCCAAAAACATTTGTAAGATCTGTGCAGATCCGTGGTTTTAAAAATCCCCATCCGTGGTTAATCTCCCTCCCGTGACCGCTTCTGATCTTTCAACCCTACTTTCTTCGATCCTCCGCCCCGATCAAGTATCGATCGCGGACGAGGTCCTTACCGAACACGCATCGGACAAATGGCATGCCTCCGCCCTGCCCGATGTCGTCGTCTTTCCAGACTCCACTAATGACGTGGTCTCGGTAATGCAATTTGCCAGCACACACCAGATCCCCGTTTACACCCGCGCCGCAGGGACTGGCCACACCGGGGGATGTGTGCCTGTCCAGGGAGGCATCTTGATTTCCATGACGAAGATGAACGACATCGTGGAAATCAGCCCGTCCGATGGCACCGCCGTCGTCCAGCCCGGTGTCATCACCGGCGACCTTCAGGATGCCGTCCGCGAGCATGGATGGTATTACCCGCCCGATCCCGCCTCGCTCAAGGAATGCACCATCGGTGGCAACGTTGCCACCAATGCCGGTGGCCCGCGTTGCCTGAAATACGGAGTCACCAAACAATACATTCTCGGACTCACCGTCGTGCTCGCCAGTGGCGAAATCCTCAAAACAGGGGGCCGATGCCACAAAAACTCGACCGGATTTGACCTCACTTCCCTGATGACTGGATCAGAAGGCATGTTAGGCATCATCACCGAAATCACCGTCCGACTCATCCCCCACCCGCACTCGCGCGCAATGCTCGGGGCATCGTTCCCCGATTTCACCTCCGCCGCCGCTACTGTCCAGGCGATCCTCGATGCCGGCACCCTACCCAGCGCGCTGGAGATCACCGATACCTTCACGATGAATGCCGCCCGCGAATACCTCGGCACCGATCAAGTGCCTCACGGCGACGCCTACCTGATGATCGAAATCGATGGCAACGAAGAAACCGTCGCTCGTGAACTCCCAAAGCTTTGCGACTTCCTCGTCGCCCACGCAGCCATCGATATCACCGAAGCTCCCAACGAAGATGCCTGCGAGCGGATTTGGCAAATGCGTCGCGACTTCTCCTACTCACTCAAACACACCGGCCTCACCAAGCTCAACGAGGACATCGTCGTCCCCCGCTCCAAGCTCGTCGCTTTGGTCAACTTCGCCGAGCAACTGCAACAAGACACCGGAATCCCGATCGCCTGTTTCGGCCACGCCGGAGATGGAAACATCCACACCAATATCATGGTCGCCGACTACGATGACCCCGAAATCAAAAAAACAGCCGACAACGCCCTCGACCGACTCTTCACCTGGGTGATCGAAAACGACGGCGTTATCAGCGGCGAGCACGGTATAGGTCTCGCCAAAAAGCCCTGGATCCGCCAAGCGCTCGGCGACGTTTCCATGCAAACCCACCGCGCCATCAAACAAGCCCTCGACCCAAAAAACATCCTCAACCCAGGGAAATTTCTCGATTAAACCCCGGCTTGATTTATCACGCCATATTCCTATTTTTTTCACGCCAAGCCGCTAAGTCGCCAAG
>CAYNNY010000173.1:0-6524 GCA_964398555.1 uncultured Verrucomicrobiales bacterium
CTGTAACAGATTCATCACTCTAAGTTGTCCTCTAAGTTGTCCGGCAACTTATTGTTATCCTTGGGGATATGAGGATGGAAATATACTCATGAATACACTCGATGTTGATGAAAGCTTGGATGAAAGGCTGGTGAGTCGGCTGGGGATGCTGGAATTTGAGTTAGCGGCGGTGATGAAGAATGGGCGGATTTGCCGATTTTAGCTTCCGATTGCTGCTTCCGGCTTGGCGGAAGTTGGATGGGTGTTTTGCCTGTCATGTGATGACTAGGATGCGTGGAGCTAGATGGTTTTTTGAGGGGTTCTTCAGAATATGGCGCTGTGCGGTGAGGAGTTGTCTGTTGTCCTGCAATTCTTCCCGTGTAATTTTAGCAATTTTTCTTGTGCCCCCATGGGCTGGGCTGTCAGAGTATGGGGAGTCATCATTCACTCATTTAGTCTCTCTATTATCATGCGTTTTTTTAAATACCTTCGAGTCCTTTTTCTGCTTCCCTTTATCATTAGTACCGCTCAGGCGAGCGAAGAGAATGCGATGGCTAAAGCATTTGATGCCGCCATTGCTCCAGTGGCCGATTTTTTAGAAGCCATTGTTTTCTTCTCGATTCCGATTGCAGGCCAATCGCTGCCTATTGTTTTGTTGGTCTTAGGTGGCACGGCGGTATTTTTAACGATTTATTTTAAGTTTCTCAATGTGCGCTCCATCGGATTGGCGTTTAAGACGGTGAGTGGAAAATACACGGATAAGGATGCGCCTGGTCAGATTACGCATTTTCAGGCGTTGACGGCGGCTCTTTCCGCGACGGTGGGGTTGGGTAATATCGCGGGGGTGGCGGTGGCGGTGAGTCTCGGTGGGCCGGGCGCGACATTTTGGATGATTTTGATGGGATTATGCGGAATGACGACGAAGTTTTGCGAGTGCACTCTCGGTGTGAAATATCGTAAAATCGATTCGAAGGGGCGGGTTCATGGCGGAGGCATGTATTACTTAAGTGAGGGGCTCAAGGAGAAGGGGTTGGGAGGTTTGGGTAAGGGCTTGGCGGTATTTTTTGCGGTGATGTGTATCGGAAGCGCCATTGGGGCTGGGAATATGTTTCAGGTGAATCAAGCCGCCTCGCAAGTGAGCGAGGCTTTTGGTATTTTTGAGGAAAGTAAGCTCATGTTCGGGGTGATTCTCGCCGTGGTAGTAGGAGTGGTGATTATTGGAGGGATTGTGGCGATTGCGCGAGTGACTTCCTTTTTAATCCCATTCATGTGTGGCATGTATCTTATTGTAGCGATTGCGATTATCGGCACGCATCTCGATCACGTGGGTGATGCTTTTTCTCAAATCATTTCGGGGGCCTTTTCTCCGATGGCTGTGGGAGGTGGATTTGTGGGGGTGCTGATTCAGGGAATTCAGCGAGCAGCCTTTTCGAATGAAGCTGGTATTGGATCGGCTCCTATTGCGCACTCAGCGGTGAAGACCCGCAAGCCCGCGAGTGAGGGTTTGGTAGCATTGCTGGAGCCGTTTACTGATACGGTGGTGGTTTGCACGATGACGGCTCTGGTTCTGGTGATTACCGGTGTATGGAAAGTGGATGCCGTAGCGAAAAACGACGCCACGCCGCTCTACAGTAGCCCCGCGATTGAGCAGACCGTGGTGAGAGAGATCGCGGCTGGTGATGAACTTCGGTTGATTGGGAAGTCGGACGACGAGAAATTCGGAGAAGTTTGGCAGGAAGGTTCGGAGGAGTCGCTTTGGGTGGCCTATGCGGATGTCGATAAGGTGGAGGGGATTGGGAAAACCTCACGCGCCTTTGGTGAGAAATTTAAGTGGTTCCCTAAATTACTGGCTGTTGCCGTTTTGCTCTTTGCTTTTTCCACGATGATTTCCTGGTCTTACTATGGTGAGCAAGCGGTGATTTATCTGTGTGGTGGGCCAAATGCTGCGGCGATTTTGATTTATAAATTGGTGTTTTGCGGGTTTGTCGTGGTCGGCTCGATGGCCTCCCTGGGGAACGTCATTCGGATTTCCGATGCGATGCTCTTCGCCATGGTGATTCCGAATATGATCGGGCTGTATGTCCTGCTGCCCGTGGTGAAGCGTGAATTGCTTGAGTTTCGTAAGCATGTGGCGGAGATCGAGGGGAAGAATTGAGAATTGAATGTGGGCGGGGCTTGACACTTTGGGTTTCACAGACGAGATCTTTCTTTCGAAATTACCATGTCCAATACCATCAATTTTAATCGCGCCAAACTGACGACGCTGACCCTCGCTCAGGTAGGAAACTCCCTCCGTTCTGAACCTTTACGCACCTCCAATGAGTTGTGTCGGTTTTCCGATGATGACACGGGAGTGCTGACCCTTTCGTTTCTCAAGCCATTCCGTAATCTTGAGCGCAGGGCGCTGAGTCATAGTGATTCTTTGGATCTTAATGAAATCTACCGATACGCCACGGAGATCTTCAAGGACCCCGAGGCTCTGTTGAGTCATGGGCGGAAGGTGGCTCGGCACCTTTATAAGATGTCGAAACATCCGAATATCAAGTCGGGGGACTTATGCATGGCTTTGATCGATGATGTGATGGTGGATGGTGAGCCGATGCAGGCGATTAGTCTGATCAAATCGGAGAGCCGGGTGCCCTTTCTGGAGGTCTCTGATAATGATGGGAATTTGCAGCTCATTACGCATCGCGGCATCTCGCCTGATAAAATCGACAAAGGCTGCTTGATCATCAATCATGACAAGGAGGGTGGCTATCTGGTTTATACCTTTGATAAAGCTAGCTCGGATGCCCATTTCTGGATGCGTGACTTCCTCGGTGTTAAATACCGCAAGGATAACGATTACGTAACCAAGCGGTATGCCGATATGGCGGTATCGTTTGCCAAAGAGGGGCTGCCTGAGGAAATGGAGGCTGAAGATAAGTGCAGGATTGCCAATCGGGCGATGAACTATTTCGAGGAACGGGATGAGTTTGACCTCAAGGGATTCCGCGAAGAGGCCTTGCAAGAGGCTGATATTATCGAGCAGTTTGATGATTTTAAAGGAAAGCAGGATGAAGAGGACGGTGAGCCATTGCCTGAGACTTTCGAGATCGATAAAAAAATCGCGAAGAAGGCGGGAAACCGTTACAAGAGCACGATCAAGCTGGATACTGGGGTGAACCTCAGCTTTGCCCCAGCGTTTAAGGATGCCGAGGAGGGAGTGATCGAACGCGGGTTCGATGAGGGGAAACAGATGAAATTCATCAAGATTTATTACCAAGATGAGATTTAATGATGAGTAGTTAATGATGGGTGTTGAAAAAAAACTTATTTTTTTCAACACCTCAAATCCTCTTCATCCATTGAGGTGTCTTAACTTCAAGAGGTTATGGTTCACCTGAGTTTTCGGGGTAGGTAAAAAAGCTTTTGCAAATCCCTGAATATCACGCAGATTGTCCGCGCATGCTCGATTCTGAAACCCACCACACCACCAAAAACGACCTTGCTGCAGGTTTACTTATCGGCGGGGGGATTCCGCAGTATTTTCAAACGTCTTTGGGTAGTTCCCGTCGACAGTTTTTGAAAGCGGCTGGATGGGTAACGGCTGGAGTCATGATCGGGGCACCGCGTGCCCATGCTGCGTTATTCAGTACGATGAGCGATAAGCCGGTTCCGGGTATCCCGCATGCCTGGGTGCAAGCGAAAGGCACGGATGTGCTGCGTTATGCAAACTACATCAAGAGTCTCAACCTGCGCAATATCACTCCGCGTATGGTGTTGGCGCCGCATTTTAAAACGCGCGGGCGCACACGAAATTCTCTGCCTCCCCAAAGCCAATGGAAGCAAATGGGCGCCACGCTCAAGGTTGCCGATAAGATGGTGGTGAAGATGGATGCTCCACTGCGTGAAATTACCTCAGCCTATCGTAGCCCGCGCTATAATAGGGCCGTTGGAGGAAAAAGCAGGTCTTACCACATGCAGAATATCGCTTTGGATCTCAAGTTCCGTGGAGTTTCAGCCTCTCACGTTTCCTACGTGGCTAAGCAGTTGCGCAGTCAAGGTGTTTTCAAAGGAGGTGTTGGCCGTTACCCGAGCTTCACGCATATTGATACCCGTGGCTTCAACGTCAGTTGGTAGGTTTTTTGAAGACTGGAAGTCGGGAAGTTTTCGGATGTTAGGACGGGTCGAGAAGGAGGACGATTTCGCCTTTGGCTGGGCGTTCGTTGAAATAGGCCCAGAGTGTGGATGCTGTGTCGCGGTGGTAGGTTTCGAATTTTTTACTGAGTTCGCGGGCGACGCATACTCGTAGATCGGGCTGGATATCGGTGAGGATTTCCAAGGTGGAAAGTAGTCGGTGTGGCGACTCGAAAAAGAGCGAGGTGCGGGCCGACGCGATGGCGGCTTCGAGTGCCTTACGGCGTTTTCCTTTTTTGACGGGAAGAAAGCCATCGAAACTGAAGGCGTGGCAGGGGAATCCGGAACCCGCGAGAGCTGTGATCACGGCTGAGGGGCCGGGGAGCACGGTGTAGGGGATTTCTTCGGCAATGCAGGCTTGCATGAGTCGGTAGCCAGGATCGGAGATGAGCGGTGTGCCCGCGTCTGAGATGATGGCGATGTGTTGCCCCTGTTGCGCTTTCTCGATCAGTTCGGGGATGCGCTGCTGCTCGTTGTGATCGTGCAGTGAGATGAGTTTTTGGTCGATCTCGTAGTGCTTGAGCAGCGGTCGGGAATGACGGGTGTCTTCGCAGGCAACGAGGTCTGCCTCTTTAAGGCTCTCCAGCGCACGGAGGGTGATGTCCCCTCGGTTGCCGATCGGGGTGGGGATGAAGGTGATCATGTGGAATTGTTGAAAATTTAAAACCCGTCGGCCAGACGAGAGGTCATGTTTTCGCAGGCGCGGCTCAAGGCGTCGGGAAGTGCATTGGTTCGGGCGATTTCGAGGTTGCCGCCCGCAAAAAATCGGGTGGCTCCTCTGGATTCCCCCTGTTCAAGAATGCGTGAGGTGCTGGCATCTCGTAGAACCCATTTGATGGTGAGATCCATGCTGAGTTCTTCGGATCTCAGTGTGTCATTGCGGGCTGAGCGGAATTGGCTGTATTTTACGGATTCAACCACCCCTTCGAGAACGGCATCGGCAGAGTCCGCTGATCCGATTCTGTAGGTGCCATCGCGGGTGAGGGCGTCCACTGCGCTGTTGGTGGCATAGGCGTCAGCTCGCGTGATTTGGGTGTCGTTGATAAACAGAGGGACCTGGATGCTTTTGACGTGGGCAAGATGGCTGGGCTTGCTGCCGCCCAGCTGATAGCCTGCGCAGGAAACCAGAAGCAGTGACATCAGAGGGATGAGGACGAGTAATCGTTTCATGCGGGAAAAATGGTGGTGTGGTTGAGTGGGGGCAGCCCCATATCATTTACTGACCCTCCAGCTCGGCGATGCGTTGAGAGGCTTGGTCGCGTAATGGTCCGCTTTTGGATTTTTTCAGCACTTCTTTGTAGTAGAAGACAGCTGATTTATTTTCTCCCTTTTTACGGTAGAACTCAGCTACGTTGAAGCTGCGTTGGATCTCCTGACCTCCCAGTGACTTGATGCGTTTTCTTGCGTCGGCAGCACGTTTGTGGCTCGGGTATCGCTGGATCAGCTCGTTGTAGATGTTGGTTGCGTTATCGTAGTTGGCTTTGTTTTTGTTGCCTTTTTTGGTTTTGAGAATCAGTGTTTCGCCAATCTGATAGAGAGCTTCAGGGGCTTGTGGGCTTTCTGGGTAGTCGGAGCTAATGCGGCGGAAGGCGTTGATGGATTTTTCGCCATTGCCGGATTGTTGCCATACTTTTCCGATGGCGAATTGTGCTTTGGGTGCGCTGGATGCTTGGGGCGCGTTGTCACGCACTTGACCGAGCATGGTTTCGACATTGCTGGGAGCGATGTTTGTTTTCATACCGAGAAAGCTGTTCTTGATCACTCCGTCAGCGGCGGCGTGGGCGACGTGTTCTTGCCGTTTGAGGGCTGTCGAGTATCGGTTACTTGCCTGGTAATTGGTGAGTAGCTCTTGGTAAGCGTCGAAGGCTTTGATGAGTTCACCTTGTTGATCCAGCATATTGGCCCGGGCGTAAAGTGCCTCGGGAGCGGCGGTGGAGTTTGGGTAATCTTTGACAATGTCTTTGTAGGTGGAGAGCGCTTTTCTACTTTTGCCGCTACTTTGGTATGCGCGGCCTTCTGTCAGCATGGTGTTGGCTGTAGGGCTGTCACCCGTGGTTGTTTGACCTCGAAGCGGTATTTTATCGGAGTTTCCGCAGGACACCAGAAGTGGGAGAGTGAGGCTGGCACTGAGGCCTGTCATGACCAAGGGGAGTAGGACTTTCTTACGCATGGCGTGAGGCTAGGGAAACACAGCTCTTTTGCCAAGAAGAAGTGCGTGTAAATTCGAATTGCCCTCAATTCACCTATTTGAACGATGTGTTTTTTTTAATAAATACGGAGCTAACGGCTGCTGTTCGTGCGAAAAAGATGTCTGATTGGAGGTGGGTTTGACTATTAACTTGAATAGGCTGAATTATATAGACGGT
>CAYNNY010000174.1:0-6477 GCA_964398555.1 uncultured Verrucomicrobiales bacterium
CAGAATTTTTCAGAATTGGTTGAGTGGTGGTTGATAGCTTGGGTTGTTCTTTGAAGTGCGGCTATCGCCGGAGGAGAAACAGGCCAGCCTGTTTTGGGGAAAGCGGAGGCAAGCCGCCACGCTAGCTGTTGCGGTGATTGCGGAGTTGGAGGATGACGGTGGTGAGGGATAGACAGAAAGTGATGCCGCCTCCGAGCACCCAGAGGCAGGCGTGGGTGGTTTTTGTGGTGAAGCCAAACCAGTATTTCCATTCAGCGAGAAAGATGCTGCGCTTGCCTGCTTGGTTGATGTCGATCCGGTCGATATCCGCTTTGCCCACGAGGAGGTTGGTGCGTGAGTTCATGAAGTAGTGACTGGAGGCTTTGGTTTGAATGGTTTCGTCTTCAGGATAAGGGGGGATGGCGAGAAGTGTTTCCATGTCCTTTTTTCTCCCCGCGTGGGTGATTTTCCAGCAGAGGGCATCTGCGGTTTTTACGTCTTCCGCTTCACAGGCCATGAGTCTGGTCAGGGCGGTTTTGAGAATATCCAAGCGTTCGCTTTCTTCGGGCTTAAGCCCCTGGCTTTCGTCTCCGGCCATCCGTTTGTCGTTACGATCTTTGAGCGGATCGATGTCGCCTTGGATTTGGCGACGGTATTTTTCAAATTGGTTTTCGGTGGCTTGGCTGACAATGATGCCTTCGTAGGCATAGCGCAGGGGCATGAAGCGGGCGGGGAAGGGTTCAGCGCCCGCCTCGCGACCGCTTTGGCCGCCTCTGAACAAGCCTCGGTTCATTTCATCAAATGATACCAGTGCTCCGGCAAGTAGCAGCTGGGGGACGAGGAGTAGTGGGACGGCACTGAGGGCGGCGCGCTCAGTGGTGACGACGGATGAAACGACCAGTGCCATGGAAGTTCCGCAAAGTGCCGTGACGGTCATCCACATCCAGTGCGTCAGGAACATGCCTTGAATCTCTAACATCGTGTCGCCGATCCAGATGTAAATGGCGCATTGGATGGCTGCCAGTATGGAGAGCGCTAGGAATTTGGCACCGACGTAAAGGGCGGTGCCTGAGCGGCAGTTGCGTTCCCGCCGCAGCACTGGGGAGTCTCTGAGGATCTCAGTGGCACTGTTGGTGAGGCCTAGAAACATGGCGATGGTGGCGGAGAGAAAGAGATAGACCGGGAGGTGCAGGCTGCTATCGAATGCATATTTCCCCTCGGGGGATGACCGTAGGGTGATCCCGATGAGGAGGGCGAGGAGCGGAGACTCCAGCAAGATGCTGTAGATAGTGCCCCGATTGCGAAATTTGGAGAGTAGTGAGCGATGGAAGTGGGTGCGGAACAGGCGGATCCATTCGATCCAGCGTTGTTTCCGCGACCGGGATGGTACCGCCATGTGGTCTTCGCTCATGGGGATTTCTCCGAGGTGGCTTTGGGCGGGCATTTCACCACGCGCTACTTCGTCTACGAGTTGACTACTTTCGAAACGGCCCTGCCAAAAGGATGATGGAAAACGGCGGGCTCCGCCTCCTTCGCGCCCGGTGAGGCCGTGGAGTGGAGCTTCGAGCACATCGAAGGCGAAATCGGCACCTCCTTGCTGGGCTTTGAGCCGTTTGGGTGTGGGGATTTTAAGTTCCTTGCAGGCATCGAGAAAGTACTTGCCCATGGCTTTCGGCGAGCCGAAGTAGGCGACCTTTCCTCCTTGATCGAGCATGAGGACTTTGTCGAATAGGCGGAGCACCCGCGCTCCGGGTCGGTGCAGGGAGGCGATGACAATTTTATCCCGCGAGAGGGCATGGAGGGTTTCCGCCACGTGCTCTGAGTCTTTGGATGAAAGGCCGGAGATGGGCTCGTCAAAGAGTAATATTTCGGCGGCGCTGCTGAGATCGAGACCGAGGTTGAGTCGTCCTCGTTCACCTCCGCTGATGGTTTTTTCGCCAGGGGATCCGACGCGTCGGCGGGCGAGCTGCTGGAGGTCGAGCTCGGCGAGAATGGAGTCGACGCGTTTGCAGTGTTCGTTGTGTCTGAGGTGCGGGCGCCGGATGGTGGCGGCGTGTGATAGGTGTTCGTGGACGGTGAGTTGGGGGTTGAGCGCCTCTTCCTGAGGCATACTGGCGATGAATGGGGCGAGTCGCGTGCGGTGGGCGTAAAGCGAGACTCCGTTGAGCCGGATATGGCCACGGCTCGGCTTGAGGTGCCCGGCGAGTGCCGAGAGTAGGGTGCTTTTTCCGCTGCCGCTGGGTCCCATAATGCAGAGCATTTCTCCCCGTTTGACGGAGAACTCAACGTTGTCCAAGACGGCTTTATCCATGCCGAACTCGTGGTTGAGCCCTTCCGCGGAGAGCTCTCTGATGACGGTGCGTTCTTCATCGAGTAGGCTTTCACTGAATCGGCAGCGCACGGCTTGGTTGGGGCTGAGACGGATCAGGGAGCCGTCGACCAGCTTGTCACCATCTTTGACGGGTTTGCGGTTCACCGTGATGATGTTTTCGGAATCGATGACTTTGATTTGGCCCTCGGCGGTGCGTGGGTTGAATCTGATGCTGAGCACGGTTCTGGGGGCAAGCCCTGGGGAGAGCAGGATGTCACCTTTCTTTTTGAGTGCCGCCGGGTCATTGGAGACGAGGAGTTCTTTCCGGTTGGCGTCCATTTTGAATCGAGCTCCTTTGGCGGTGGATTGCTTGCGCAGGGCATTCAGGCTCACGGCGTCCTCGTCTTCGAGGAGTAGGTTGTCTTGAATGGAAAGAGTGTGGGTGACGCCGGGCTCGATGGGTTCGCCGGTGGGGAGCCGTAGGTCGGTTTCAGTGAGGGCTTCGATTTGCACGTTCAGTCCGAAGTCCAGCTTGATCGAGCTTTGGCGAGAGCGGGTTCGCTCTGCGGTGAGTTGACCTCCGCTTTCATTGATAAACAGGCTTTGGCGGTGGCCGGTGCGGGCGGCGTTCAGGAAGATGGAAATATCTTCCGTGGTGAGTGTCCAGTCTGGCAGGCGGATGTTCTGATGTTGGCGAAGGCGTAGGCACTGCCCTGTTGCGAGCGAGCTACCGCTGACCCAGATGGGCTCTTTACCCGTATTGCGGATAATGATGATGTCCTTGGATTGGTAGGCGCGAAAAGCTGAGTGTTCATCCGTGGCGGGTAGCAGTACGTCTGCGGTGCTGTCATTCGCAAAGATGATTTTTTCAAAAGGAAGTGTAATGGAGTCGGCATCGCCCTCCATCTCAAGGAGGATAGCTTGGCCGATTTCCTCCGCGTTGAGGCTCGTCATTACTTTGGTGAATGACTCTTTTCCCAAATAGGAGGAGCCTGAGGCGATGATCAGTAGATAGAGTTGCAGTCCTAGTGAGATGCTGTCATCGGTATCGAGTTCATCTTTGAGACTTGCGGCCACCTGTTCTGGCGGGGAGGGTAGAGTCAGGGCGCGGCGGAGGCGTCTGGAGAGCCAGGCGTGGTTGGCTTCGGGGAAGGCATGGCGTAGCAGATCGAGCGCCACTTCTGCTTCGGCGCGGTCGACACGGTTATCGAGGGCTACGAAGGAAGCAAAGATGTCGACCAGGCCAGGGGCATGTTTGATGCCGCTGGGGACGGGTCGGCTGAAGAAGGGGAGGTGATCTCGCCAGCCGTTAAGGATGGGTTGGTTCGCTGGAGGTTGATCGTCTGGTGTTACCACGAGTGGATCTTGATCTAAAACGCTCATGAGCGCAAGCATCCTGCACGCATGATGACGCAACACACATAGATGCAGAAAAAAGGATTTCTTTTTTGAAAACCCGCGCTAGGTTCTCCCGCGCCGCAATCGTGGTAGGTAAACACGCCATCCATGAGCCGCTGTTTCATTTTTCTTTTTATATTCTTTTTCCATTACTATGTCCAATCAACAAGCACCCGAACCACCGAAGAACCCGAAAGACAGCAAAAGTCAGCAGCCTAGCACAGGCGGAGGTATCAACTGGCGTGTGATCATTTTGATGACCATTGCGCTCGGTATTCTCTACTACGCCGCCGTTGGTTCGTCCAATGGGAAGACCAAACAACTGACATTCAATGAATTCCGCAGTTATGTTGATTCTGGAAAAATCATCACCGATCAGGAGCTGCCAGATAAGGATGGCAAGGTGTTTCCCGATGTGACCCATCAGTTGAAAAAAAGCGGCATGTCCGCCGCTGTGCCGAAGATTACCGGATTTTATTATGAAAAGGACACTTGGATAGCTGATAAGGAGAAGTCCGAGCAGCGAGCCTTCCGCATCCCCGTGAATACTCAGCTCAACGACGATCAGTTGAAGTCGATTCAGTCTCGCTACGGCAGTATCCCACTGCGCGTGGTGAGTGAGCTTCCCACTCAAACCGATGGTGATTTGCTCAATCTTGATGCTCTTGCCAAGATGCTGGCACGAGGTGAGGTGATCACAGGCGATAATGAAAATGCTTTTGAAATGGTCTCTCACGAGGGGTCGAGTGATAAATTCATTGTTGGAAAACGCTACAAGTTTGTTGACGCTCCGGCGATTACGGAGGCCGAGCAGCTGCTTCCATTCGAAATTGCCGTTAATAATATCGAGCTATCCAATGCCTATGATAAAGATGTAATTAATGGTCTCGCTCCCTTTACTGAGGACTCTGGTATGATGCGTTTCCTGCTCGTGCAGATGCTGCCAATCATGTTGATCATCGTGATTATCTTCTTCCTTTTTCGCCACCAAATGAAGTCGGCGGGTCGCGGGGCGATGAGCTTTGGCAAGAGCAAGGCGAAATTGCTCACTTCGGATGGTAAAACTGTGACGTTCAAGGATGTTGCCGGTATTGAAGAGGCCAAAGAAGAGCTGCTCGAAGTGGTCGACTATCTGCGTGACCCCAAGAAGTTTCAAAGGCTTGGAGCCAACCTTCCTAAAGGCTTGCTGATGGTGGGCCCTCCGGGAACGGGTAAAACATTGCTCGCCCGCGCCATTGCCGGTGAGGCGGATGTGCCATTTTTCTCGATCAGTGGTTCTGATTTTGTCGAGATGTTTGTGGGTGTGGGTGCCAGTCGCGTGCGCGATATGTTTGAGCAGGGGGCCAAAAATTCACCTTGCCTGATCTTTATTGATGAGATCGATGCCGTGGGTCGCCACCGTGGTCACGGTATGGGTGGTGGGCACGATGAGCGTGAACAGACGCTTAATGCCTTGCTTGTAGAAATGGATGGATTTGATTCTCGAGAGGGCGTGATCATTATCGCGGCGACCAACCGTCCCGACGTTCTTGATCCAGCGTTGCTGCGTCCCGGTCGATTTGACCGTCAAGTCACTGTCGGTCTTCCCGATATGAATGGACGTGAAGAAATTCTCAAAGTGCATGCCAAGAAAATCAAGATGGCGGCTGACACCGATCTCAGTGTCATCGCTCGTGGCACTCCCGGATTTTCTGGTGCCGAGCTGGCCAACCTACTCAACGAGGCCGCCTTGCTGGCCGCGCGCCAAGAGCTTAGTTCTGTCGGTCTCACCGAAATGGAGGAGGCTCGTGACAAGGTCCGCTGGGGCCGTGAGCGCCGCAGTCTGGCACTCAGTGAAAAGGAGAAGGAAAACACCGCTTATCACGAGGCTGGTCATGCCATTCTTAACGTTCTGTTGGAGCACACTGATCCTCTGCACAAGGTGACCATTATCCCACGTGGGCCATCGCTCGGTTCCACCATGTTCCTTCCTGAAGAGGATAAATTCACCTATCGGATCAAAGAGCTTCATGATCAGCTCTGTGTCGCCATGGGCGGGCGAGTGGCTGAGGAAATTACTTTTGGAAACGTCACCAACGGCGCTGTCGGAGATATCCGCATGGCGACCAATATTGCCCGTAAGATGGTCTGTGAATGGGGGATGAGTGAAACGCTCGGTATGGTGGAGTATGGCGAAGAGCGCGGCGAGGTCTTTGTGGCCCGCGACGTTGGAGCTACGCGAGGCTATTCTGAGAAGACGGCCCAGACGATTGATCTTGAGATTAAGAAGCTCATCGACGATGCCTACGCTTTGGCCAAGGAGCTATTGCTCAAGCACAATGATGCTTTGGTGAATCTTTCCCTGGCTCTGTTGGAATACGAAACACTGGATGCCGAGCAGGTTAACGAGATCATGGAGCATGGTAAAATGAGCAATCCTCCCACTCCGCCTCAGGATGATACCGTGCCCGGTAATCAAAGCGACGAGGGTATCCCTAAGCAATCTCATGCTGTGGTATCTGCCAGTGACGAGCCTCCCCTCGCCGGAGAGATTGCCGGAGAGCCGGCCTAAGGGTTTGAATCTTTAAAAATCATCAAGAGCGCAGGGTTTCCCCTGCGCTCTTTTTTTTTGGTGGGTAATTCTATCCCAACGGGATCACAGAACAAAGCACAGGGTGTCGCTAACGCTCAACCCTGTGCTAGGATGTTCAATCCCGCTGGGATATAAGCGCGTTTCAGGCCGTGTTCGCAATCTGTTGCCTTCCCGCTCGAATATCCCGATATACGAAGATGAAAGTTGCCTTGCTGAT
>CAYNNY010000175.1:0-6414 GCA_964398555.1 uncultured Verrucomicrobiales bacterium
GAATCCATCGCGTGTTCTTCCATCCATGCTTTCCCTTCTTCGCTTTCGCGGAAGAGGACGACGGGGATGTTCCGGACTCCGACGCGACTGCCGCGTCGTTCTTCTTTTCTCGAGATGATAATCAACTCGTCACACTGACTAAAGGCATACGGGATGTTACCGCTCGACATGGAAAACATCCCCTGGAGGTCGAGTTCGGTCATGGCATTGATGCAGTTCTGAATCCGCTCACCGGAGAGTTTGGAAAACGCTTCATCAATCGGGACCAGCGCCAGCGATGGCTTATTGCCCCGCGTTTCGTGTCGCTTGTAGGCGTGTAGGTAGCTGGCGAGGATAGCGACAAAATACGGACTCTGGTTTTCACCACCACTCATCTTACCACTTTGTTTATCCACACTGACGGGTTTGAGTTGGGGGTCGCGGATGTCGGTGACGTAAAGATCGTAGTCGAAGTACTGTCGGTAATCAAGTAACCGGGCGGCTTCCGGACTGCTGCTATTTTTTGTCAAAATCTGGAGAAAATCTTCGAGCGCTTGTTTCAACTCGTCGCCCATGCTGGCGTAAAATAGCTCGTCTTCATGGTGGAGCGCGTTGCGTGTGATCAGTTCCTGATAGACTTTGAAATCCGGGTTTGCCTTTTTGACAATTTTATAGCGGTCGTGACCAATCGGTTGTTTCAGCTGTACGTTGAGTAGGGAAATGATGTTTTCGACGTTGTTGAGTGCCTGCTGCATCCGACTCAGCACCTGGGTGCGGAACAACGACTCCCAGCGTTTCCGCTCGAGTTTGGATTTCTTTTCATACGATGGAATATCGGCATCCTCGATGGCTAACAAAATCTTTTCGTAAGGTCCGGTTTCCTCTGGCTTATCTGGCAAGTCATCGAATTTGGGATGATATTCACGTTTAAATTCAGCCATGGCAATCTTTAGATCTGCCCCTGTCTGGCTGGTGAGTTGTTCGGCATCCTGAGCGGAACGGGCAAATTCTTTCCGTTGTACATCGAGTGCCGAAAATTGCTCATTCATCAATGCCTTCCACTCGGAGTATCGCGCCTGGTGGGTGTAGATGTTGATTTCTTTCTGCACTTTGAAAAAGTCATTTTCGCGGCGTTCGCATTCGTCGTTGAACCCGGCGATCTGTTGCTCGGTGCGGCGAATTTCACCAATGCCACCTTTGCGCAAAATACTGGTGTTTTCCGATGCCAGACTTTTTTCCTGAATTCTGAGATCGTAGATCTCTTGTTCAAGTTGTTCAAACTCATCATTCGACACCGCATCGAGCTGCGCCATGCCCTCTTTGTGTTTCACTTCGAGTCCCGGTAGGTCTTCGATCCGGATGAGCTGGCTGATCAAATCTTCGTGGCGTGGTATCTTTTCATTTCGCTCACGAATCAACCGCGACACCTCAAGCTCAATGGGTTCTAGCCTGCGCAAGGCCGCATTGATTTCATCGAGCCTCGATTGTTTGATTTGAAGTTGCCGTTTCAACCCTGTTTCCCCGATGAAGGGCGTGCCGTCGTATCCTTGGGGGCGTGTCAGCGAGGCTCCCCGCTTCACCATGCCATCGGGTGAGATTGCGGTGGTGTGATCGTGAAGTGCTTGCGCCGAGTCCACCCGGATTAGATCACCAAACAAGCCGTCGATGTAGGACTGCGCCTCTGGATCGGTGCAGGAAAAGATACCAGCCAGCGAATGTTTTTTTGTTTTATGATCTTTTGTCAACCCACCGGCATCGATCAGTTGTTGGCCTTGGCTTTGTTGGATTTTTGTTTCGGGAAGCGATCTGAGAATCTCCGCCGATGCCTCGAAGTGGTCTGAGCTAACGATGACGGCAAATTTCTGGGTGAACAGCATCTCGGCAGCAGGACGCCATGATTCGTCCGTGATTTCATAGAGTTCACGCAGTGCGCGAGGTGGGGTTTCTCCGGGCAGGGTGGGCAGTTGATCTTGCAGGGCTTTAAGTAGAGGCTGTGGGTGTGGCGGCAGTCCTTTTTGAAGGAGTGAGATGTGACGAGTCAGCTCATCTTTCTCCCGACGTAGCTTCCTAAGCTCCTCGTCTTCGTGGCGAAATTTCTCACGGATTTTTTTACATAACTCATCGGCAGCCGATGCTAACAATGAAAGATGATTGGCATTTTCCTCCTGCCGGCACCCATCGAGCAATTCGATTTGGGATTGAAATTCCGAGACGTTGATCGGGGTGTCGCAGGGTGCTTTGGTGACATCGCGCATCCATTGTTTCGATTGCTTCAACCGGTTTCCAATCTCACGATCCACCTTCAATGCCAGTCCGCGCAGAGTTTCGAGTCGATTTTGGATTGCCTCCACTTCATCGACAAGTCGTTTGTAGAACCTCCCGGCCTCGGACTCGTTTAGTAAGGCGGTGCAGGTTTCGCGGCGGCGTTGGCATTCTTCGAGTGTCTCTCCAATTTCGATCAAACGCTTTTCATCCGCCTCATTTTCGTGTCGGAGCGCTTCAAGGTGCTTTTCTCCCCTGATCTTCATCTCGTTGGCAAAGGCCAGAGCGGTTTCCGAACTCAGGTAGCGGGCGACTTCTTGGTCACGTCGAGCAGTGGATAGAGTTTCCGCATGCCGCCGGATCACAAGCAAACGATCCAACTGCCCACGAAGATCCCTCAATTCACGCTCGTAGGTTTCAAAATCTCGAAAGCTGGAAATAACATCTTCGACCGGGATCGATTCATTCGGCAGGACAAATTGGCGGCAAAAATCATCAAAGCTTTTTAAGTTGGTAAACGACATCGCACTGGGCAGCAGTCGTTGGATGACATCCTGATTGAAGTTCAGATGTTTCGCATTCGCCATATCGCGCAGGTATTCGCGGGTGGTGCTAAACAAGCGACCCTCATGGGAGTCAATGAGCCTTTTAAACTCAGCCATCGATGCTGGATAATACGCACCATCGTTTTCCGACCGATTCAGGAAATCGAGTCGTTCCAGTGGTGCGGGACAGAAAAACGGAGTGATTTCGCCCTGCTGTTCGGAGACGCCTCGGTATTCGAGTCGGAGCCCCCAGGTTTCGATCCGCGGCTCATCCGAACCACCTGTCCCATCCGGCCATGTAAACTCAGCGGCGATATACGTAATCACCCCTTGATGGTGAAAATACTGAGGTTGGCCATTTTCTTCACGTTTGGTATCGAGCAGACAATAACTCTTGATGGTGCGGTCGCTTTTTCCTCCTGTGGCGCTGCGGTTGAAATGGTGGCGTGCGCGCTCGGGGCCAACGAGGACAAGCATCAACAAATCCATCAAAATCGATTTCCCAGAACCCGTCAGCCCCGCAAGCACGAGGTTACCTTTCACCGGTAGGGTGTCGCGGTATCCATACCAATTCAGGGCGTGGATTTTCGATAATTTGATCGCTCTACTCATGATGGTTCGTGCTTGTCTTTTGATTCGTTAAGCTCGTTGGCCTCGGTTGTTGATGATTCGTCGCTAGAGTTCACATCAGCTTTGGATGTCTCAGACTCCGGTTCCAATTCCGGCTCAGTGTCCTGTTGGTTAAAATCTCCGGCCAACTCACACCACTCGGCCAGCCCATGAAAGGGAACGGCGCGGCGGATTGTCGGCAGGACTTCAATACCGGAATCTTCGAAGGCCTCGCAGAAATCGAGTCGGATTAAATTGAACTTGGCTGCTTTGCGCAGAATTTCACGCAGTCGTCCTTGAGCAATTTGTCCGGTAACATCGGGGAGTAGTTGGTCTTGGATGAGTGAGTTCAGTTCGGACACCGAGAGAAATGCCTGGTCGTGCCCTTCATCCCGCCAGCGGAGATCGCCGGCATACCAGAGTGCGAGCCAGACGATGGTTTCATCTTTGCGTAGCCGCAACCTCAACGAACTCACATGCGGGATCGCCTGGATTAAACGTTCATCGTGATACATCGCGACATCGAGCCCGGTGATCTCAGCCCATTCTTTGAGTTCGGCGAGGTGTTGTCGGCTCCAATGATAGAGACTCGCCGAGTTCACACCGCTGATCGAGCCGGTGGATAACAACTTCTGAATCGCTTCACCCAACCGCTCACGGTCGTGATCCGGCAGATTGACCATCCGTTCGACCGGAGCCTCTTCAAAGGCGGCGTCGAAGGTATTTTCGGTGGCGGCTCCGGATGGGAGATCTAACGCGCTGGATGGTTCTTCGTTCACGATGATATCAAGGATAGGATGGGTTAATTGGGATGAGGTGAGTTATTTTTTCACAAGAGTAAACCGCTCAACCGCGCAGCCATTGAGCGAATCGATATTCGGCGGCACATTTTCATCTTCCACCCGATCCACTTCAATCCGGTAGCGGACACCTTGGGATTCGGCATGGAGGAGGAGGGAAATTAGATCGGTCACGGCAGCTTTATTTTCCAGAGGAAGCTCGGAGCTGCGGATCGATGCCCCTTTACCTCCAGGGAGCGATTGCACGTAGATATTCGCACGCTGGGCGGAGAGTGACTCGCGAAGTGCTTGTCCCATATCGTGTAGCGCCTCGTCCCGATCGGAGTCATCGACCTCGGTATCAAACGATTCCTGTTTCAGGTCGGGACGTTTCACCGGTGGTTTGTAAAGCGAATCCAACCCGGCGGGAAGGGACGCGTGAGGTAGCCGGAATGCTGGGAAGTCAGCGTCGATCTGTGAGAATTTTTTTCCGGCAAACCGTCCATTGATGATCTCAAACAAGGCTTTCACCTCCCCTCTCCGTTCACCCGTGACATCTTGAAGGTATCGGAACCGGGCGAGGGAGCGGCGGACAAAGTCGGCGGTGCGGCGGTCGATTTCATCAGCCATCGGCAGCACCCGCTCGATCAGCGTGATTAATTCATCGAGAGCCTCACCAACAATCGACCTCGCCGTCTCAGCACTGATATCGGGGTGGCGGCGTAGCACTTCCGTTTGCATATCGGAATAGGCGCCGGAGTCTGTCATTAGTCGGAGGTTGATCCGGTTCACCGCCTCGGGAAGCCTGAGCGGCAATCGCGCACGGACCATTTCGGCATAACAGGCATGTGACATCTGCTCGGCGTAATCATCAAACACGACACTGAGGTTTCCCTTCAGCGTTTCTTCATCGAGCTGGCGACGGGTGAATCGTTGGATGGATTTCTGCATGGATTGCAGCTCGGACAAGCCGGCTTTGACGCTGGAAATACAATTTTCCACCGTCTGCCATGGCGTGTCGGTGAGCGCCACCTCATCGGCCAGCATCGTGCAGACGCCGATGAGTTTGTCCGTGAACACAGCGGCATCCGGCCATGCGATCTTTCTCAGCGATGCAATCAACGTAGCTCCATGGGCATCAAAATAGATCAACTTCCGCCAATCCCGCTGCGGTGGCTCATCGAGCCAATGGTGTTTGATTAAATACGAAAGTAGTAACCTAGCTTTCTCGCGCGGCGTCATCTGCATCGATTTATTTCCCTCCAACTCATCTGCCTCCCCCACCCCATCAACCTCCCACTCAAACCCGGGGTGCCGCTCCAGGGTATCGGTAATCAACGCAATCACCTCCTCGCGCGCCAAGCCATCCGGCTTTTCCGCCGCGAGCTGCTCAAGTTCATTGAGCACATCCACGTAAAACGGCGCATTTTTCCCCGACAGCACCCGAAAGAACCCAGCCCCCCGCGTCTCACGGAAAAGCGCTGTGGATAAGTGTTCGCTAGGCATCTCGAGGGGAAGATAATCACAGCGAGATCAAATGAAATCAAAATCCACAACACCCTCAAACAAAATCAGCACTCGACTACTGAGCCATTTAGCCAATCTTCTTCTATGAGTAACCATGAGCTTATCGTCAGGAGCGTTGTTGAAATTGCCTACGGCAAGTTGAATTCGCTGACGCGAGTTGAATGCTCCTACGGAGCGTTGAATGTTTGCTCCACCCAGAACCACAATACCCACATTCATTCAACAGGAGCTTGGGGTCGCGGCAATAAATAGAGTGTCTGAGATTCGCAGGGATTTTTTTCATCAGCAAGGCGCCGTCCGTCTCGTATATCGGGATATTCGAGACGGATGGCAACGCCGCTGATGGGTAAAAGACCAAGAAGATCGGGCGCTTTATTTCTTTCCGCGGCCCTTGCTCCGATTCTTCGCGTAATTGATCTCCCAAAGCTTCAGCGAAGCAAAAAAGATCCGTGAGATCCGTGGTTCCCAATTGAAGCATCATCCCGAGTCACTTCGCTCCAATGTTGAATGGTGATGCGGCTTATCATTTTGCGCATTATCCAGTCGGAGACTTCCAGCCCTTTTAAATCTCAAATAAGGATTTCCGAGTTTCGAAACCCATTTAAACTTTCAGTTCAGGTTTCAAAACTTACCTTCGGGTTTGGCCTTTGATGAATTGATGCCGGCAAACTCTCAGAAAGATCAACTTTTTCTGAGCCTCATTAACCTCAGGG
>CAYNNY010000176.1:0-6338 GCA_964398555.1 uncultured Verrucomicrobiales bacterium
ATCTTTTTGGCACCGCCTTGGGTATAGATGGTTTTTATGATTTGATTGATGGGTTGTTGGAGAGTATCGGCCAGAATATATATATAGATTTTTGCCCTTTCGCCACGGCATTTAATGGCTCAGGAACTCAGGTGGGTCAGGCTCACACTGTTGCGGATGTCGTAGCTCTTGCCGCCGCTAAAAATATATACCTTCAGGTTTACGCCGATTAAAAATGAAAATTTTATACGGACCCAAAAAACTGGAGTCGCCTGCGTTTGTCGGGTCAGGGATTGCCGCGCAGATCACACCTGTGGATAGGCTACTGATCGCTGGCACGGTCACTAATGTTGTGGCGCGTGGTATCAATGTTGAGCGTAACGCGGGTGTGGCGTTTGCGACCGACCAAGTCCTGCCTGATGGATTACAGGACGCGGCGATAACTGAGGGAGTGGCTGCTACGTTGCAGGGGGAGACTCTGGTTTTTGTAGAGGTGGGGTCGGTGCGGGTCACTGGCCGTGTGGGCAATCGGCGGGTAGCTCTGGACGTGGACATGATCCAGCGGGGCGGGGATGTGGTCGATGTTAAAATCAGCTACGTTGCTGGCACGTTCGCGGACGTCCTCAACTCTGAGGCATTGGTTAGGATCGCAGGTAAAGACAAAACGTCGATGCCTGTTTTCACGGCCCAGGATCACGCATCATCCACCTACGTGCGTAACCCCGATTGTTGGGCGGCCGACCTACATGGTGAGCTGACATGCGCCAGCCCTTGGAACTCTAGGGGTGGCCATACCCGAGCTGGCACGTTAGTTACCCCTCGGCATGCTATATGCGCCCGACATTACGCCATACCCAACGGCACTATTTTGAGGTTTGTCGCTGAGGACAACACTGTCCATGATCGGTCAGTGGTGCAGACATCTTACGGTCTGCAATTTAACTCGCATGGTATCTCCTCGGATTTTATGGTGCTGCTGCTGGACTCTGATTTACCTGCGTCGATCAAGCCGTGTAAAATTTTGGGGAATGATGTGTTTGATGTTGTGGACGGGACTCGCTGGGTGGAGGGTGGTTTTGCTAATCTCGCGTTGGACAAACAGGAGCATGCTATTATCAACCCGTGCAGGGGTGTGCATTGGGCGGGCATGGGAGGCCAGAGAGCGGAGGTGGGTAGTCCGTTTTCGGAATTTTCGGAACAGATCATCGGCGGAGATAGCGGTAACCCTATGTTTTTGGCGATCAATGGAGAGTTGGCTCTCTACACTACATTTTTGGGTAGATACGGTGGTAGTTTTACCGGGACCTTCGAGGATAAACTCAACGGCGTAATCGCGACACTCGATGGGATGGAGGGTGTTAGCACGGGCTACACTCTGACTCGTGTTGATCTATCCGGATTTCCTGCCGTTTAAATATTTATAAAATCATGAACCAATATATCAAACCTTTTTGCCGTGTGGTGGCTATCGCTATTTGTCTCATTTTCTGGGGCACTTTGGCGGCTTTGCTATCGTCCTGCGCGGGTGATCCTGTGGCGAAAAATATACTGGCGGGAACACGGCCTGTGGTGACTGATACACCGGTGGTGGCTCCTGTAACGGCGAGCATCACGGAGGCGCGGCGGGCGAGCGGGGTGAGTATGAAGGCCATACGGCGGGCGCAACGCTCTGCGGTGATCGCTGATGCCGAGGCGGCGGAGAGTGCGGGGGTTATTCTGGATTACAAAAAACTTGTTGAGGAATTGAGACTGACAGATGATTTGATGGCAACTCGGTTTGCGGCTCTAACCCGTGACTACGAGGCTCTTGATGTGCGTAGATTGGCGACGATTGCCGCGCTGAAGGGCGATCTTGTGAGTGCGGAGGCTGGGGCGGATTTGGCTCTGGCTACGATGGAGGCGGCGCAGGCGCGGGCTGGGAAGTTATCGGCGGCGGTGGCGGCTAGTCAGGTGGAGCTTCGGCAATACCGGCAGGAACGGCCAGCTCTGGAGAGGGAGATTGTGGAGGGCGGGAAGAGACTGGCCAAGGCTGAGTCTCGGGCTGATAAGTTTGAGCGGAAATATTTAAAACTCACTAAATACAGGTGGGTGGTTGCTGGATTGGGGGCTTGGTTGCTAATCAAACTGGTTGTCGCGGCGTCCAATTTTACGCCGCAAGGGAGGTTGGCGCGGATGTTGATGGGTTGATGGATTTTAACCACGGATGAACACGGATAAACACGGATGTTGATAATGTTGATGGAATTTAGAATTTTTTAAAAGTTATGAGTAAATATTTAAAAGCGCACCCTAATGTAATTTGGTATAGTGTGATGGTTGTAGTGATGTCAGTTGGATGGGTATGGGCTGCGGCACATAAAGATGCGAGGCTGGAGTCATTGGCTGCGAGTCATTCTCAGGTCAGTAAGAGTGTGGAGGAACTCACTAAAAATGTGGAGGGTGATCATGAAACGTTGGTGAGGCAGGATGAGCGACAGAAAGATGTGCAGGAGGATGTGCGGGAGATCCGAACTGATGTAAAAACTTTAATTCGGCAAATTAATAAAAACCATTAGGGTTAGTGATTACCCTTATTCGGAACAATATTTAACTAACTAAAATAAAAAAAACTATGAAAACGAAATTAAATTATATGAACTGGCGGATGATTAAAATTGTAGCTATCGGCATTGCCCTGTTTCTGGGGTTGATGATTGGTATCAATTACCTAATCGACCTGACCACTACTCCAGATAAGGCGTCCCCGTTTGCGCCGCTGCTTTATCTAGTATCCCTCGGTAGTATGGTATTCACGGCAACCTCAGCATTTGCGGTGGCGTATGGCGTCAAAAATCTGTTTTTCAAAAACACGCTAGGCGCGGAATCTGGCGACAAAGTGGACGATGGTTGGCAAGCTCTCGGTCAGAAAGAACGAACACGATGGGTGATTGGTGTGATCGTTGCGCTATCGTGTGCCTTGATCGTCTCCGTCTCCGCTGAGGGCGAGGCTCTCCCGCTGTCTGATGAGTCAGTGGATATGATTGTCTATTACGAGGTAGGAGGCAAAGCATACTACGTAAAACGCCTCCAACGCCCGACAGTCCCCGCCTGGCGCACCACGGCAAGCGGGGTAACTGTCGGCTTTGGTTATGACTGTGGCTACAACTCAAAATCTCAGATTGCAAAAGATTGGGCGGGAATAATCCCCCTCAGTCAAATACGTCTTTTGCAGTCTGTTTCTGGTCTGAAGGGTTCTCGGGCTTACTACGCCAACCGAGCAATTCGCGATTCCGTGTCGATCTCATACAAACAAGCGGAGGCTGTGTTCAGGGCAAGGTCACTCCCAAGGTTTTCAAAACTGACTAAGAGGGCGTTTAACCTGACACCCACCACACTGCAACCGCATTCAAATGGTGCGCTGGTCAGTCTTGTATTCAATCGAGGATCCGATATGGGTCGAAGATCGTCTAGGCGTGAGATGCGGTGGATTAAATACAATATATCCGTAGGTCGCGAGGATCGTGTGCCGTCTGATATTCGCTCAATGAAACGGCTGTGGAGTTATAAGAAGCTCAGAGGGTTGCATTTGCGGCGAGATGCGGAGGCTCGTATGTTTCAGCGGGGGTTGGCTTGTCGATGAATTTTAACCTCAGATTTACACGGATGTTGAGCGATGGTTAATGGAGATAAAAATGTAGTTGCTCGTAGCATTCTTGTGCGTGGGCGGGTTGAGTGGGTGTGTGTCTATGTGGATTCGCGGGGGCGCAGTTATTCCGCTGGGGCGGATACAAAGGAGGGTGCTGAGAAGAAGTGGGTGAAATTGTATGGCAGAGCGGTGCAATTCTCCGCTGGTGGGTGCTGAGGATAATTAAATTTTTCGCCCGTGAGGTGATTTTATCAGAAAGTGGTTGATTTTGTTGCGGTCTAGTGCTAATTATTGGGTGTGAAGATTATTAGCCTTGGTCGGTGAGCATTGTCACAGTGATTGAAAAGTCGCGCCATTCTCTGGCGCGGCTTTTTAATTGTGTGGGGAGGTTCTGTAAAGCTGCTTGATTTTTTACTGGGTAAAGTCGAATGCTGATCCCCCACCCGATGCGTTGCTTAGGGCTTCCACTTTTTGAGAGATGGTCTCCATTTGTTGGTTGAGATCTTGTTTGATGATGTCGGTGATATTCTCAGTGAAGCGGGTGAATTGCTCGGTGACATCGATGTGAATGGCTCCTGCGTTGATGATTACATCAGCGGGTTTCTGGGAGCCGAAGATGTTTTGGAGGGATTTGCCTTTAATTCCTAAGTTGTTAGCATTTAGTGGGTTGTCTTTTACGAAGTAGTCGATCTGTTCTCTCATGCCTCTTAGTCCAGGCACTAGGCCATCGAGAGCATCTTGTATGTGTTTCTTTTCGATGAAGAGTTTTTTATTTTCCTTTGTGGTGTTTTCTGTGGCGTTTCCTAATCCTTTGACATTTTCTGGAGCGTAGTTTTTGAACGCTTGGCGGGTGTTTTGGCTGAGGAAGCTGAACTCATCGAGGCCGATGGTTTGATCTTTGGTGGCGGCTGCGGCCATGGCGGCGCGTAGCTGGTCTTCCCGACCTGCCATGGCGAGGCGTTTTGAGACTTCTTCTGTCTGTTTCTCTTGCGCAGCTTTGATGCGTTCCTGAGTGCTGGCAAGGGTGGCTGTGATGTCGGCCTCGCGCTGGCGGATGGAGAGGATGTTGTTGGCGATGATGGCTTCGTTTTGGAGTAGAGCGGCGCGTTTGTTGAGGATATCCACACCAGACTGAGGATCGATATCGAGGGGTTCTTTGCTGAGTTCGATTAGGGCGTTTGACTGGGAAATTTTCTTTTGGGAATCATTGGTGCCGATGAGGAATCGGCGGGCGTTGATGGCGGCGTCTTGGGAACCTTTGTCGAATGCTTCTTTCAGGCGGGTTGCTTCTTTTTCGATTTCGAGTTGGGTGCGGGCAAGGTTCATTTTCTCTTCCTGCTTGCGGATTTCAATATCGATGATTGTGATGCGGGCTTTATCGGCTTCGACAGCTTCGCTTTTCAGGGTGAGTATTTTCTCGTTGTCGGTGATCCATTCTTTGGATTTTTGGCGGAGGGCTTCGCTGGTGGTGGAGCTTTTTTCATCATGTGCTAGCTCTTTTTTCCGTTTATCGATGGATATTTTGAGGGCGTCCCTTTCGATGAATGCTGATGCACCTTCTGCGAGTGTTTTGCTGCGAGTTTTTTTTAGGCTTTGTAGCTTTAATCCTAGGGTTTCGTTTTTCCGGTTGAATACACGTTGTGGTGATTCTGTTCCTTGGATGGATAGGGAGTCGAGTGAGTTTTTCACCGTTTCGATGGTGGTGAGGGTGTCTTGGAGATATTGCTTCAGGCCGGATGATTGGTTGGGATCAAGGGCGGACTTTTCCTTAACGGTTTGGAGTGCACGCCCGATGTCTTCGAGCGATCTGAGGGCGGTGTCGTATTGGCCATTGACGGATTTTAGCTCTGCCATTTTTTTGCCTAAATCTTCATCTCCAAAGGTATCGCGGCTGGCTATCTTGTCGCGTTTGGCTTTAATTTCGCTAAGATCTTTGGATGCTTGTTTGTATTGTTTTGATTGCTCTTTGAGGAATTTTTCTTCGCGTCCGGTGGAGGCGGGAGCGAATTCATCGGCGAGCCTCCTGACACCTTTGGATGCGGCTCCATTATTGCCGTTGGCAATTTGGCGTGAAATCTTTGCGTAGTTGTCTGAGAATTTTTGGGTGCCGTCATCGAGTGAGAGTAGTAATCTGGCTGCTATCCGCCATTCCTTGGTGAGTTTTTTTGGTGGTTCGATGCCTTTTTCGATGGCGGATGCGAGGTCATTGAATACGGTTTCTCCTTGTTTGAGTGCTAGGGTTTCTTTGCGGAGGTCATTGATGGCTTTGCCCGCGTTGGTTATTGAGCCGACGACGCGGTTGAGGTTGTGGTTTTCCAGGATAGTTTGTAGATCGGCAAGTTCTTCTTCTAGGGAGGAATTGCTTGTGGCAAACCGTGCATCACCGAGATACTCTCGGTTATTTTCTTTGCGGTCGGCGAGTCGTTTTTTGTGGTTGGCTATTTGTTCGATGAGTTCATTTTCTGAGACGCGGCCTCCCATGGTATGGGAGCCGAAGGCGCTTCGTGAGTGGCGGGTTGTAAGTCGTATATTTTTCTCGGTGGGTTTGTTATTTCCGATGTTCTGCGCCATCTCTACGGATGTAGAGATGCCGTCCGCCACTTGTTGTAGTAAATTGGCAACTCCTTTTAGTGCGCCTGTGTCGCCGAAGGCTACCCAAAGTTCTGTCCATGCAGATTTTAGGGAGTTAATTTTAGCTTCCATGCTTTCGAGAATCTTTTCATTTTCTCGGAGG
>CAYNNY010000177.1:0-1487 GCA_964398555.1 uncultured Verrucomicrobiales bacterium
TGGGTTGTCTTGGGGTGAGAGTTGCTCTGCTTTGGTTTTTAGAACTTAGAGTTTGGAGTTTTTCTATGGTTGATTGGGGCTGGGCGGTTGGAAACCGCCGCCACGGTTGATCAGCGATAGGCAGTCGACAGGCCGGGAGGCCTATCCTACTTTGATTTCTCTAGGCTCTTGCGGTAGAGTTTGGGGCTGGGGCCTAGGAAGCGGACGTGGTTGTCGACGGTGGTGTTGTCGGTGCGGGACTGGACCTGGAGGGTGAAGTCGAAGTTTCCATCGTAGTTCTCCACGGGAGCGGTGACGACGAGGGTGTAGGTTTTTTCTTCGAGAGGTTGAAGCGTGATGCCTTTAACGGTGCCGCTGGTGGTAACCCACTCGGGGGCATCTTTGAGGTGGATGTCAAAGACGGTTTCGGCGTTGCGTTTGTTGAAGAGGTGGATTTGATAGATGTTCCGAACGCCGGTGGCATCTTTCTGGTAGGTGAGGCCACGCATTTTATTGACCTGCGCGCTAAACGATCTCGCTTTTTTGTAGAGCGTGAGGGTGAATACCCCAACTCCTAACATCATCATGGCGAAGTAGGCAAAGATGCGGGGACGAAAGATTTTCTTTTTGATTTTTTCGAGTCCGTTGTGAGAGTCATAGCGGACCAGTCCTTTGGGTCGATCCAGCTTGATCATGATGGCGTCACAGGCGTCAATACACGCCGCGCATCCGATACATTCCATTTGCAGTCCGTCGCGGATATCGATCCCGGTCGGGCAGACTTGGACGCAGCGGCGGCAGTCAATGCAGTCGCCGACATTGGGATCGTTGGGTTTGCCTTTGGGTTCGCCGCGATGGGCATCGTAGCCGATAACCATGGTGTCATCGTCAGAGAGGGCGGACTGGATACGTCCGTAGGGGCACATGACGATGCAGAACTGCTCGCGGAACCAGCCGAAGCAGAAATAGAGGGCGAGAGTGAGGAAGGCAACAACGCCAAAGGATGCGAAGTTTTCACTCGGCTTCTCATGCATGTATTCGTAGAGCTTAGGAAGCGAGACGAAGTAGGAGATGAAGATGTGGGCGATGAGAGCGGAACAGAAAATGAAGAGGGTGTGTTTGAGCATCCGTTTGGCGGTTTTCTGCGGTGAGCTAGGGGCGAGGTCTAGTTTTTTGCGGGCTTGGGCATCGCCTTCGATTAGGCGTTCGATTCTCCGGAAGACGTGATCGAGAAAGACGGTGTAGGGGCAGGTCCAGCCGCACCAGATTCTCCCGAGCAGGGCGGTGACAAAAAACAGGGTGAATCCGAGCCCTGAGACGAGGAAAAAGATCAGCCAGAGGTCCTGCACCGCGAGGGTGATACCCATGAGGTGGAAGCGCTGATTGGAGATGTCCAGAAATACGGCGGGGAAGCCGTTGACGGGAATCCACGGTAGAGCCGCGTAGAGCGCGATCAGGGCGTATCCTACTAACTTGCGCCAGAGGGTGAATGGCCCTCTGGAATCGGC
>CAYNNY010000177.1:1587-6172 GCA_964398555.1 uncultured Verrucomicrobiales bacterium
AGAATGAATGCTACGGCTTGGGCTGACTTTTCTGGTCCGAGTAAATCTTTCCACGCTTGCATTTTTTGTCCGTTGAATCCTTTGGCATCGGCAGGGCTGCCGTTGAGCACTAGGTTAAACAGATCCATGGGTTTCGCGCCGTGTTCCCATTCGTCGTCCATGAGCGAGCGACCGATGGCGGTGCCGTTGAGGTCGGCGCCGTGGCAGGCGATGCAGGTGGTGCTGAAGACGGCTTCACCTTGGGCGACGATACCCGCGTTTTGACTCCATTCGATGAGCACGTCATCGTTGAGGTCATTGAGCATGGAGGTGAGTTCCTTTTGTTTGGCATCGTTGATAGCGGTCATTTCGGCATTGATTTTTTCTGCCGGGCTTTTGATCGTGTCTGAGCTGTAGTAGATCACCCAGTAGCCGATGTAGAAGGCGATGGCGATGTAGAAGGTGAAGAGCCACCAGTTGGGAAGTTTTTGATCGAATTCCTCAATGCCATCGAAGACATGCTCGCGGAGAACGGGGCCGTCTTCGACTGATTTGTTAGCTGGTTTGTTGGAGTCTGGATTCATGACTTTTTGGTGTGCGTAGTTTCGGAGTCGTTACTGAGTGGTAAATGGGCCATGTGGCCATCATCGTCACGGCGGGTGCGCCAGGCGCGGATCATGACGAAGCTAAAGATGGCAAATGAGACAATAAAGGCGACTAGCCCTTGAATCATGCCATCGGAATCGATGACGATGTCTTTGAATATATCATACATGGGATCAGGGGTGGGTTCGGTTACTCTGAGTCCTTTGTTTCAGGCGCGATGTTCGGGTGTTTGCTATCCGGGTTCGTCAGGGTGGGTCTGGCTTTTTCTTCGCCAGATTCCACGATGTCGTAGTGACCTAGCTTTTGAAGATAGGCGATCATGGCGACGACTTGACGCTCAGAGAGCTTCTCGGCGATTTCAGCTTCGCTATCCAGGTTATTGAGATCCTCGGGAAGTTGGACACCTGTTGCGACTAGGCCTTTGGCGATTTTGAGAGCCTGCACGCGAGCTTCATCGAGAATGACGTGTTGGTCTTTCATTTCATTAAAGTCGTAGAGGTAGGGAACTCCCAAAGTGTGAAGTGTATCGATTTTCTTAGGAAGCGACTTGAAGTCGGTCTTTTTTGTGGCGAACCAGTGGTAGGATGGCATGATCGAGCCGTCCGAGGTTTCCCGGGGGTTGAGCAGGTGGCTGTAGTGCCATGCGTCTGATCGGAGTGGTTTGAAGTTCCCTTCGCTATCGCGGCTACCGCCTTCGCGGGCGAGATCGGGGCCTGTGCGTTTGGATCCCCACTGGTAGGGGTGGTTGTAGATGGATTCTCCGAGACGTGAGTAGTCGCCGTAGCGCATGATGTCTCCAGGCAGCATGCGGATCATCTGCGAGTGGCAGTTGTAGCAACCCTCGGTGATGTAGAGATCGCGTCCGGCGAGTTCGAGCGGGGTGTAGAGCTGTTGCACGCGTTCCTCGACGTATTCCCCTTTTTGGGAAATGACGGTGGGGATGATCTGCGCGGCGCCACCGATGGCGGCAACAAAGAAGACGAGGATGGTGAACGGGACCCAGTTTTGTTCAAGGGACTCGTAGAGCTCAGACCATTTGGTGGTGTTTTTGCGGAACAGCCAGATCGTTTGCACGGAGAGGATGATGATCATGGCAAGGGCTCCGATGTCCATACCTTTGGGAAGGAAGATCCAGAGGAGGACAAACATGAGAATCCAGAAGATGTAGGTGATGGGCTCGTTACGGAAGATCAGGCGTAGGGTGCTGACTGAGTCGGTATCTGGGTGGCGTGCCACGGGGACTTCCACACTGATCTCAGTGGCCACCCCCATGCGGGCAGTTTTGTAGATGTTAATCGCCAGCATGATGAATCCGATGAGGTAGAACGTGCCACCGAAGCTGCGGAAGAGCAGCGGGATGTGTTTGGCCTGCATCACGGTGAGGAAGTTAGCGTATTTGAGCTGGGTGCCAGCTTCGTTGGTGGCACTGAGCATGAGACCTTCCATGACGCCGGATGCCCACATTGAGGCGACGTAGAGGAGGATGCCGACGGTTCCGAGCCAGAAGTGCATATTGGCCCAGCCGTTGCTCCAGAGCACGCTTTCGCCGTTGGCTCCTTTGTTGTTTTTCCAAAGTCGAGGGGCAAGCCAGTAGAACATACCCGCGGCCATGAAGCCGTTCCAACCGAGGGTGCCGGAGTGTACGTGGCCAATGGTCCAGTCCGTGTAGTGGGAGAGGGCGTTGACGGATTTAATAGCCATCAGCGGACCCTCGAAGGTACACATTCCGTAGAAAGTAATGGCGACAACGAAAAACTTGATAACGACATCCGTGCGGAGTTTATCCCAAGCACCACGTAGGGTGAGGAGTCCGTTGAGCATGCCGCCCCATGAGGGGGCCCAGAGCATGAGGGAGAAGAGCATTCCTAGCTGCTGAAGCCACTCGGGAAGGGCGGTGTTCAGTAGGTGGTGAGGGCCGGCCCAGATGTAGATGAAGACGAGTGCCCAGAAGTGAATGATGGAGAGACGGTAGGAATAGACCGGGCGTTCCGCCGCTTTCGGCATAAAGTAATACATAATGCCGAGAATCGGCGTGGTCAGGAAGAAGGCGACCGCATTGTGGCCATACCACCACTGGACAAGGCCGTCTTGCACACCGGCAAAGATCGGGTAGGAGTGGGTTAGGCTGGTGGGAATGGAGAGGTGGTTGACGATGTAGAGCATCGCAACCGTCAGGATAGTCGCGATGTAGAACCAGATGGCAACGTAGAGGCTTGGCTCGTTTCGTTTATGCAGCGTCCAGAAGAAGTTGATGGCGAAGATAACCCAGATGACCGCCACCGCGATGTTGATGGGCCAGATCAGCTCGGCGTATTCCTTGCCCCGAGTAAAGCCAGCAGGGAGGGTGATGACGGCGGAAACGATAATCGCTTGCCAGCCCCAGAAGTGGATTTTTGACAAAAGGTCAGAGGCTGTCCGGCACTTACAGAGGCGCTGGGTGGAGTAGTAGATTCCGGCAAACATCATGTTGCCGACAAAGGCGAAGATGACGGCGTTGGTGTGCAGTGGGCGAAGTCGGCCAAAGGTGATGAGATCCACTCCTTCTGACTGGAAGGCTCCGAAGGTGATCCACTCGAGAAATTTACCGTTCATTTGCCAGAAATTCAGCTGGAAGGCGATGATTACGCCGACGAGCATGCCGACGATGCCAAAAATGATCGAGGCGGCGAGGAAGTGTCGCACGGTTTTGTCGTCATAGACAATCGTGGTGGTTGCGGCATTGGACGGTGTGTTCATAGTCGGACTATTGGTGTTTGGTTGGTGAGGGGGAAAGTGGTTTCTTTGAAGTGGTGTCTGCAGAAGAAATTGGGGCGTCGTCTTCCAGGGGAAGTAACGCATCGTGCTCGATGCCACGGCGTTTGTTTCTCTTTAACTCAGCCACGAAACAGACGATAAAGATGCCCGCCAGACAAACACTGATAAGGATAGTGAGGGCGAGCACGTTCATAAAATTAAAGAGGGTTAGGTGGCTGAATGATCGTTCGTGGTCAGGTGGCACTGAACATATCAAGATTTTTTTTTCTTGCTGTGCATATTCTCGATATCGCTGTGCGGATTATGGATTTTAGTGCGCGTTATTTGATGAAAAAGAATGGAGGTCGAGCAGGTAGAAGCTTTTCATGAATTCCGGATTATCAAGTGCCTTAGTGACGGATGTCGAGTTGAAAATTTCACGAGGCTTACCGGACTCGGCGTAGCTCTTGATTTCATCGCTGTAGGCGAGCTCGAGAAATGTTGGATGGTTTAGCAGCTTTCTCGTGGCGGGGTTTTCGAGTAGTGCTTTACGGGTCGGCTTGTGATGATACATGACAAGTAGCTTGCTGAGAGCTAGTTTGCCAGATGCGTAGAGTGGGTCGGTCTGTTGTTGCCACTTGCCGATGGCGCTGTCGCTGATTAAGAAATTCGCCTTGAGCAGGAGGGCGGATGTTTGCCTGGCCGTATCATTGGTTTCTTCCAGGAGCAGCATGCGTTGGGTATCGCGTAGTTCGGCGAGTGAGGCTGCGTAGCGGATGCCGGTAAGTCCAAGCCAGAGGATGGCTAGCCCAGCGCAGAGGCTCAGCGCCGCTGCGGGGAGTCCAAAACCGACCCGCTTACCCGCTTTGGAGTCGTTGAATGGATCGACTAAAAAGTTGAGCAGGTATCGGCAGGTGAAAAAGACAATGAGGCCTGAGATCAGAGCGACGACTTTGGGTAGCCAGATAGCGGGGATGGCATTGGACCATGATGCGGTGAAATCATGGGCGTGTTCATTTCCCCATAGGGCAGCGTAGCCCGCGACACCTAGGCAAATCAAGGCAAAGACCGTGCGGATCAATCCTTTCATAAAACCTACGACGGCCAAGGCCAGAATGGCGATGCCAATGAATTCAGTGGCACCGAGGTCTTGCAGGTTCATGCGGCACTTTATACCGAACTATCTTGCTGAGATCAAGGGTGGATATCGAAGGGGGGGGGGCTCGACTGAAACTTGTCCTACTATCCCGCGAACACAGGTTTCGGT
>CAYNNY010000178.1:0-6129 GCA_964398555.1 uncultured Verrucomicrobiales bacterium
CAAGCAACGAGTCTAAAATCATGATTGTATCTGTTTTATCTTGGTTGGTGAGTAGTTGTTATTCACGAGGTTAATTCTTTTATATATTTAAACCCCATAAATTCTTCTTCTTCTACCTGTGAGTAACTTCTCGAAAAGCGTGTTTCACGTTGATTTAATAATAGTTCCACGGGTATGATAACCTGTGTATGACCATGGTGGTTCTCTTTGTAAAAAGGCATGTTTAAGATAAGTTAAAAAGAAAGGCTCAGAGTTTCTACAAGTTATCCACAGGCGGTTAATGGTTATTCACAGGGAAAATGAGCCGATAAAAAACTTGGTATTTGATGCCGATTCCCACCATGGTGTAGAGTTTGCCCGTATGAATGCAGATGAGACATGGATGCAGCTAGCCATTGAGGAGGCAAAAAAAGGGATCGGCCTGACCTCGCCCAATCCTGCGGTGGGTGCTGTGATTGTGAAAAATGGCCAGATGCTGGGGAAAGGTTGGCATACCCAGGCAGGAATGCCTCACGCTGAGAGAGAGGCGATAGCGAATGTTTTGGAGAATCACTCAGCTAAGGCGATGATGGATGCTACTATTTATGTGACCCTAGAGCCATGTTCCACTCAGGGCCGCACCCCTCCTTGCACGCAAGGGATCTTAGATGCTGGGATATCTCGGGTGGTTTACGGAGCGGAGGACCCTAATCCTGCTCACGCGGGGGTGGCGAAGCGATTATTGGAGTCGCAGGGGCTAGAGGTGACTGTGGGGGTGGAAAACGAGGCGTGTTTGAAGCTTATCCGTGGATTTTCGAAAGTGCAGCGATCAGGACTCCCTTGGGTAATGTTGAAATCTGCGATTAGTTTAGATGGGCGGATCACCCGTCCGCCTGGGGAAAGTCAATGGCTGACATCCCCGGCATCGCGGGAAATGGTGCAGAGGCTCCGTTTTGAGTCGGATGCCATTATCACCGGAGGAAATACGTTTCGTATCGATAACCCAGCACTGACTCTGAGAAGTGAGGCCCTATCCGCCAAAACTCAACCATGGCGGATGGTCATTACGCGAGGAAAACGGGAAGATTTACCCCAGGAGCATCAGCTTTTTACGGATGCTTATGCCGACAGGACCTTGGTGCAGGAAAATGGGGATTTATTGGCCGCTTTGAAACAACTGGCCGAGCGAGGGTGTCAATCCGTGATGGTCGAGGCGGGGGGCACCTTGATGGCTGCATTCCTCGAAGCGAAGTTGGTGGATGAGGTAGCGATTTTTTACGCACCACTTCTCACTGGAGGGCCGGATTATGGATTTGCCGGATTGGCGGAAGATATTTCTTTGAGAAACTCTGAGTTTACTCAGATTGGCGATGACCTTTTGCTCAGAGCCTTGGTGGGTTGATTTTCCCAGCAAAAGGTAATGCTCCACTTAAAGTTTCGAGCCTCTTGGGTCTATCGAGTAAGTGTGTGATCCTTGTAGTTTATGATAGCGGAGATAGGGAGCCATCAACAAAGATTTTTAACCTTAGACAGAGGAAGATTTGATAACGATGGTGCCAGCCATTAGATCATGGATGCATCGTTTTTCCGCGCCAAAGATGAAGAGTGTATCGATTATATTAAAGGGTTTTCCTAAGAAAGGTATTTGAGCAATTAAAACAGTGGCAATGTAACGGATGCCTATGACTTTTCCAAAAGTCAGGAGTTGGTGGGTTTCGTGAGATACAATCTGAATACCTAGCACTTTTTTGCCGACTGTTTGACCGGATTTAACGAGAAAATAGCCATTAATCCCAACGTACACAGCGATGGCGAGAACGGTAATTAGGATTTGATAGCCGTAGCTGAGGGTGGGCAAGGATTCCATAGATCCGTTGGAAGAAGAGAAAAAAATGATACCAAAAACAAGAGGCACAAAGATGATCATCATGATGATACCATCTATGGCGGCAGCTCCTAAACGGGCCCATCGAGAGGCGAGCTCTATATAACTAGGCTCTGTTGGTGTTGCGAAGTTTTGGGGTTGTGTCTGCGGGGTTGTGTATGGGTTCTCATTCATGAAAAGAAAACATGATGAGAGAGCTTCCTACCAACAAGAAAAAAATGTGCTCCTACAACCCTAGGCGAATACAATATAAAATGCCGGGCAACTTTTTATTAATAAGGTAGTGGATCACAGCCTTGCGTGTGCAGTCGAGTTATGCCGTTTGTTTAAGCACTTGCACTTCGGAGAGTTTCTCAGATTTTTGATGGTATGCAGAGCAGTAATCATAAAAAGACAGTGTTCTGAGTAACCATTCAGCAGAGACACCGAGGCACTTTTCAAATCTTAGCGCAAATTCCGCGCTGATGCCTTTTTTGTCTTTGACGATATCGGAGAGCAAGCCTGGGCTTATTTTCATAGCTCGAGCCATCTCAGCTTGGCTGAGTTTGAAATGTTCGATTGTATCTGCCACGATGTCACAAGCGGCATTACCCGCTAGTTTTGGCACTTTGTTGATTTTCGGCTTCATTTTTCAGTGTGTGTTCTCGATGTTGATTTGATAACGATCGATCCTGCCATGAGATCATGGATGCAGCGTTTTTCGGCGCCGAAGATGGAAAGTGTGTCCACGAGGGCAAAAAGTGAACCTATGGCAGGGACAATATATAAAAATTCTGTCAGTATGTAGCGAATGCCTATGATTTTTCCCGATGAGAGGAGTTGGTGGGTGTCACGGGAAACCACTTGAATACCCAAAGCTTTTTTTCCGATCGTTTGGCCGGATTTTACAAGGAAGTAAGTATTGATAGCCAAGTAAATTGCAACATCCAGAGCTGTGGAGAGGAAGCTAAGCATGAAGGTTTCATCTTCTACATCTGCCCAGAAAAACTTCTCAAAGACACTGCCTAAATTGAAATTCGATCCTAAGAGCGAAAGTAAAAAGCCGATCCCGGCTCCTGCAATCCCCAAAATGATACCGTCTATGATGACGGCTCCGAGCCTGGCCCAGCGTGAGGCTAGGTGGATTGGGAATTGAATCTTGTCTGCCTCGGTCGGCTCGAGGGCTGACAGAGGAGGCGCGTAGATGTTTTCAGTCATTTTTTTCTACCGTAACCCGACAGCCCTGCGCACGCGGTCGAGGACTTTGGTGGATTCTTCGCGGGCTTTTTCGGCTCCTTGGGCGATGACTTGATTGACGTAATCGAGGTTTTTTTCGAGCTCTTCACGTTTTTCACGCACATGGGCGAAGTGCTCCCAGTAGGCATCGAAGACGCGCTGCTTGAAGTCCCCGTAGCCAAAGCCACCGGCTTCGAAGTCGGTGATCATTTGGGCCAGTTGATCTTCATCGGCAAAGAGTTTGTAGAGGGCGATGACGGTGGAGTTGTCCGTCGGTTTGGGGTCTTCCACCGGGGTGGAGTCGGTCACGATACGCATGATGGATTTGCGTAGGGCTTTTTTTCCTCCGGTTAATGGAATCGTGTTGTTGTAGCTTTTGGACATTTTCTGCCCGTCGAGCCCAGGGACAACCGAGGTGTTGTCTTTGATCAGAACCTCGGGGATTACGAGGGTGTTTTCACCAAAGCGATCGTTGATTTTTGCCGCAAGATCACGGGTCATTTCGAGGTGCTGTTTTTGATCTTTTCCCACAGGAACGAGTTCGGCATCGTAGAGGAGGATATCAGCTGCCATCAGGGTGGGGTAAGCGAAGAGGGCGTGGTTGGCGTCCATGCCTTTGGCGATTTTGTCTTTGTAGGAATGGGCGCGCTCGAGCAGTCCCATCGGGCAGACGGTGGAGAGGACCCAGGCGAGCTCGTTGACTTCCGGGATGTCGCTCTGGCGGAAAATGGTTGCCTTTTCGGGATCGAGCCCGCAGGCGAGAAAGTCGATGGCGAGGTCTTGGATATTCGCGCGTAAGGTGGCGGCATCGCTCATACTCGTCATCGCATGGTAGTCGGCGATGAAGTAAAAAGCATCACCCTGATCCTGGAGTTCGACAGCGGGCTGCATGGCACCAAAGTAGTTGCCGATGTGAAGTTTTCCACTGGGTTGGAGTCCTGTAAGAATGCGCATGGGTGGGTTTTTAAGAGGAAAGAGCTAAGAAGCAAGCAGCAAGCGCGAAGAGGTCTCAATAAACTTTACGTTCCGCAGAATGTTTCGTGTACGATTTCTTCGGGTGTGGGAGCTTGTTCCAGATCGGTGTATTCCACTTGCTCCGTGTAAGGGGTTGCTAGAGCTTGGGTGAGACGGTGGAAAGGCTGGAAGTCCCCTGTGTAGGCGCTTTGAATGGTTTGTTCCACCCGGTGATTTCGGGGAATGAGAATCGGGTTGGCTTGTTGCATCGCGGCTAAATATTGGGCGGGATCCGCTTCCACATTCCATGAATCCAGCCAGGTATTCAAGGGGGCTGCGTCAGAAAAGAGGGCGGTGAGAGGCTCTTCGCTACCGCCCGCGGCCATTTGGGTGAGGTGGCGGAAAAAGAGGGTGAAGTCGATCTGTTGGTTGCCAAGAAGGGAGAGTCCTTCCTGGATAATGAGGTCGGAGGATGGTGAGGCAGAAAGGCAGAACTTCGCGCGGAACCTAGACATGTAGTGGTCGTTGAAATTTTCCGAATAGCCGTTGAGTGCGGCTTCGGCGATCTGAGTGGCTATTTCCGGATCCTCGTCAAGGAGTGGTAGCAGGGTCTCGGCGAGTCGGGTGAGGTTCCAGTGGCCTATGTTGGGTTGATTTCCCCAGGAGTAGCGGCCATTCACATCGATGGAGCTAAAAACACAATCGGGATGGAAGGTGTCGATAAATGCGCAGGGGCCGTAATCGATGGTTTCTCCGGAAATGGTAGTGTTGTCTGTGTTCATGACACCGTGAATGAAACCTAGGGACATCCACTGGGCAATGAGGGCGGCTTGTGCCGCGATGACGGATTTGAAAAAATCGGCGTAGACCGCTGGGGTGGCTGAGTTAGTCGTGGCTTGGTCGGGATCGGCGGAGCTGAGAATTTCCGGGTAATGGCGGGCGATGGTGTAATCGGCGAGCTGCCGCACGGCATCCGTGTCTCTCCGGGCGGCAAAGTACTGGAAGGTGCCCACCCGAATGTGGCTGGAGGCTATTCGGGTAAAGATGGCCCCTGGGAGAGAGCCCTCTTGGCGGAGCACGGTTTCACCGGTCGTGACGGCGGCCAATGCCCGGGTGGTGGGCACTCCGAGCGCAGCCATGGCCTCGCTGAGGATGTATTCGCGGAGGACGGGGCCGAGCGCGGCTTTGCCATCGCCGCCGCGAGAAAATGGGGTGCGACCGGAGCCTTTGAGTTGAAGGTCCCAGCGCGCTCCTTCGGGGTCGATGATTTCGCCGAGAAGGATCGCCCGCCCATCGCCGAGCTGGGGGACAAAGCCACCAAACTGGTGACCGGCATAGGCCTGGGCAATGGGCTCGGCACCTTGAGGAACCGCGTTTCCTGCGAGCATGGCCACTCCGTCTGGAGATTGGAGTTCATCGGGATCCAGACCGAGCTTTTTAGCCAGATCCGAGTTGAGGCAAATGAGTTGGGGGTCAGGGACTGGCGTGGGGGATTGCCTGACAAAAAAGGACTCCGGCAGCCGCGCGTAGGAATGATCAAGTGAGATATGAAGTGGGGCGGATGGTGGCTGGCTCATGACTCACCCACTATGGTGGTGGGCGCAGATCATATCCATCAAAATTTTATGCCTCAGTAGGAATGATACCGTCGTTGAATGGGCTTCACGCTGAGTCGTTGAATTTGCCTTCGGCTGGTTGAATTCGCTTCGCGAGTTGAAAGCACCTGATGGTGCGTTGAAGTTCCGCTTTTTTCTTGGCGACTTTGCGGCTTGGCGTGAAGCAAGAAATTTAAAGTTTCACGCAAAGCCGCAAAGTCGCCAAGGTGGGTGGCCATGTAAGCCCATCACCTCTCATGCATTTTTGTGAAGATCAAAACCCACCCCGCCGAAGCTGGGGGAGGCAATCAATCGTAAATGTCGCGGCGGTGCCCCGCCTTGACGACAAGCACCTCGAGCTCCCTGTCTTTGATCCTGCAAATCATGCGGTAATGGCTGGTGCGGTATCGCCACAACTCGCCAAGTTCACCTTTCAGAGCCTTGCCGAACTGGCGGGGGTCATCACCCCCCACGATATGCTTGTCCAGATAGGCGAAAATG
>CAYNNY010000179.1:0-6080 GCA_964398555.1 uncultured Verrucomicrobiales bacterium
CTAGTTTCCTCCGACATGTTTTTGAACGGGAAGGCGATGGTGATCTTTTACTGGTTCGGTTCAGCCGTGACCTCTGCGAGTCTATTTTCAAAAACTAGGACTGCCTTCTCCGCTTTGGCCAATGATGATCCCCAGAAACTATAAGCAAGAGTGATAAGAAAGAAGAACTGAGCGCGATGATGCATGTGTGAAAAAATGATTATTGATGGGCCAAGCAACCTGGGCAGTTCTGGGCGAAGTGGCCGGGGGCGATCTCGGTGAGCTCGGGGGGGGCATCGGTGAGGCATTTTGTGGCGTCGCCGAGGGTGTTGCGCTCGCGGAAGGCGCAGCCGGTGGGGGGGTGAGTTAGATCCGGTGGCATGCCGGGGATGGTGTAGAGCGTTTCACCTTTTTTGTGAGTGGCGGGGATGCTTTTTATCAGGGCGCGGGTGTAGGCGTGTAGGGGGGTGGCGAAGAGCTCTTGGGTGGGGGCGCGTTCGACGATGCGGCCTGCATACATGACGTTCACTTCGTCACAGCTCTGGTGGACGACGGCGAGGTCGTGGGTGATGAGGATGACGGCGGTGCCTAGGTTTTCTTGTCGGTCTTTGATGAGATCGAGCACTTGCTTTTGCACGGTGACATCGAGCGCGGTGGTCGGTTCATCGCAGATGAGGAGTTCGGGTCGGGTGATGAGAGCCATGGCGATCATTACGCGCTGGCGCATGCCTCCGGAAAATTCGTGAGGGTAGGCGTGGATGCGTTTTTCGGGATCGGGGATGCCGACTTCGGCGAGGGCATCGATGGCGCGGTGGAGGGCTGCTTTTCCTTTGATACCTTCGTGGATCTCCAGGGGTTCGGTGAGCTGGGTGGAGATTTTCAGGAAGGGGTTGAGCGAGGTCATCGGATCTTGGAAGATCATCGAGATCCGTTTTCCTCGGATACCTCGTAGTTGTTTTTCTGAAGTTTGGAGGAGGTCCACTCCATCGAAGATGGCTTTGCCAGAATGGATTTTCCCCGGAGGCTGGGGGATGAGTCCAATTAAAGAGTAGCAGGTGACTGATTTGCCTGACCCTGATTCGCCGACGATGCCGATGGTTTGTCCTTTTTCTACGGAGAAGGAGACGTCTTCAACGGCGTGGACGACGCCATTGCGGGTGTGGAATCGGGTGGTGAGGTTTTGGACGTCGAGGATGGGCATTTTAAAGTTTAAAACTTTTGATAGGCTTCGCGGATGGCGGCGACATCGGCATCGGGATAAAGTCTTGATTCACTGTATCCCCAGACGACTCCTGGCCAGGCGGGGTCGGATTCGGTTCGCGCGACAATGTGGATGTGCATTTGCCGAACGATGTTGCCTAGGGAGGCGACGTTGATTTTTTCCGATTGGAAATGGCTGTCGGCAAAACGGGAAATACGACGAATGCTCGCGCAGACAGACATGTAGTCAGACTGCCTAAGCTCATGAAGTTCGGTGATGGATTCGTCTACTTCGGGGACGAGGATGAACCATGGGAAAATGGCGTTGTTTTTGAGCAAAATGCGGCAGATGCCGTGTTTGCCGAGATCGTGTCCGCCGTCGGCGAGTTGTGAGTTGAGTTGAAAGGGCATGGTGGTTTGTATTGAGAGTGTTAACTTGTATCGAGTATTTGATTCGAGTCAAGTTGTTTCAATGTTTCGCCGAGTTTGCACTCAGTGATCAGCGTTTCATCAATGACTATTCAACATGCCATTTGATAAAGGCTTTGTGCCCTTCGGGGAAGATCGTGGAGGGGGCGATACTGATGGTGAATTGTTGCCAAGTGGCGTCGATAGTGGTGGTGGTTCCTTCGTCCAGTGGGTAGTCGATCCAGGATTGGAGGTCGCTGCTGATGCTGAGGTGGTATTGTTTGCCTGCGGGGAGTTGAGCGCGTTGTTTGAAGCTGGCGGTGAGTTTGGGCTGGGTTGATTGGAGATCGGTGCCGAGGATAGGGAGGATGGAGGCGTCGTCTTGGGCGGAGGGCTGACCGCCAAACATGTATTCTACAAGGTTTGTATGGCCGTCGTTTTCGGGGTCTGCATCAGGGAGTGCTTCATCAGCCATTAATCCGGCATCGAGCGCGTAGCGGACGACGGGGTCGTCGCCATCAACGAGTGGATTTTTAAAGGAAAATAAATCTAATTTGGAGGTGGTTGGGCTAAATAGAAAGTCGGCATCGTGGTCGTTATCGATGTCTAAGAAGGATTGAAATGAGAGGGCTGAAAAACTACGGTAGGGGGCTAAAAAATCATATTCTTGACTGGTTATGGGGCCGTAAGGACTTGCCGAGGTGTAGCCTTTGAGTCCGCAGCTATCGATGGTTCCGTCGCCATTGTAATCCGCTAGTTCTTGACCATAAAATCCATTGGAGGTGTTAAAGGTATTGAGTGGGCGGAATCGACCATCGGGTGAATTGTATGCCATGGAAGGGATGAACAATGGATTGCCAAGGGCGTCTGAGATGACGTCATTGAAGATGAACTCCATCCTACCGTCTTGATTGAGATCTAAAAAGGTATTATCTAGTATGAGGTTGTTTCCCAATGCGTCTGAGACAAGAAGGGCGATGGGGTAGGAGATAATCTCTGAAATTCCGCCAAAGCCGTTGCCGTAAACAATAGACATTTTGTTTTCGGTCTTTTTGGGAGGGTTTGTGAGGTAATTAGTCGAGATAGCTCCTGTGATGGGAACTGCAAGATCGAGTGAGCCATCGCCATCGATGTCTGCGATGGTCGCTTTACATGAAACGGTCACCGGGTTTCCCAGAGCATCAAGCGCTGAGCCTGGGGAAATGAGGGCGTGAATTGAAGTTGAAAATTGACCGTTGATGTTTTCATGCCATCCAAAGGCATTGGTCATGGCATCTAGGTCGCCATCGTTATCCCAGTCGGCATAGGCGATGATGGTATGTTTTTGGTTCGTTGTGCCATTGAGGAATGATTCTGATAGGTCTTCCGTGTAAGTAAAGTTACCAGAGCCATCATTAAGGGCCATAAGGTAAGTGTAGGTGTAATTATCATTTCTAGAAATTTCTCCGGTAGCTGATGAGGTAGTTCCTATATAGCCTAGGTAGCTGACTCCCGGTTTTGGCTTACCTAGTTGCACATGGAGATCTAGGTGTCCGTCGCGATTGATATCGATGACTGAGATGGAGTGAATGCCGATATTTTGGCTGCGGAATATCGAGGGGAGAAGTTCTGTTAAGTCTCTTTCTCTACTCCATCCATTACCTTGCTGGTTTGTGATGAGGGTTACATCACCAGAGGCTGTTTTTCCAACGATGATGTCGCTGAAGCCATCAGCATTAAAATCATTTTTGAGTAAGATGTTTTGTGTGATGGGCGAGAATCCCTGCCAGGAAAAAAGAAAGGTGTTTGGTGATGATTTTTTCCCAATACTTAATTGTTTTAAGTCTCGGATGGGAATAAAATTCTCTGATGGTGAGAGTGCGAGGATAATGTCATTTTGGCCATCTTTATCGATGTCTGTGACCAGACTTGGGCGTGGGCGATAGTCGCGTGCTAGGGGGCGGTTCGGTGAAAGTTGGGTTTCAATGTTCGTTGACCATGCGCTTTCTGGTTGGTCGTATCTGAATGACCGAAGGGTAATTGGGGTGGAGGAGTATTCCCAAAGAAGAGTATGGATGGTGGCGGGGGTGTTGGCTGTGGAGTCGACACCGAGAATGGTTTCTAGCGATTCTGGGTGGGCTGTGGTGATGGGAGGGGTGAATTCATTTCCCGACTGGAGGGAGTAGATAAATTCAGCATTGCCGATTCGGAAAAGGTCGATTTGCCCATCTCCGTCGAGGTCAGCCCAGCTCCATTCATAGGAATGAATGATGGTGTCATTTGAAAATTTTAGGAGTTGGGGTGAAGAAAATGTGTGGTTTGTTTTTTGAAAAATCGCACAAAGCCCTTCGTTGCCGGCAATGGTTCCTTGGTAAGTTAGGTCGAGTAGTCCATCGCCGTCGATATCGACGAATGATGCGGAGCTCGGGAAATTTTCTTCGGATGGCAACGTGGCTATGGCTGTTGTAGCTGCGCTATTTCCCCATGAGATACTTAATTGATAATCGCCCGTGTCTTTCGGAATCTGGATGATGAAGTCGATGTAGCCGTCTTGATCGAGATCTGATCCATGAAAGGTGGTGGTGTTTGCTGGAAATGTTTCGAGGATGACGGGGTGAGAGAGTTTTGCGTCGTTGGTGTGGGAATAGCTTATCAGGTTGTATTGAATTTGTTGCGGATCGCTTCGGTCTTGCTCTAGCGTGAAAATTTGTGTATTTTCACCTGCGTTTCGGATGCCAGCACCGAGGATGCTATAGATTTCCCGACGAGGCGGAATGAAGGCATGGGGTCCATCGAATTCCCCGTTGGATTGTTGGTAGTAGATTATATTGCCAGCGAGGATGTCCAGATCGCCATCGTCGTCAATATCCACGGGAGTGAATTTTTGAACGGATGCGAGGTTGGTGAAGACTGATTCCAAATCATCTGCTTGAGCTGACGAGAGTAGCGCTATAAGTGGGAGAATGAGCGCAAGCTGGGTAGTGGATCGGGTGAACATGTGAAAAAAGGTGGGGATTGGGGTGGGGCTTTTTTGCGCCGAGCTGGGGCTCGGCGCTCCTGGTTAGTTCATGCAGCAGCGTTTGTATTTTTTTTCGGAGCCGCAGGGGCAGGGGGCGTTGCGGGAGATTTTAGCGTCTTCGCGTGTGTAGGTGTCTCCGTTGGAAAGGGCTCGGAGTATGGGTGATCTTCCGTGTTTGATTTGGTTATATTGAACATAAATCCGATCCAAAATATTGGAGTAAAGTCTGGAGGTTTCACTTTGATTGTATGAGTCTAAGTTGTTTGAATGGGAAGATGTTTCTAGGGTTATGAGGATTGTTATATTAATGAGGAGTTCGTTTAATAATAAGTCTTTGGGGTCGTCTATCACGAGAGACAGTCCTCGGGAAAATCCGCTGAACCATACGCTGAACATCGGATAGCCTTCATTTGAGGAAAGTAAGGGGTCAAGGTGGCTATTGAGAAGTCCATCTTCGACCGCCGTGTGAAGTGCCACAAAGACCTTCATGTATAATTCAAAGTCTTCCGTGTTTTCCCAATTGGGAGAATAGATTTGATAGTTTTCTGGATCATCCCAGATGCCTTCAAAGGTTTTTTGCGGACTGAGAGGGGTGGTCGCCAAGAGTGTTCCCGCGATGTATCCTTGGATTTCAGATACGTCTTGTAAGCTGTTTTCTCTTGAATAGAGGCTGTGAAGGTAGAAAAAAATGGCAGCTGAGTCGGAGTTTTCGGGGCGGGGGGCGAGATGCTCTTTTAGGGCTAGATGAAGTTCAGCATCTTCGTATTCGTGAATATTGCGTTCCGGAGTTTTACGGTTGCTTCGAAGTCCTAGAGAAATCTCAACCGTTTCCAAGTCTCCAACCACGCTAATATCACAAAGGTGGGCTGCGAAAATTGAGCGGATGACATCGATTTTTTGAGTGGCATTGAGGGTGATAAGTGTGGAAATGATTCTGGCATTGAGATCACGGGTGAAATGTTTTTTTGAGATGTATGACGTGAGTTCTTGAATGATACTGTTGAGTTCGATTTCTTGTTTTGCCAAATTTTCAAGAGCCGTTACGACGGTTGATCTTGCGATCTCCTTCATGTCTTGGTCGTTAATGGCCGCAGTGAGTAATAGAATGGCTTCGTCTCCATATTGAGAGAGTATTAGGGGCATATCTTCGTAGAGAAAACATTCGTCAAAAGAAACTTCGGAATCATTAAGCTCAATGAAAAAGGGAAGATGTTTGATGTCGTTGAATCTTGAGAGTGCCCGGTAGGCATGGACGCTGACATCGTAGTGTTTGTGGGTGAATCCATCTTCTTCATCTTCGTCATATTCCGGCAGCGAAAAATGTTTTTCATCGGCAATGTCCATGAGGGACTGTTGGTCATCTTGGGTGAATTGGAATGTTTCGTAGATCTCCGTATTGAAATCAAAAAGGGATGGTTCGGGGAGGTTGATTAGCTTATGAAGTATGGTTTGCACGGTGTATAAATGTTTTTTTGAGGGGCGTTTTAGAGGTTTT
>CAYNNY010000180.1:0-6063 GCA_964398555.1 uncultured Verrucomicrobiales bacterium
AACCGCAAGCAAGGCGAAATCGTCGTCCAAATGCCCCGTGCCTACACTGAACTAGACGCACCCATTCGAAAAATAGCCCTCCGTAAACTTTCCAGAGGCCGAGTCACCATCTCCATCCAAATCGAAACTCCCGATGGAGCGTCGCGGGCTGTCCATCTCAATACCACACGCGCCAAAGCCCTTGAAGCGGCTTTCACCGAACTCTCCGATGCCATCGATCGCCCTGTTCACCCCACGGCCACCGACTTCCTCAAAGCCCCTGATGTTTTCGATTTCCACGATCAACTCGTTGATATCAAGTCCGCCATTCGCGCGATCTACCCCGCCGTTGAAGAAGCTCTCGACAACATGATTGCCATGCGCGCCACCGAAGGGCAACACCTTCACGACGATATCGAAAGCCGCATCTGCACGCTCGAAGAGATCACACAGAAGATCATCACCCACGCTCCTTCCGTCATCAGCAAATACCGCGAGAACCTCCACCGGAGACTCAGCGAAACAGGACTCGACTTCGATCTCAAAGACGAGCGAGTCCTCAAAGAGATCGGGCTCTTTGCCGACCGCTGCGACATCACCGAGGAAGTCACCCGACTCCACTCCCACTTCCATAAATTCCGCGAATACCTCGCGCTCGACGAACCCGTCGGCCGCCCACTCGACTTCCTCTGCCAGGAACTCAACCGCGAATTCAACACCATCGGCTCTAAAGCCAACGACGCCACCCTCGCCCAACTCATCGTCACCGCCAAAACCGAACTCGAAAAAATCCGCGAACAAGTCCAGAACGTAGAATAAACCGCCTTCGGCGGCATGGTGAATTGTAAATGCTGAATTCACATCCTGCTATTTTCAAACTCCAAACTCTAAGATTTAAACTCCAAAGATTCACTTCGCTTAAATGAGCGAATACACATCCTGATTAATCAACCCACTTCAAGCTGGAGCGAAGCAACCTCAACTTCGCGTCCTTTCGTGGTAAAAAACTGAAGTATCAACCCAAACACCCAACTTCACCCAACTAATCAACCATCCGTGTAAATCCGTGTAATCCGTGGTTCAAAAAAATCATCAACCCAAGTAATTCTGAAAAAATCTGTTAATCCTGTCGAGCGCCGCAGGCATCAACCCATGAAAAACTTCCTCAACCCCACCCAAACCTCACTCAAAATCTGCGGCATCACAACAGCAGAAGAAGCCATCCGCCTAGCCGAGATGGGCGTCGATGCGCTTGGCATCAACTTCTGGCCCCAGTCCAAACGCTACCTCAGCCCAGAAGACGCGCGCAAACTCCCCTCTAACCTTGCCGGAAAAATCCTCCGCGTCGGCGTCTTTGTCAATGCCGACCCCGCCCTCCCCCGCCAGCTTATCGAAGATGGCATCATCGATTTCGCCCAATTCCACGGTGATGAATCCCCCGCCTACTGCGCCCCCTTTGCCGATGCCGGACTACCCTTCATCAAAGCCATCGGCGTAAAAAACGCAGCCTCGCTCAACCACATCACCGACTACCGCGCCACGGCCATCCTGCTCGATACTCCTGCCCCAGGCGTCTATGGCGGCACCGGTGAAAAATTCGACTGGACCCACGCCCGCGACTTCATCCAAGCCAATCCCGACACCCCAGTCCTACTCGCCGGCGGCATCACCCCGACCAACGCCGCGGACGCCATCGCCATGGTCCACCCCGCCGCCCTCGACATCGCCTCGGGTGCTGAAATATCCCCCGGCATCAAAGACTTCAAAAAAGTCCAACAACTACTCAACGCTTGTCATTCATAACGCCACAGCGAAACCCTCTAGACTTAACACCCCAGTGAAAAAAGAACTCATCCAGACCATTTTGCTAACGTCAGGAAAATGGTCGGACTTGGCTCCGGAAGCCAGCGGGAAATTCAAGACATCATGCTCACCCGATTTGCCTATTACCTACTCGCCCAGAATGGCGATCCCAGAAAACAGCCAATCGCCCCCTTGCCTTCAGACGAGCGTAAAACGCTCAAAATGCCCGACGCTCTCGATTAACGCTGAAAGCAAATCATTCCCGCCGCCTATGCGGCTTCACATCGCCTTTGATGTTACGCCCCTTGAGTCTGAGGTAAAACCGGCTCTTCGGTGTGCCGATGATTTGTGAGGTGTAAATCCCAGTGTGCCCAGAAAACAAATACGCCACCACACAGGCCAAGGCGATGTAAACTCCGCCATCGATGCCAAAAAGCTCTATCCCCATCAGCGTGCACGCGATCGGTGTATTGGTCGCCCCAGCGAAAACCGCCACAAACCCCATCCCCGCCAACAAGGGCATCGGCAATGGGACAAACCAGACCAAGGCATTGCCCAGCGTTGCCCCCACAAAAAATAACGGAGTCACCTCCCCGCCCTTAAACCCGGCCCCAATCGTGAAGGCGGTAAAGGCGATTTTGATCAAAAAATCATACGAGTTCATGCTCTCCAAAAACGACGCCTCAATCGTAGGAATACCCAGACCGATGTATTTCGTCGTTCCTATCAAGTAGATCACCACCGCCAGCACACAGCCACCCACCACTGGCCTCAGTGGCGCGTACTTAATTTTTGACTTAAACAACCGACCCCATGCATGGGTGGATTTGGAAAAAACAAAAGCCGCCAAACCAAACACCAGTCCAGCAAAAATAGCCCAAAACATATTAACCATCGTCATCTCTGGCACAAAGGGGATTTCATAATGCGAATGCTGAATCGGCCAAAAATCACACACATAATTCGCGACCACCGCCGCAATAAAGCTAGGAAGAATCGCCTCATAGCGGGTTTTACCGAGCACGAGCACCTCTAAAGCAAACACAGCCCCCGCAAGCGGCGTCCCGAACACCGATGCAAATCCCGCACTGATCCCCATCACAATGGCAATCTGGCGATCACTCCGATGAAACTTCAGCAATCGCCCCAACTGATCAGAAAGCGAACCGCCCATCTGCACCGCAGAGCCCTCCCGACCAGCTGAGCCACCAAACAGATGCGTTAAAAAAGTGCCTATCAGCACCAAAGGAGCCATGCGCAGCGGGATCGTTTGCTCAGGCCGATGATATTCCTCCAGCAGCAAGTTATTCCCCTTTTCAGATCGAGGCCCGAAATAATAATACATCAGACCCGAAACCAACCCAGCCACAGGCAACAAAGCAATGATCCAGAGATGCCCCTCCCGGTAATCAGTGGCCCAATCCAGTGAAAGCAAAAGAACCGCTGAAGCCGATCCCACCACCGCGCCAATCACACAGCCAAACAAAAGCCATTTACCCAAAAACAACAAGATCGCCACTTGTTCAAATTTGGCCAGTCGCCGTTGAAGTTGTTGAAATGCCATAAGCTAACTAGTCGCCATCATTGGTGATAATCGACGTGATCTAAGCTGACGCGATGAAAATCAACCTGCAAGCCAATTCTGGGTGTAATTTTATTCGCTGGATGATCTGCTCTACTGAGCGGGTTATCCGCACGCCGTGGCGGTTGCCAACCGCCGCCACATCCACCAAAAACACATCACACTCGCCAATTACCTCTCGTCCACCGCACAAAAAAACCCCAAAAAAAGAACGTGTCATCATACCATCTCTTCGTTAGCATGAAGACATGAGCGAAAGCAACATCCCGACACTGGTAAAAAATGACCCTTGGCTAGAACCCTACACCGGTCACATCAACTGGCGCATGGGCCAGCTTAAGCTGCACATCCAATCCATCGAATCCACCTCTGGATCTCTGGAGGATTACGCCACCACCCACAAAAAACTAGGCATTCACTTCTGCCCCGGCTCCCAAACATGGACCGTCAAAGAGTGGGCCCCAGCCGCCCAATCCGTCTCGCTGGTCGGAGATTTTAACGGATGGAACGGAGAAACCCACCCACTCGTCAAAAATAACAACGGCATCTGGGAGGCTCAGCTCCCCGCTAACACCTTACAACACGGCGATCTCATCAAACTCCGCATCGTCGGAGCCAGCGGAGGCTCCCGCGATCGCATCCCTGCCACCATCCTCCGCGCGGTGCAGAATGAATCCACCCACGATTATTCAGGCCAAGTCTGGCAACCGGAAAAAAACTACCCGTGGCAACATAACTTCGATCCCTCCACCATCACGGCACCCACAATCTACGAAGCCCACGTCGGCATGGCCGGAGAAGAACCCCGCTTACACACCTACCGCGAGTTTGCGGAAAACACCCTGCCCCGCATCGCCAGGCTCGGCTACAACACCGTGCAGCTAATGGCTGTCCAAGAGCACCCCTACTACGGCTCATTCGGCTACCACGTCTCCTCCTTCTTTGCCCCCAGCTCCAGATTCGGCTCCCCCGATGACCTTAAATACCTCATCGATACCGCCCACGGCTTAGGCATCGCCGTCCTGCTGGACATCGTCCACTCCCACGCCGTGAAAAACATCGCGGAAGGGCTGAACGACTTCGATGGCTCCGGCCATCAGTATTTTCACGCTGGAGAACGTGGCGACCAACCGCAGTGGGACTCCAAATGCTTCGACTACTCTAAAGAAGAAGTTCGCCGATTCCTGCTCTCCAACGTCCGCTACTGGCTGGAAGAATTCCACTTCGATGGCTTCCGCTTCGATGGCGTCACCTCCATGCTCTACCAGCACCACGGCACCGTCGGATTTGACCACTACGATAAATATTTCACCGATGGCCCCGATGAAGACGCCATCCTCTACCTCGGACTCGCCACCACCTTGGCAGAAAAAATCCGCCCAGGCGCCCTGATCATCGCCGAGGACATGTCCGGCATGCCCGGCCTCTGCCGCCCCACCTCCGAGGGAGGAGTAGGCTTCACCCATCGGCTCGCCATGGGCATCCCCGACTACTGGATCAAACTCCTCAAACACACAAAAGACGAAGAATGGAACCCAGAAGAAATGTGGGGAGTGATGACCAATCGCCGCTACGGCGAAGCCAACATCGCCTACGCCGAGAGCCACGACCAGGCACTCGTCGGAGACAAAACCATCGCCTTCCGCCTGATCGACAAAGAAATATACTGGCACATGGGAACCGACGACGACAATGCCATCGTCGAGCGCGGCATCGCCCTGCACAAAATGATCCGACTCTTCACACTCATCTCAGGTGGCGAAGGCTGGCTCAACTTCATGGGCAACGAATTTGGCCACCCCGAATGGCTCGACTTCCCACGCGAGGGCAACGACTGGTCCTACCACTACTGCCGCCGCCAATGGTCACTGGTCGACAACAAAGAGCTGCGCTACCAGCACCTCAACACCTTCGACGCCTCGATGATTCAAACAGCTGAGCAGCACAGCCTCCTGGCTAGCAACCCGGCCCAGCTCCTCTACCTGCACAACGACGACCAAATCCTCGTCGCCGAGCGCGGAAACCTCATCTTTGTCTTCAACTTCAGCCCGCAGCAATCCTTCCCAGACTACCCCGTCCCCGTCCACCAGCCCGGAGATTACAAAATCATCATCGACTCCGACTCCTGCGCCCACGGAGGCCACTGCCGGATCGACCCCTCCGTCATCACCAAAACAAACGAAGAAAATCAAATCTCCCTCTACATTCCCAGCCGCACATGTCTCGTGCTGGAGAAGTGGTAAAACCCAAAACTCAGGTGATTACTTTTAAATATAAAAATCATTTGACATAAAAATAAACTAACGGTAAACCTTAGCTGTCCAACGAAAGCTGGGCGGAATTGTAAGAGATTTCAAAACGAGCGGTCGATGAGTGCCGCAAACTCGTCGCCAAACCGAAAATGGTCGGGGAGGCGGCAGTGCATGTCCAAGCCTCACGGCCAAAGACCGTCGCAGCCGACTCGTTTCGGTTCTCTTAACTCCCCGTCCACTAGGAAAAACTTACTTTTGTTGGAGATCTATTAACGAATACACTCTCATGAAACATTTCTTATACTTGCCCCTAGTGTTATTTACAGGCTCGTTATGTTCGATTGGCATTGCCGCAGATGACACAATCATCACGCAGCAAGCCCGAGTTCTAGGCGAACTATCAGATGGATCTCCATCACTGCGTAAAGCGGTTGTCAAACCGCTTCC